>CAYMJU010000134.1:0-46464 GCA_964390555.1 uncultured Acidimicrobiales bacterium | reverse complement strand
TGCTCGGCGATCCGCAGCTTGTCATCGACGGTCAGGCTGATGCCCTCGAGCTGGCTGCCGTCGCGAAGCGTCGTGTCGTAGATCGCTACCGACGCCGGCAGCGCTGGCAGGGCGCTACCGGACATACTCGCACCAGTGCTCGTATTCGGGGACCTTGCCCCGCACGGCCTGGCCATAGACGTCGGCGATGGCCTTGGTCATCGGTCCCGGGCAGGGGACGGATCGGTCGTCGACCGAGTTGACGGCGCTGACCTCGGCCGCGGTGCCGCACACCAAGATCTCGTCGGCGATGTACAGGTCGCTGCGGGCCACGTCGCCTACGACGACCTCGAAGCCCAGGTCGCGGGCGATGGTGGTGACCGCCGACTGGGTGATGCCCTCGAGCGCGCCCGAAGACAGCGGCGGGGTGATGAACCGGCCGTGGCGAGAAACGAACAGGTTCTCGCCCGTGCACTCGGCGATCATGCCGGCCGGGTTGAGCATGATGGCCTCGTCGTAGCCAGCGCGGAGGGCCTCCATCTTGGCGAGGGTGGAGTTGACGTAGTTGCCGGTCGTCTTGGACGCCGGTGGCATGGTGTTGTGGTCGTGGCGGGTCCACGACGAGATCTTCATCTTCACGCCCTTGGTGAGGGCATCGTCGCCCAGGTAGGCGCCCCAGGGCCAGCACGCGATCGCCACGTCCGTCCGGCAATTGGTGGTGGCGAGGCCCATCTCGCCGTAGCCGTAGTACGCGATGGGCCTCACGTAGCAACCGGGCAGACCCGTCGAGCGGACCGTGTCCTTGGTCGCCTCGACGAGCTCGTCGACCGAGTACGGCATCTCCATCATCATGATGCGAGCCGAGTTGTGTAGCCGCTCGATGTGTTCGGTGAGGCGGAACACGGCCGGTCCTTGGGCGGTCTCGTAGGCACGGATGCCCTCGAACACGCCGGTGCCGTAGTGGAGCGTGTGGGTGAGGATGTGGACGTTGGCGTCGGCCCAGTCGACGAGCTCGCCGTTCATCCAGATCTTCGGGGTGGGGGTGATGGGCATTGATGTCTCCCGTCAGAGGGCCGCGACGACGGCGTCGCCGAGCTCGGTGGTCGATCCCTTGGTGCCGGTGCACGATGCGCACGCGACGCGAATCCGGTCGGCCGCGCCGGTCTCGCCGAGGTGGTCGAGCATCATGGCGCCCGACAGAATGGCCGCGATCGGGTTGGCCTTGTTCTGCCCGGCGATGTCGGGCGCCGAGCCGTGGACCGGCTCGAACATCGACACCCGCCCGGGGTGGAGGTTGGCGCTGGCCGCGAACCCGATCCCGCCGCTCACCGCTCCACCGAGGTCGGTGAGGATGTCGCCGAACAGGTTGTCGGTGACGACCACGTCGTAGCGCTGGGGATCATCGACGAAGTAGATGCACGCGGCGTCGACGTGGTTGTAGGCCGTGGCCACGTCGGGGTACTCGGACGCAACCTCGTTGAAGGTGCGCTCCCAGAGATCACCCGCGTAGGTCAACACGTTCGTCTTGTGGACCAGCGTGAGGTGACCGCGCCGCGAGCGGGCCAGGTCGAAGGCGTAGCGCACGCAGCGCTCGACGCCATGGCGGGTGTTGACCGAGCCTTGGGTGGCGACCTCGTGCGGGGTGCCCTTGCGGAGGAAGCCGCCCTCGCCGGCGTAGCTGCCCTCGGTGTTCTCGCGGATGACGATGAAGTCGATGCCCTTGTCGACCATCAGGAACGGCCGCAAATTGACGTAGAGGTCGAGTTCGAACCGCATCTTCAGCAGCAGGCCCCGCTCGATCACACCGGGAGGAACCTCGGGCGTGCCGACCGCTCCCACGTAGAGCGCATCGAGGCCCCTCCACTCGTCGACGATCTCGTCGGGCAGGATCGTGCCGTCGCGGAGATACCTCAGGCCGCCGAGGTCGTAGTCGACGGTGTCGAGGTCCACGCCCGCCGCGGCGATCACCTTGAGCCCTTCGTCGATCACCTCGAGGCCGATCCCGTCGCCCCGGACCACCCCAACACGATGTGACATCAACGGTCTGCTTTCGTCCCAGAACATGAAACGACCGCCCGCGGTGCGGACGGTCGAGAAGCGCACGCCGAAAAGCGTGCGCTAGCGAATGATCACCACCGACGGTTGCGTACTCACGGTCGCCAAGTATATCCGCCGCGCGCCGATGGACGGCAAGCAGCGGCCGGATGGCTACCCTTGGCCCATGGCCGCAACGCATCTCTCCAAGGCCGCGTACGAGCGCCTCAGAACCGAGCTGGTCGAGCTCACCTCGATCGGGCGCATCGACATCGCCCGCAAGATCGAGACCGCGCGCGAACTCGGCGACCTGTCCGAGAACGGCGACTATCACGCCGCCAAGGAGGAACAGGGGAAGATGGAGGGCCGCATCCTCCACCTCGAGCGCCTGCTGCAGGACGCCAAGATCGTCGAAGCCGGCGGCGGCGACACCGTGAGCGTCGGATCGATCGTCGGGATCCGCTACGAGGGCGACGACGAGGTCGAGCGGTACCTGATCGGCTCGATCGAGGAACGCCAGGCCGACCTCCAGGTCATCTCGCCATGGTCGCCCCTCGGCTCGGCGCTGATGGGCGCGACGCGCGGCGATCAGGTCTCATACGAGGCGCCGGGCGGCACGCTCGTCGTGCACGTCGTAACCGTCAAGTAGGCCGTCACGCCGTGGTCGCGACCGTTCCCATCGTCCGCCTGCCCAAGGCTGAATCGGCGTCGGGTCACGCGCCGACGCTCCCCGACGGGGAATGGGTCGACCTGCCTCGCCGTGGCCGTCTGTTCGTCCGCCGGGTCGCCGGTCCTCCCGATGCTCCGACGCTGATCCTCCAGCACGGTTGGACGGTCACGAGCGACCTCAACTGGTTCCCGTCGATCGACGCCCTGGCCCAGCACTTCACCGTGGTCAGCCACGATCACCGCGGCCACGGCCGGGGCATCCGGTCGCCCCGCCGGTTCACGATGAAGCGCTGCGCGGACGACACGATCGCCGTCGCCGACCACCTGGGCATCGACCGGTTCGTCCCGGTCGGCTACTCGATGGGCGGCGCGGTCGCCCAACTCATCTGGCGCCGGCACCCCGAGCGGATCAGCGGGCTCGTGCTCGCCGCCACCGCGGCCCGGTTCAAGGTGACCAAACGCCATCGGTGGGAGTTTCCGACCCTCACCACCTTGTCGTGGGCGACCCGCGTTCTCCCCGATCCGGCCCGGCGGCCGGTGCTCGGCCGACTGATCCAGAGCCGCACACGCGACCGCGGCCTGCACCCGTGGATCATCGAGGAGATCCGCAGCAGTTGCCTGCGCGCCATCACCGAGGCCGGCAGCCAGATCGGCCGGTTCGACTCGCGTGCGTGGATCTCGAGCGTCGACGTCCCCACTGCGGTGATCACCACCGGGGCCGACACCTTGGTGCCCACGTCGGGCCAGCTCGCTCTGGCCCGGTTGCTGCCCCAAGCCCGCCACTGGCACCTCGACGGGGCGACCCACGACGTCTGCGTGACCGGCGCCGACCGGTTCGTGCCGATCCTGCTCGAGGCCTGCCGGCACGTCACCGAGCGATGAGCGAAGCGCAGCGAGCGAGTGCAGACGAGGGAGCGAAGCGACCCGGATGCCGATGGGGTCTGGGGGCGCGTAGCCCCCAGCGACAACGATGAAGCCGCCGCTCCTGGTCGCGATCGCCCTGCTCGCCGTCGCGTCATGCGGCGACGACGACGTAGACACGGCGTTCACAGGTACCGCCGACACGGCGGCGGCCGATAACGAGCCAGCCGACGTTCCCGCCGACGCCGTGGATCACACGGCCGAGGCGACGGTGACCGTGTCGGTGACCGACAACCGCTTCACCGATCAGCACGTCGTCATCACGGCCGGTACCGCGGTCACATGGACCAACGACGGTCGCAACGACCACAACGTCACACCCGACGCCGAAGGTGCGTTCGCCGCGGTCCCGATCGCCGAGCTCACCTCCGGCTCGGCCGCCAGCCGGGTGTTCGACGAGCCCGGTGTCTTCCCGTACCATTGCACGCTGCACGGCGCGCCCGGCCGAGCCCAGTACGGCACCATCGTCGTGCAACCCGCCTGACCGCGACGGCGAACTGGGCACCGGCGGCGAGTACCTTGTCGGCCATGCGCCATACCGCTCGATGCCTCTGCGTTCTGCTCGTCTTGGTCCTCGTCGCCGCCGCATGCGGCGATGACGACGACGCTCCCGCCAGCGAGGCGGCCGAGACCACCACGACGGCCGCCGGCGATACCACGACCGCGCCCGCCGGCGACGCTGCGCCCGACGGGGGTGGCGACGACGACGCCTACAACGTGTTGAACGTGCCGGCCGACTTCGCGACCGTCCAAGCGGGCGTCGACGCCGCGCAACCCGGCGACCTGGTGCTGATCGCCGAAGGCACCTACCACGAATCGGTGATCGTGCAGACCAACGACATCGTGATCCGCGGCGTCGACCGCAACACCGTGGTACTCGACGGCGAGTACGCCGAGGACCGCCCCAACGGCATCACGGTGTTCTCCAACGGCGTGGCCGTCGAGAACCTGACGGTCACCGGCTATGTCGGCAACGGCATCTTCTTCACCGGCGACTACGACAGCGACATCATCCTGACCGGCTACCGGGCCAGCTACATCACGGCCTACAACAACGGCGACTACGGGATCTACGCGTTCAACGCCACCGGCGGCCTGATCGAGCACAGCTACGGGTCGGGCCACCCCGACTCGGGCTTCTACATCGGCCAGTGCAACCCGTGCAACGCCGTGGTGCGCAACGTGGTGTCGGAGAACAACGCCCTCGGCTACTCGGGCACCAACGCGGGCGGCGAGCTGTACGTGATCGAGTCGGTGTTCCGGAGCAATCGGACCGGCGTGGTCCCCAACACCCTCGACAGCGAGGAGCTGGCCCCCCAGCAAGGGGCGGTGTTCGCCGGCAACCACGTGTACGACAACGGCAACGAGAACACGCCCCGCAAAGGCGCGGACTGGGACCTCGCCTTCGGCGCCGGCATCGTCGTCGCCGGCGGCCTCGACAACCTGGTCACCAAGAACCTGGTCACCGACAACCCATTCGGCGGCATCGCCGTCGCCCTGTTCGTCGACGAGAACATCTGGCCGGCCGAGAACAACCGGGTGATCGGCAACGTCGTGTCGGGCTCAGCCGCCGACCTGCTCCTGCTCGTCGCCGATCCGGCGGCCGGCGCAGCCGGCAACTGCTTCGAGGGCAACACGTTCACCACGTCGACGCCCGAGGATCTCGAGACCCAGGCGCCGTGCGACGGCACCGGCGGGCCGCTCACCGGCAACGGATCTCCGAACGCCGGAACCTACCCCGTCGCGGACTACCAGACCATGCCGGTGCCCCCGGCGCAAGAGTCGATGCCCGACGCCGCGACCGCTCCGCCGGTGCCGGCGTCGAGCGACCCGCCGGTGATCGATCTCGACGCCATCGCCGTCCCTACACCGTGATGTGAAGCCCGCGAGCTGGTTCGTGCTCGTGGCGGCGATCGTCGCGTGCGCCGACGACGGGCGGCTCACGACCGAGCCATCGGTCGAGCTCGACTGGCGACTCGGTGGCGCCACCACGGCTCGCGACGCCACCGACCGGGCCTTCAACCTGTCGGCGCGCAGCCTCTCTCTGCCCGACCAGGTGTACTTTGCCGAAGGCAACGAGGTCTTCGAGCACTTCTTCACCGAGGCCGAGGGATTGGGGCCCGGGTACAACGGCCCCGGGTGCATGTCGTGCCACGTGAACAACGGGCGCGGCCCCATCCCCGACGTGTCGGGAGTCGTGATCGAACCCGGGCCGGTCATCCGGGTGTCGCTACCCGACGGGTCGCCCGTTCCCGGCTTCGGTTCGAGCGTGCAGCTCGACGGGCCCGCGGCCGAAGGGCGTCTCGCCGTGCTCTGGTCCGACGAGACGGGCACGTACCCCGACGGCATGACGGTGTCGCTGCGCCGGCCGGCATGGTCGGTCGATACGTTGCCACCGGATGCCCTTGTGTCGGTGCGGACGGCGCCGGGGCTCGCCGGTCTGGGTCTCCTCGGGGCGATACCCGCCGTCGCGATCGAGGCGGCGGCCGACCCCGACGACGCGGACGGCGACGGCGTGTCGGGGCGGCCGTCCGTTGTCGATGGCCGGCTCGGCCGGTTCGGCTGGAGGGCCACCGCCCCCGACGTCCTCACGCAGACCGCGAACGCGCTGGCCGACGACATGGGGATCTCCACTTCGGTGCGACCCGACGGCTCCGGTCGACCGCCCGAGATGTCCGACGAGGACCTGGCGGCCGACGCGTTCTACGCCGTCGCGCTCGCGGTACCAGCCATGCGGGAGGTCGACGACCCTGCGGTGGTCGCCGGTGCCTCGCTGTTCGCCGAAGTCGGCTGCGCGTCGTGCCACACTCCCCGGCACGAGACCGGCTTCGATGCCGTGGTCGGGATCGCCGATCAGACGATCTGGCCCTACACCGACCTGCTCCTGCACGACATGGGAGACGACCTCGCCGACGGCACCGGGTTCGAGTGGCGCACCCCGCCGCTGTGGGGGCTCGGCCTTCACGACGTGGTGAACGGCAACTCGGCGCTGCTGCACGACGGCCGGGCCCGCAACCCCGAGGAGGCGATCCTGTGGCACGGTGGCGAGGCGGCCGAGGCCCGGCGCAGGTTCATGGCCCTGCCCGCCACCCAACGGGCGCGACTGCTCACCTTCCTGGGCGCGCTATGAGGAGAGTCACCCTCACTCGCGGCGCTCGCTTCGCTCGCTTGCTCCGTTCGGGCGAGTTTTCCGATGGTGGCGCCTCCGGCGCCCGCTTACCGGTCACCCGACCGGCGAAGCCGGATCGGGCGACCGGTGGAGGGAACAGGAAGAGCCGTTCCCCCCACACCCCCCTCGCTGCCCACACCCCGCCATGGCTCTCATCGGTCGTGGCGGCCCCAAGGGCCATGGAATCTATGAGCGAAGCGGAGCGAGCGAGTAGAGCAGCCGTGGGAGCGCAGCTCCCCGGATGCCGATGGGGTCTGGGGGCGCGTAGCCCCCAGCGACAACTATGACCGAGGCCGAGGATCGAACGGTCCGGCACCTGTACGTCCACGTGCCGTTCTGCCCGACCATCTGCCCGTTCTGCAACTTCCACGTCGTGCATCGGCGCCGCGGCGCGGTGGCGGCCTATCTGGCCGAGCTCGACCGCGACGCGGCCGAGCGAGCCGCACGGTTCGAGGTCGTGCCGTCGACGGTCTACATCGGGGGCGGCACGCCGTCACACCTTCGGATCGGCGAGATCGAATCTCTGTTCGCGTCGATTCGACGGCGGTTCGAGATCGAATCCGACGCCGAGGTGACCCTCGAGGCCCACCCCGCGGATGTGAACGCCTCGACCACCCGGGCGTGGCGAGACCTCGGCGTCACCCGGCTGAGCATCGGGGTCCAGTCGCTCGACGACGCGGTGCTCGCCCGGCTGGGCCGCAATCACGATTCCCGCCGAGCGCGTACCGCCGTCGAGCATGCCTTGGGCGCCGGGTTCGAGGTCGTGAACGCCGACGTGATCACCGCCGTCGAGGAGCAGGATGTCGCGGCCGACCTGGCGCGGGTCGCCGCGCTCGGCGTCGACCACGTCTCGGCGTACACCCTGACGATCGAGCCGGGCACGCCGTTCGCGGCCGCCGGGGTGTCGGTCGATCCCGATATCGAGGCCGGCGCCTACGACACCGCTTCGACGGTGCTCGCGCGGGCTGGGTTCGACCAGTACGAGGTGTCCAATCACGCTCTACCGGGGAAGGCGTGTCGCCACAACCAGGCGTACTGGGCCAACCGCTGCTACCTCGGGATCGGACCGGGCGCCACCAGCCACGAGCCGGCACCCATCGGCTCGCCATGGCTCACCGAGCGCCGGCGCACCCCGCCGCTCGAGCGGTGGCTCACTGGAGAACGCGGCCATGGCGATCGGATCGACGCGGCGACGTATTGGACCGAGTCGATGCTCGCCGGCCTCCGCACCACAGCTGGTGTCTCCGTAGCCGAGGTGGGCGCCCGCGCCGGCGCCCCGCCCGAGTCGGTTCGGCAAGCGGTCGACCAGGGCGTCTCGCGGGGTTGGTGTCACCGTTCTGGATCACGCGTGGTTCCGACCGACTCTGGGCTCCGGGTGCACAACCAGCTTTCCGCGTTGTTCGTCTGACGGTGCGCGGTTTGCGTATGCGAGCATCGGCCCCATGAAGACGCGCATCACCGAGTTGCTCGGCATCGACAAGCCGATCGTCCAAGCCCCTATGGGCTGGGTGGCCCGAGCCCAGCTGGCGGCGGCGGTATCCGAAGCCGGGGGCCTCGGGATCATCGAGACCAGCTCGGGTGAGCTCGACGCCGTGCGTTTCGAGATCGCCAAGATGCGTGACCTCACCGACCGGCCCTTCGGCGTGAACATCGCCCAGGCCTTCGTGCGCGACCCGGGGATCATCGACTTCGTGGTCGACAACGGCGTGAGGTTCGTCACCACATCGGCGGGCGACCCGAACCGCTACACCGCGGTACTGAAAGAGGCGGGGCTCACCGTGTTCCACGTCGTGCCCACACTCCGGGGCGCGCTCAAGGCGATCGACGCTGGCGTCGATGGTCTCGTGGTCGAGGGCGTCGAGGGTGGCGGGTTCAAGAACCCCGACGGACCCTCGTCGATGGTGCTCATACCCCTCGTGCGATCGCGGACCGACCTCCCGATCATCGCCGCCGGCGGGTTTGTCGATGGCGCCTCGCTGGCCGCGGCGCTGGTGCTCGGGGCCGACGGCGTGCAGATGGGCACGCGCATGTTGACCACGGCCGAGTCACCGGTGCACGACGCGTGGAAGAACGCCGTGCTCGCCGCGGCCGAGACCGACACTGTGATCCTCAATCGTCGCGGCCGGCTGTCGATGCGGGTGCTGCGCACCGAGTTCTCCACCGCCCGCGAACACGCCGACGAGGTGTCGATGGGCGAAGGCGGACGGGTCCTGGACCTCTACTTCGGTGGGGACATCAATGCTGCGCCGGCCAACACCGGCCAGGTCGCCGGCCGGATCGACGCGATTCGGCCGGTCGCCGACATCCTCACCGAGTGCGTGAGCGAAGCCGAGAGCATCCTGCGCGGCGCCCCGGCTCGGTTCGCGCTCTGATCACCGGGAGGATCAACCGAGGGCCTCGGCGATCGCCGCGGCGATCCTCTCCGGTGCCTCGAGCGGACCGAAGTGGGTGAGGTCGGGCCAGGTTTCGAGCCGGCCGTGCGGCAACGCGGCCACCACGCTCGCGCCGACGGTCGCCGGCGGCGCGCCGTCGCCGGAGACTGCGATCGTGACCGGGCACTGAACCACCGCCAAGCTCTCGAAGGCTCCGCTTCCGGGGCTTCCCTCGAACACGCGGGCCTCGGTCTCGCCCCGGCACTTGAGGATCACCGAGCCGTCGGGCTGAACCCGGAACCCGTGCTCGACGTAAGCGGCGACCGCTTCGGGTATGGAGTTCGCGAACGGGCCGCGCCCGGTCATGCGGTCGATGGCCGCGGCCTTCGATTCGAACACCTCACGACGGCGCCGGGCCATTGCGGCGAGAGGGTTCGACCCCGGAGCACCCACACCGCCGTTGGGTAAGACGATCGGCTCGAACAGCCATGACGCGCGAACGGTCCCGGGCCGGCGCTGCTCGGCAAGCAGGACCACGCAGCCGCCCATCGAGTGCCCGACCATGCCCACGCCCTCCTGAAGGTTCTCGGCCTCGAGCACGCACAGCAGATCGTTGGCGATACGCGTCCACTCGAACGATGAGCCGGTCGGAGCGCGGGCGTCGCCGTGGCCGCGCAGATCGAGGGCCAGGCACCGGAACCGATCCCGCAAGTGGGCGATGACCGGATCCCAGGCTCGACCGTGCAGTCCGGTGGCGTGGCAGAAGACGACCGGCGGGCCGTCGCCGCCATGGTCGTGGACGGCGACCTCGACCCCGCCGGTCGACGCGACAAACCGCACCTCGGGCTCCACGACCGGCAAGCTTGTCACCCCGGAGATACCCGCGGCCGCAGCAGCACGGGCGCGGCGGCGATCACGGCGAGCAACACCAGCGCGCCGAACCCGAACGTCGATGACCGGCTGGTCAACAACGCCAGCCCGCCCATCATCGGGCCCCCGATCGCCGACGCCGAGTCGAAGAAGAACGAGAACGAGGCGACGGCATGGCTCCGCTCCTCTTCGGGCGCCTCGTTGACGACCGTGGCGAACAGCGCCGGGAAGATGAACGTCTGGAAGGCCGCCAGGAACGGGATCGACACATAGAGCCCGGCCGGTTCGCGCCACAAGAAGATGATCACCAGGCCGACCACACCCGATCCGAGCGAGATCCACGACGCCTTCAGCGGCCCGAGCCGATCGGGAATTCGCGACCCGATCACGCGCATGCTCACGACCGCGATCGCCATGACAGCGAACAGCAAACCAACCGAGTCGAGTCCGACGTCTTCGGCGTGCAGACGAGCGAAGGCCCCGAAGCTCATGAAGCCGAGCAGGCCGCCGAACAAGACGAGCCCGGGCCGAACCGTCACCGGATGCAGGAAACCCTTGGGCCTCCGAGCGTCGGGTCGGGCGACCGACGGCGCGCCCACGCCGAGTATCGCGGCAACGCCGCAACCGACTGCGCACCACCACCACACGGCGTCGGCGCCGCCGCGCCCGTCGATCCAGTCGCCCACTATCGGCCCGATGGCGTTGCCGCCCCACACCGAGAGCGAGAAATAGGAGGCCGCCTCGGCCCGGCGGTGCGCCGGCACGAGATCCTGGCTGGCTGCGGCGAGCCCCACCCACGCCCCGGCCTCACCCAAGCCGAGCAGCAACCGTGACACGACGGCCACCGCCACCGAGTCGGCGAGGATCATCACGAGGTAGCTGAGCCCGGCGATGGCGGAACCGACCTGGAGCAGGAACCGGCGGCCGCGCCGGTCGCCGAGCGTCCCGATGAGCGGCCGGATCAGCGACGCCGATATCCCCATCGCACCGACCGACACCCCGATGGCCAGCTCGGAGCCACCAAGCTCGTCATCGACGAACCGGGGCAGGACGAGCGTCGAAGCCGACAACGCAGTGAAGTAGAACAATCCGGCGACGACGAGCAGGACGAACCGCCGCGTCAGGATCGTGTCCCGATCCGTCGCTGCCGTCACCCGGCCAGCATCGCCGCCGTCGCGGAGCTCGACAACCCGCGAGCCCGATGGGCCCGATCAGCCGTCGGACACCTCAGCGGCGTCGAACTCGAGGAACCAGTCCTCGTCCGTGAAGAACTCGTCCTCGAACTGCTCGGCGTCTTCCTCGGCGTCGTCGCCGACCACGACGGTCTCATCCCACTCCTCGATGGTGACGACGAACTCGGTGTCGACTCCATCGCGCTCGGCGAGGACGAGATAGTAGCGACCGTCGATGAGAGGCGCGAACCATCCCGATGCCCCCTCCTCGGGCCCAGGAAGGCTTTGGACACCGAGGTGGAAGTACTCCTCGATGTCGAGACCGAGTCCGTCGAGGTCTGCGTTGTCGGTGAAATATCCCGAGGGACCGTAGAGCTCATCTGCGAGTTCTTCGCCAGACAGGTCGGGATAGATGTCCGAGAAGATCTCGACGATGATCGGGTGCTCGGCCAAGGACACGGCGAGGTCGCGACCGCTCACCAGCGAGAGTTCGATGTCGCGATCTCCTTCGACCTGGATCGCGCGGTAACGGATCGCCTGACCAACCTCCAGATCGAGCACGACGGCAACCTGCCGGCCGTCCTCGCCGACGGCCAGCCGGCGCGTGCCGAACGGGTCGCCGCCGCCACCATCGCCGCCACCCACGAACGCGATGAGCCCGCCGGCGACCGCGACCGCCACCACCAGCGCCAACCCGATCAGGCGCCAGGGTCGCCGCGGTCTGGCCGCGGGTGAGACGCCCGCCGGACCGCCAGCGACGGCGGCGGCAACTGGCGCCAGCGGGTCGAGCGCGGTCACGCCGGCGTCGGAGACGTGCGCGGTCCAGTCCCCGCCGTCCCAGTAGCGCAGCTCGTGGCGACCCGTCGGGTCGGGGTGCCAGCCGGCTTCGATGCCGTCCATGCCGCTCCGGTCAGCCGGCGCGCACGGGCACGCTGGCGGGGCCGGCGACGTTGGACATCTGCACGTACTTCACGTTGTCGAGGTCGACCTGGAGGTTCGGCCACCGCGTGTACAGCTGCTCGAAGGCGATCTTGCTCTCGAGCTTCGCCAAGTGGGCGCCGAGGCAGTAGTGGATTCCGTGGCCCAGCCCCACCCCCATCCCCTGGTCGCGATCGATGTCGAACCGTTCGGGGTCGGGGTAGACGCGCTCGTCACGGTTGGCGGCTCCGGTGAGCAGGATCACCGGCTCATCGGCGGGGATGGTCACCCCGTTCCACTCGCTCTCCTTTAGGGAGAACCGGCCCTGGTACTGCGATGGCGCCTTGTAGCGCAACACCTCGTCGACGGCCGGCCCGAGCAGCTTCGGGTCGGCCTGCATCTGGCGCAGCTCGTCGGGGTTCTCGCCGAACAGCACCACGCCGTTGCCGACCAGCTTGGTCACGGTCTCGCTCCCAGCGGCCGCGATGAGGCCGATGAACCCGGCGATCTCGTCGTCGGTGAGGCCTTCGAGCTCGCCGTCGTCGCGCTCGACCTCGCTCGCCACCAGCTCCGAGATCAGGTCGTCGCCCGGGTGGCGGCGCTTGCTGGCGACCAACTCGCCGTAATACCGACTCGACGCGATCGCGGCATCGATGCCCGCTGCCGTGGGAAAGGGATTGCCGACTTCACGCTCGAGCGTCTTGTCGGTCCAGTGCCGCACCTGTTGACGATCGGCCTTGGGGATTCCGAGGATGGTGCTGATCACCTCGACCGGGAACGGACCCGAGAAGTCGTGCACCGCATCGAACTCGTCGCGGTCCATCAGCGGATCGAGCCACTCGTCGAGGACATCACGGATGATCTGCTCGATGCCGCCGATCCGCTTGGGAGTGAACGAGCGGGCGACCAGTTTCCGCAGCCGCGTGTGGTCAGGTGGATCCATCACGATCATCGAGGTCCGCACGGAGCCGAGCACCGTCTGGAAGTCGCGATTGGTGAGCTGGTCGAGCGTGAGACCGTGGGTCGACGTGAAGGTGTCGAAGTCGCGGTGGGCCGCGACCACGTCGTCGTAGCGAGACAGGGCCCAGAAGCCGATCCGCTCGTTGTGGTAGGTCGGGGCGTTGTCCCGGAGCCACGCGTAGACGCGGTACGGCCTCTCGAAATACTCGGTCGAGAACGGATCGAACTCCATTTGGCACCCCATGTGCTCGTTGCGGCTGTTCACATGTTGGCCGTAGGCGTACGATCGGTCAAAGACCGCGCTGGTTGATGACAAACCGGGAGTGCCCATGAACGTCGAAGATCTCGTACTGGTAAGCGTCGATGACCACGTCGTCGAGCCACCCCACGTGTTCGACGGTCGATTGTCCAAGCAGGCCGCCGAACGGGCACCGAAGATCGTGAAGCTCGACAACGGCATCGACGTCTGGACATTCGAGGGCATGAACCTGCCGAGCGTCGGCCTCAACGCGGTGGCCGGCCGGGTCCCCGAGGAGTACGGCCTCGAACCGTGCGCCTTCGACCACATGCGACGTGGTTGCTACGACATCCACGACCGCATCCGCGACATGAACGTCAACGGCGTGCTCGGCTCACTCAACTTCCCGAGCCTCACCGGCTTCACCGGCCAGCTGTTCATGACGTGCCCCGACAGGGACATCGCGCTCGAGCTCCTGCGCGCCTACAACGACTGGCACATCGACGATTGGTGCGGAACCTACCCAGGGCGGATGATCCCGCTCTCGGTCCCGCCGATCTGGGACCCCCAGCTGATGGCCGACGAGGTGCGCCGGGTCGCCGACAAGGGGTGCCACGCCGTCACGTTCTCGGAGAACCCCGAGAAGCTCGGCCATCCCAGCTTCCACACAGATCACTGGGACCCGTTCTGGCAGGCCGCTGTCGAGTGCGACACAGTCGTGTGCCTCCACATCGGCTCGTCATCGACGTCGGTCATCACTGCGACTGACGCTCCGTTCGACACGCTGATCACGCTCACACCCCTGAACATCGTGCAGTGCGCCGCCGATCTGCTCTGGTCGCCTGTCCTGCGGAAGTTCGACGGCCTCAAGGTCGCGTTGTCCGAAGGCGGGATCGGGTGGATTCGCTACTTCCTCGAGCGCGTCGATTACGTGTACGAGAAGCACCACCGTTGGACCAACCAGGACTTCGGCGACAAGCTCCCGAGCGAGGTCTTCAACGAGCACGTGATCACGTGCTTCATCGACGACCCGGTCGGCGTCGAGCTGTGGCCGAAGCTCAACGTCGACAACATCACATGGGAGTGCGATTACCCGCACTCCGACAGCACGTGGCCGACGTCTCCCGAGCTCGTCCAGAAGCAGCTCCACGGTGTGCCCGACGACGTGGTGAACAAGATCACGCACCGCAACGCCATGCGCGCCTTCAACTACGACCCGTTCGCGCACATCCCCCGTGAGCAGTGCACCGTCGGCGCGCTTCGGGCCCAGGCGACAGATGTCGATGTCACGCCTCGGTCCTACGGCACCGTCCGGCGCGAGGGTCTGGTGACCGCGATGGGCTTCCAGCAACGTCTGGCTGCCCAACACACCGGCCGGGCCAGCTGACGCTCACCACCCCCACCCAAGTGAGACCGGGCGGGTAGGGTCAGGGCATGGGGACGGGTGACATGGCCGAGGACCGGCGACTCCACGGCACCCAGATCGCCGACTCGGTCCTCGACCTGATCGGCGACACGCCGATGGTCAAGCTCGGCCGCGTCGGGCGCGACCTGCCGTGCCCGCTGGTGGCCAAGCTCGAGACGACGAATCCGGGCGGCTCCACCAAGGACCGGCCGGCGCTGGAGATGATCCTCGCCGCCGAGCGATCCGGCGAGTTGAAGCCCGGCGCCACCATCGTCGAACCCACGTCGGGCAACACTGGCGTCGGCTTGGCGATCGTCGCCGCCCATCGCGGCTACCGGTGCGTGTTCGTGACGACCGACAAGGTCGCGCCCGAGAAGGTCGACCTGCTCCGGGCCTACGGAGCCGAGGTCGTCGTGTGCCCCGTCGCGGTCGCTCCTGAGGATCCCGCGAGCTACTACTCGACGGCCGAACGCCTCACCCTGGAGCTCGACGCTTTCCGGCCCAACCAGTACGGCAACCCCCACAACCCGCTCGCCCACGAGAAGACAACGGGCCCCGAGGTGTGGCGCCAGACCGCCGGTCGCATCACCCACTTCGTCGCCGGGGCCGGAACATCGGGCACCATCACCGGCGTCGCCCGCTTTCTGAAGCGGCAGAAACCGTCGGTCAAGATCGTCGCCGCCGACCCCGAAGGCTCGGTGTTCTCGGGAGGCTCGGGCCGCCCGTACCTGACCGAGGGAGTCGGCGAAGACTTCTTCCCCGCGGCCTGGCAGCCCGAGCTGTACCACTCGGTGATCGAGTGCTCCGACCAGGAGGCGTACCTGATGGCGCGCCGGGTGGCCGTGGAGGAAGGGTTGCCGCTCGGGTCGAGTGGCGGTCTCGCGGTCGCCGCGGCCCTCAAGCTTGCGCCCGAGCTCACCCCCGAGGATCTGGTCGTCGTTCTCATCCCCGACTCGGGTCGCAACTACCTGTCGCGGGTCTACAACGACGAGTGGATGGCCACTTACGGCTTCATACGCGAGTGCGACCTGTGCGTGGCGTCGGTCGTCGAGACCCGGGGCGACGCTCTCCCACCGCTGCTGTACGTGAATCCCGATCAGACGGTGCGGGCCGCCATCGAACACATGCGCCAACACGGAGTGTCGCAACTGCCCGTCATCAAGAACTCGCCGCCGTTCGCGACCGCCGAGATCTCCGGCGCTATCGACGAACTCGTGCTGATGGACGCTGTGTTCCGCAACGCCGCGGTGATGGACACCCCGGTGAGCACAGTGATGGGCCCCAAGTTGCCCACGGTGGGCATCGGCCAGCCGCTCAGTCGTGTCGTAGAACTGCTCGATCGCTCGAACGGCGTGGTCGTCTTGTCGGGAGGGCGCCCGGTGTCGGTGCTGACCCGCACCGACGTGCTGTCGTTCCTCGAGGCCGGCCATGGGTGAGGACGACAATGGGTGAGGACGACAATGGGTGAGAGCGAGTCCGAGCTCGGCTGGGGGTTCGAGACCCGGGCCATCCACGCCGGTCAGGCGCCGGACCCCGTCACCGGTGCCGTGGTCGTGCCGATCACCCTCGCGACCACGTTCGCCCAGGCCGGCGTGGGCGAGCACCAGGGCTACGAGTACTCCCGCTCGGGCAACCCCACCCGCAACGCGCTCGAGACCTGCGTAGCGTCGCTCGAAGGGGCGCGCCACGGCTTGGCGTTCGCCTCGGGCCTGGCCGCCGAGGACAACGTCTTGCGGCTCCTGGCGCCGGGTGACCGCATCCTGCTCGGCAACGACGCCTACGGCGGCACGTTCAGGTTGATCTCGAAGGTGTTCGGCCCGGTCGGCTACACCTGGTCGGCGGCCGATCTCACCGACGTCGACGGCCTGCGCGCCGCCTGGCCGAGCGACACCAAGATGGTGTGGCTCGAAACGCCGACCAACCCGCTGATGACCTGCTTCGACATCGAGGCCATCGCCGCGGTCGCCCACGACCGCGGCGCGCTGGTGGTCGTCGACAACACCTTCGCCACGCCGTACCTACAGCGCCCACTCGACCACGGTGCCGACGTCGTCGTGCACTCCGCGACCAAGTACCTGGGCGGCCACTCCGACGTCGTCGGTGGGTTCGTCGCCGTCGACGACGACGAGCTCGCCGAACGGCTCCGGTTCACCCAGAACGCCGCAGGCGGCATCCCGGCCCCGTTCGACTGCTACTTGGTGCTGCGGGGCTTGAAGACGCTGGCCGTCCGGATGGACCGTCACTGCGAGAACGCCAGGGCGATCGTCGACCTGCTCGTCGGTCACCCGGCCGTGGATCGCGTGCTCTACCCCCAGCTCCCCGACCATCCGGGTCACGCCGCGGCGGTGAAGCAGATGCGGTCCTTCGGCGGGATGGTCAGCTTCACGGTCCGAGCCGGCGAAGCCGCGGCCCTCGAGATCGCCCGCCGCACCCGGCTGTTCACCCTCGCCGAGTCGCTCGGCGCCGTCGAGTCGCTCATCGAGCATCCGGGGCGCATGACCCACGCGTCGACGGCCGGGTCGCCGCTAGAGGTGCCCGCTAATCTGCTGCGACTCAGCGTCGGGCTCGAGTCAGCCGACGACCTGGTCGCCGACCTGCGTGCTGCGCTCGCCTGAGGCCTGAGGCCTGAGGCCTGACGCTGGGGCCCGGCCCAGCTCAGGCGGTGGCGTCGAGGGCCGCGCCGAAGACATCGAGAGCGGTGCCCAGCTCGGCTTCGCTCACCACGAGCGGCGGCATCCAGCGAACGACGTTGGCATCGGTGCCGGCGGTCATGAGAAGCAGCCGGCCTTCGGTCCTGCAGTGGGCGACGATCTCGCTGCACCGCCCGCTGTCGAGAGAGCCGTCGGTGGCGACCAGCTCGGACGCCACCATCAAGCCCGGTCCCCGTACGTCGGCGATCGACGGGTGCCGCTCGGCCAGGCGTCGAAGCCCCTGACGGAGCTGCTCGCCGCGGGCCACGACGTTGTCGAGGAACCCCGGCCCGGTCAGCACGTCGAGGGTCGCGAGCGCCGCGGCACAACCCATCGGGTTGCCGCCGTAGGTCCCACCGTGGGAACCCTGGGGCCACCGCTCGATGAGCTCGGCCCGGGCACCGATGCCGGCGATCGGGAACCCGCTGGCGAACCCCTTGGCGAAGACGATCACGTCGGGATCGATGCCGAGCTGGTCGACCGCCCACAGCGTGCCGGTACGCCCGGCACCACTTTGCACCTCGTCAGCTACGAGCAAGATCCCGTGCTCGTCGCACAGGCGACGAAGCCCCGCCATGTACTCGGCGGGCGCAGGAACGTATCCACCCTCGCCGAGCACCGGTTCGATCACGATGGCGGCGGTCTCGCTTGGCGCGGTCTGGCTGTGGAGCAGGTGGTCGAGGGCCCGCAGACAACGCTCCGAAGCCTCGCCCGGAGTCTCGCCGGTGCGGAAATGGTACGGGAACGGGGTGACGTGTACCCCGGCCGGTAGCGGCTGGTGCCCGGCCCGGTAGCTAGCCTTCGACGTGGTCATGGCCATCGTCATGTGGGTCCGGCCATGGAAGCTGCCTTCGACGACGATCACGTTCGGTCGCTTGGTCACCTGCTTGGCCAACTTGACCGCCGCCTCGACGGCCTCAGCGCCCGAGTTGCAGAAGAAGAACCGCTCGATCGACGCCGGCGTGTGCCGGGCCATGGCGTCGGCCAGCTCGTGGAGCCGGTCGTGCACGTAGCAATTGACCTGGGCGTGGATGAACCGGGCCGCCTGGTCCTGGATGGCCTTGACGACCTTGGGGTGGCAGTGGCCGGTGCTGGTGACCGCGATACCCGACGTGAAGTCGAGGTACTCGTCGCCGGTGTCGGTGGTGACGATGCACCCCGCGCCGCTCACCACCTTGAGATCGGTGCTCCGGAACCACACGTCGGCGAGATGTCCTGTCATGGCCGAAGTCTGCCAGCTACCGCAGGTCTGGAACAGCACAGGCCCGTCAGAACGCACATCGGCCGCCGATACCGTGAACGACCGTGGCAGCCCTGTTGGCGCTTGCGTCGTCGCTGCTCGTGGGCGGGGCCGACTACATGTCGGGCTTGGCCGCGCGCCGAACCCGTCCCGAGGCCGTGCCGGTGCTCGCAAACCTGGCGAGCCTGGCGGTCATACTCGTGGGCGCGCCCTTCGTCGCCGCACCGAACGTCCGTGATCTCGACCTGGTGTGGGGCGCCGCCGGCGGCACCCTCAGCGCGATCGGGTTCATCTTCTTCCTCATGGCCATGGCGCGCGGGCAGATGGGTGTCGTCGCGCCGGTCACAGCGGTAGTGGGTGCGGCGGTCACCGTCGTGGTCGGGTTGGTTCGAGGTGAGCGGCCCAGCACAGCGAGTTGGGTGGGCATCACGCTCGCCGTTGTGGCGATCGTGTTCATCTCGGCGACAACGGGCGACCAAACGACCGCCGATCCCACGACCTCCGGTACGGCGCACGTCAATCGGCATACATCGACGCCGCTGGTGGCGATCGTGCTCGCCATCGGCGCGGGGCTCGGCTTCGGTGCATTCTTCGCCGCCTTGTCGATGACCGAGGCCGATGCCGGTCTCTGGCCGCTCGTTCCGGCACGGCTGTTGTCGACGCCGCTCACGCTCGCGCTGAACCTGTGGTTGCACGGCGGTTGGACCGTCCACCGCACGGCGCGACCATTGGCCCTGTGGGGCGGCGCGGCCGAAGGGGCGGCCAGCGTGCTGCTGCTCGAAGCGCTGAGGCGCGGGGACCTCACCGTCGTCGGCGTGCTCGGGTCGCTGTACCCGGTGAGCACGGTGTTCCTGGCGTGGATCCTGCTCCGGGAGCGCCTCCACCCGACTCAGTGGATCGGCGTCGCCGCGGCGCTGTCGGCCATTCCCCTCATCACTCTGTGACGAAGGCCGGCAGCTCGATCTCGCCCTCACCGTTGGTCAGACCCGCGAAGTAGCCACCGAGCCACACGATCATCCCCGCGTTGGCCGCGGCACCGCGGCGCGCCGCGTCGGCGTCGGCCTCGACGACGGCTCGGGCCATCGTGAGCGCGGTGGCCTGCACCGTCTCGAGATACGACGACGACACGTCGAGGAGCTGATCGTAGGAGCGTTGCGAGAACCCCTGGACGGACAGCCCGCCGTTCCAGACGGCACGGCCTCGGGGAACGGCCGCCTCCTGGATCGGGAGGATCTCGGCGGCGAGCTCGGCGTAGGCGCTGTCGGCGGCGAGGGCCGCTTGCACGTCTGCCACCGCTCCGAGCGACTGGAGGCGTGCGGTGGCATAGGTGCAGGCGAGCGTTCCCTCGCAGGTGATGTCGTACTCGGGGGACGCCGCTATGCCTTCGGGCGGGGCCTCGAGGATCTGCAGCAGGTAGCCCTGGTTGTACCCGAAGTTGTCGGCCAGCCCCCGTATCGGTTCCCCGTCGGGGTTCGGCGTGTCGAACAGGCTGGCGCGGGCATAGGCGAGCGCGTCGGCGTCGGCGGCCGTGGCCGCGGCGACCGCCTCGGCGGCCCGATCGATCAGCCGGGCGAAGGTCTCGGCGGTGGGTGGGTTCGAGAACGACACGAGCAGCGCGTCGGGCTGAGCTGCTTCGATCTCGCCCCTCAGCCACCTACCCCCGAAGTATCCCGAGACGTGGAGCTGCCACAGCAGGCGGCCGACCTGGTCGGTGTCGGGGGTGGCGGTGAGCAGGCTGTCGAAGGCCTCGACCGCCACGTAGCCGAACAGGAACCGCTCCATCTCCGGCTGTGGGTCGACCTCGGCCGCGTACCGGCTGGCCAGCTCGTCGAGGCCGGCGACGTCGTCGACGAGCACCGAGTTCTCGAAGATCGGGAACTCGACGAGCGACACCGCCGTGGTCGGCGGGGCGGTCGTCGGCGGGGCGGTCGTCGGCTGATCCGGCGCGTCCGTCGTGGCATCGGCCGAGGTGGTCGTCTCGCGGTCGTCTGGCACCGGTTCGTCTCCCGAGCTGTCGTCGCCCGAGGAGCACGAGACGGCGAGTACGACTGTCGTAACCATTCCGCACAGGGCTCGGCGCACCCGAGAAGTGAAGCACACCCCCCTCGGTTGCACCAGCGGTGCGCCACCCGACTTGGGCGTAGGATCTGTCGATGCTCGGAGCGTTTGTTCTCATCCAGGCGGAGGCGGGACGCATCGCCGACCTCGGACACGAGATCGCCAACATCGACGGCGTGCGCGAGGCCCACTCGGTTGCCGGTGGCGAAGTCGATCTCGTCGCCGTGCTCCGCGTCGCCACCCACGACGACATCGCCCGGGTGGTCACCGAACAGATCGCCCGGCTCCCGGGGATCCGCACGACGCGGACGCTGATCAGCTTCCGCCAGTACAGCGACGACCAGCTCGAGGCCGGTTACGCCGACTTCGGAGACTGACCGATCGTCACCCGGTCCATCGACTCGGCGACCCACGCGATCAAGCCATCGTCGAGCCGCGACCGGTGGAAGGCTCGGCCAGGCAACACTTCGGCACCCTTTCGAGCGAGCAGGTTGCCGAGCTTGGAGATCACCCGGCCGGGGTTGACGGCATAGGTGACGAACGGCGCCACCGGTTTGTGCCACAGATCGGGCATGGCGTTCAGTCGGCGCGAGCCGCCCGGGCGGTGTCCGGCCACGATGATCCCGTCGGTCCACGTGCCGACGAACGCCAGATCGGCGGCGGCCAGCTCGGCCCAACCGACCGCGGCGGCCGGAAACACCGCCACCTCGGCGTCGAGTTCGCGGGCGATGCCACCGATCAACTCGGCGGCCCGCTTGGTGTTGCCGCTCCGGCTCTCGTGGATGACGACGACGTTCATGCCAATCCCAAGGCCAACAGCCCACCGGTGAGGTTCACGACCTCGCTGTAACCCTGGCCAGCCAGGTACTCCGCGGCGCGGCCGCTGCGCCCGCCAACGCGGCACAGCAACGCCACCGGACGCGCCGGGTCGATCTCGGCCAACCGGTCCGGTACATCGCCGAGGGGGATGTGAACGGCGCCCGGCAACGAGCCACCGGCCCACTCGTCGTCCTCGCGGACATCGATGAGCTGGTAGCCGGCCGCCACCAGATCGCCGGCACGTTCCACGGGCTCCTCGCGGTAGTTAGTCATGTGGCGTCGCCTCCTGTACGTGCACGGCCGAACTCGTCTCGTACAGTACCCGGGGTTCGGCGAGCACCGAACCCCGGGGCCACCGCGCCGGGCCCGACCATCGCGAGGACACGACGTGGCGACGATCGACTTCTGGGTCGACCCCATCTGACCGTGGTGCTGGGTGACGGCCAGGTGGGTCGTCAGCATCTCGGAGCACCGGGCGCTCGACGTCCGGTGGCAGCCCATCAGTCTCAAGGTCAAGAACCAGACCGCGCCCGACTCGCGGTCAAGCGACGGGGTGGTCCTCAGCCACCGCATGCTCCGAGTCATGGAAGCGGCCCGCGAACACGGCGGCGACGAGGCCGTCGACGCCTGGTACACCGAGCTCGGTCGACGATTCCACCACGACCGCGACCGCGACTTCGCCGCCGCCGACGCGCTCGCCGCGTGCGGACTCGACCCCTCACTCGCCGAAGCTGCCGATGACGAGTCGTGGGATGGCGTGATCGATATAGCCATGACCGCTGGGCTCGACCTGGTCGGCAACGACGTCGGCACTCCGATCATCGCCTGGTCGAGCGACGATGGTCGCCGGCATGGCATCTTCGGCCCCGTGATCACGCGGGTTCCGTCGCTCGACGACGGCCTGCGCCTGTGGGACGCCATGGTGACCGTCACCGAGATCCCCGGATTCTGGGAGCTCAAGCGCACGCGCACCGAAAGGCCCGACTGCGGCCCCCGACCCTGACCTACCCGACCGACCCGACCGACCCAGGAGACCCCGGTGACCAGAAGACCCGGACGCAAGATCGCCCGCGCCCAAGCCCACCGCGACAAGCACCGCCGACACACGGCGGCCGACATCCATGATCGCCGCCTCCGATCGACGATCATCATGGGCGTCATCGGCCTGGTGATCACGGTCGGCATCGTCTCCGCGCTCGTCGTCGCTCGCGACGACGAGGACGGACCGAGCGGAGAACCGGCGCCGGCGCCCATCCTGGAATCGACAACAACTCTCGTCGCCGACTCGACCACCACCGGCCTGAGCGACCCCGCCGCGACGTCTACGGCACCTGCCGACACGACAGCTGTCACCGCCGCCACTGAATGAACGCCTGGCGATCAGCGAGCGATCCGGCGCCGTCGAACCGGCGCGACACGTTGCCGACAGCCACGATGTGATCCGCGTGCACGGCGCACGCGTGAACAACCTCAAGGACCTCAGCGTCGAGATCCCGAAGCGGCGGTTGACGGTGTTCACGGGTGTCTCCGGCTCGGGCAAGAGCTCGTTGGTGTTCGGCACGATCGCCGCGGAGTCCCAGCGGCTGATCAATGAGACCTACAGCGCGTTCTTGCAGGGATTCATGGCGACGCTGGCCCGGCCGAGGTCGACGTCATGGACGGGCTGACCACGGCGATCATCGTCGACCAGGAGAGGATGGGAGCCAACGCCCGCTCCACGGTCGGCACCGCCACCGACGCGATGCTGCGCATCCTGTTCAGCCGACTCGGCAAGCCGCACGTCGGTTCACCCAACGCGTCCTCGTTCAACACCGCGTCCGTCAGCGGTGCCGGCGCGATCACGATCGACAAGGGCGGCGAGAAGAAGACGGAGAAGCGCACGTTCAGCCGCGCCGGCGGCATGTGCGCGCGCTGTGAGGGCATGGGCTCGGTGACCGACTTCGACCTGTCTGCGCTCTACGACGACGCCAAGTCGCTCAACGAGGGCGCGCTCACGATCCCTGGCTACAGCATGGACGGCTGGTGCGGCCGCATCTACCGCGGGTGCGGCTTCTTCGACCCGGACAAGCCGATCCGCGCGTACACCAAGAAGGAACTGCACGACTTGCTCCACAAGGGGCCGACCAAGATCAAGGTCGACGGCATCAACCTGACGTACGCGGGACTGATCCCGACGATCCACAAGTCGTTCCTGTCCAAGGACGTCGATGCGATGCAGCCGCACATCCGGGCGTTCATGGAGCGGGCGGTCACGTTCACCGCCTGCCGCGACTGCGGCGGCACCCGCCTCAACGAGGCCGCTCGATCGTCCAGGATCGACGGGATCAACATCGCGGAGGCCTGCGCTTTGCAGATCAGCGACCTGGCCGAGTGGGTCCGCGGTCTGCACGAACCGTCCGTTGCGCCGCTGCTGGCGAAGTTGCAACACACGCTCGACTCGTTCGTGGAGATCGGGCTGGGCTACCTCTCGCTCGATCGGCCGTCGGGGACGCTGACGGGCGGCGAAGCCCAGCGGACCAAGATGATCCGCCACTTCGGGTCGTCGCTGACCGATGTCACCTACATGTTCGACGAGCCGACGATCGGGCTTCACCCCCACGACATCGCGCGGATGAACGACCTGCTGCGGCAACTGCGTGACAAGGGCAACACCGTGTTGGTCGTCGAGCACAAGCCCGAAGTGATGGCGATCGCTGACCACGTGGTCGATCTCGGGCCGGGCGCGGGCACCGCCGGCGGCGAGGTGGTGTTCGAGGGCACCATCGAAGGGTTGCGGGCCAGCGCCACGATCACCGGACCGCACCTCGACGACCGGGCCAGTTTGAGACCGTCGGTGCGGATACCGACCGGGGTGCTGGAAGTGCGCGGCGCCACCGCCAACAACCTGCAAGACGTCGATGTCGACATTCCGCTCGGCGTGCTCGTGCTCGTGGTCGTGACCGGCGTGGCCGGGTCCGGTAAGAGCTCACTGATCGCCGGCTCGGTGTCGGGCCGCGACGGTGTGGTGTCGGTCGACCAGACCCCGATCCGGGGCTCGCGGCGAAGCAACCCCGCGACATACACGGGCGTGCTCGACCCGATCCGCAAAGCGTTCGCGAAGGCCAACGACGTGACGCCCGCCTTGTTCAGCGCCAACTCCGAGGGTGCCTGCCCGGCCTGCAACGGGACTGGGGTGATCTACACCGACCTCGCCATGATGGCCGGCGTCGCCACGACCTGCGAGGACTGCGACGGCCGCCGGTTCCAGGCCGCGGTGCTGGGCTACCGGCACGGCGGACTCAACATCGCCGACGTGCTCGACCTGCCCGTCCAAGACGCCGTCGACTTCTTCGGAGCCGGCGAGGCGCGCACACCAGCAGCGCACGCCATCCTCGACCGACTTGTCGACGTCGGGCTCGGCCACCTCCGGCTCGGCCAGCCGCTCACCACCCTGTCCGGTGGCGAACGGCAGCGGCTCAAGCTCGCCACTTGCATGGCCGGCAAAGCTGGCGTCTACGTCCTCGACGAGCCGACCACCGGCCTACACCTCGCCGACGTCGAGCAGCTGCTCGGCCTGCTCGACCGGCTCGTCGACTCCGGCAAGTCGGTCATCGCCATCGCGCACCACCAAGCGGTCATGGCGCACGCCGACTGGATCATCGACCTCGGCCCCGGCGCCGGCCACCACGGCGGCCGGATCGTCTTCGAAGGCACCCCCACCGACCTCGTCGCCGCCCGCTCCACCCTCACCGGCGAACACCTAGCGGCCTACGTCGACACCTGACCGAGGCCCTCGCAGGGCACCAGCCGTTCAACCTGCCCGGTGGCGCCCCACGCCGTGGCCCGAACGCGTGCCTCGGTCGACGGCCGCCACCAACAGACCATCACCAGCCCCCGCCGACAACACACACAACCCGACACCAGCCACCCCCCCAAACGCCACAACCACCACGCCGCCCGAACCGACGCCGCCTGAACCGAAGCCGTGGTCGGTGACCGACATCCCGAGATGCCTGCAAGTGACAAGTTGTATGGATCTGCGTCTCATGTCAGATTCCCATCGACATCGGCGTCACGAGTTGAGGAGCAGCACCAACCCCGTCACGGTGTATCCGATCATGGCGATCAACAGCGGGTACTGGGCGAGCTGGGCCCGCCGGGGCTCTACCAGCTCGAGCGTGCGGTCGTGGGCGAACACCGTGGCGCCAACGTGGCCGAGCACGATCGCTGCCACCTGGACCCACGCGATCGTGGTCGTCGAGACGACGAGGTAGTCGATGCGTTCGCCGGTCCGGCCGAACAGATCCCAGCCCTCGCCATAGGGGTCAGAGAGCAGGTTCCACGCCGATTGGCCCTCGAAGACGAGCAACGAGAAGTAGTGGGCGACGGCATAGGCGAGGGCGATCGGCACGAGCGATGGCGCGTGCGACACGACCATGCCCGAACGGCCGCGCCCGAGGCGATCGCCCAAGCGAGCGGCGACGAGGTAGACGACTGCGACGGCGGCGATCGTGACGACCAACCCGCCCGTGTTCACCATGGTCGCCGCCCACTCGACCCGCCGGCCGACGACATCGCCCCACCACTCGGTGCGAGTCAACCCATCGAAGGTGGTCGAGCCCAAGGCCACCGAGACGACGATGACGGTCCCGGCAGTGGGGACGATCTCGGCCAGCCCGGCGAGCGGGAATCGCAGGCGCACCCTTCGATCGGTCGCGGTTATCGGCGACAGCCGGGCTATCAGGCCGAACAGCACGCCGAAGCCCTCGTTGTCGTCGACCCATGACAGGCCCCAACGCCGTGCTCCCAGCGCCATCACGAGGGTGTAGCCGACGGCGACGACACCGAGGAACCGCACGTCGTCGGGTTCGTGGTACGCCAGCTCGAGCCAGGCGAAGCCGAGCAACACGATGGCGGCGAGTACGGTCGGGCCCGACCCCTCGACCGTGGGCCGTCCGCGTGACACCAGCCGCCCGATCGTGCGCCACGGGCTCACGTGGCGCCACACATCGCCGAAGGCTGCCGACACCACCGGCACGCCGACCCAGAACACGACGTAGATCCACACCGGCGCCAGGTTGTCTCGCGAGCTGCGCGGTCCGAGCAGGGCCACGCTCACGACCAGCGCCAGCGCCCCTATGCCCACCGCGCGTGCGGTGATCGACAACCACGCGCCGGCGAGCGGCCCGAGCCGGCCCGCCGCCCATCGGCGGAGTCGGGGCGTGCGCCAAGCCAGACCGAGAACGGCAAACGATGCCGCCACCGCCGCCGCCGCGCCGAAGGTCACCTGCCAGAGCTCGAGGGGCAAGTCGCTGCGCCCGCCGACTCCGTGGGCGAGAACTCCGGCGGTCCGCAGCGACGTCACCCGACCTGCAGCTCGACAAGGAGCAGGTGGGCGTCCTCGAGCTCGACCTCGAACACGCCGGGGATGTCGGCCGTGAACTCGATCCGGGTCGCCTCGCCGGGCACCGTTTCGGCGAATAGGTCGTACCCGTGGACGTGCACCTCGTCAGCGACGTCGGCGGTCACCTCGATCACGACGGCCTCGCCGACGTCGAGTTCGACCCGTTCGCCGCCCTCGACCACCGACCCGGCCTCGACTCTGGCGATGATCGTGGAGTCGCCGGCAACGGTTGTCGTCGCGGCCACCGTGACCGATGTCGTCGATTCGGGACCGGCGACGGTCGTGTCGAGGTCGGCCACCGTCGAGGTCGTCGACTCCGGGCCTGCCTCAGCTTCCCCGGGGGCGTCGTCGTCACCGCCACACCCGGCGACCACAACGAGAGCGACGACAACGAAGACCCGCGCCGTCCTCACGGCTGTCGCTCCGCTTCGCTCGTAGCTGTCGCTCCGGTTCCCATACCGTCGATCGTAGAAGCCGCGCCGGCGCGTCAGGTGTTGCGCCGGTCACCGGTGGCGGGCCAGTCGTCGGTCCACACCCATGGCTGGCGCGGGAGCCGAACGGGATCGAACGCGACGAGCAATTCGTCGACGCTGGGCTCCGGTTCATCGCCCAGACCGAGGCTGGCGGCCAGGCGACCGAGTACCCGCGCCGGCGATTCGCCGATCGCCAACCGGTCGGCCAATGTGACCGAGCCGTGGCGTTTGGCCAAACGCGCGCCGTCGGAGCCGAGCACCAGCGGCACATGCGCGAAGACCGGCACCGGCAAGCCGAGGCGGCCCATGAGGTAGACGTGACGAGGCGTCGAGGGCAAGAGGTCGTCGCCGCGGACGACGCGGGTGATGCCCTGATCCGCGTCGTCTACGACCACGGCCAGGTTGTAGGCGAACACCCCATCACCGCGGCGAAGGACCACGTCGTCGACCGGCCCGACGAACTCGCCCGACTGCTCGTCGACCACCGTGAGCGAGGCGCGGTCGGTGCGCAGGCGGATCGCCGGCGGCCGGCCGCTCCGCTCCCGCTCGCGTCGGGCGGCCGCGGCGAGCCGGCGACAGGTTCCGGGGTAGGCCCCTCGAAGAATCGCCGAGTTCGGCGCCGACGCCGCCTCGCGGATCTCCCTGCGACTGCACCAACACGGGTACGTCGAGCCGGCCCGCTCGAGGGCGCCGAGGGCCTCGGTGTAGAGGTCGACACGATCGCTCTGGCACACCGGCGGGGCGTCGGGCTCCAAGCCGACGGCGACAAGATCGGCGAGCTGGCCCGCGTAGAACTGCTCGCGTACCGAGCTGGGGTCGAGGTCCTCGAACCGCACGAGAAAGCGGTCACCGTGCAAGCGGGCGAACAGCCAGGCGAGCAGAGCGGTGCGAAGGTTCCCGAGGTGGAGCTCACCGGTCGGGCTCGGTGCAAAACGGCCGGCGCCCACCGCGACATGATGCCGCGGTGGGCGCCCGATAGGGATGTCGTCTCAGGTGGCCGTGATCGACCCGGTCATGGCCGGGTGGATGTTGCAGTGGAACGCGTAGTCACCAGCGGCGTCGATGGTGATGGTCCCCTCGGAGCCACCGGCGAGGTTGCCGGTGTCGAAGCTGCCGTCGTCGGCGGTGAGGGTGTGCGGCACACCGTCGCTGTTGGTCACCGTGAGTGTCGTGCCCGCCGCCACTTCGGCCGGGCCGGTGAACGTGAAGTCGGCGATGTCGAACGAGTCGCCTCCTGCAGCGTCATCGGGCGCTTCGGTCTCCTCGACCGGCGGCTCGGTCTCCTCGACCGGTGCCTCGGTCTCCTCGACCGGCGGCTCGGTCTCCTCGACGGGCGCTTCGGTATCGGCCGGCGCTTCGGTGTCGGCCGGCTCGGTGCCGCCCTCGTCGTCGTCATCGTCGCCGCAGCCTGCCGCCAGCAAGCTGAGCGCCGCTCCGATCACCAAGGCGCCCCGAAGGGCTTTCGTGCGTGACATGTTCTCTCTCCTCCTCGCCGATCACCCGGTGACCGGACGTGGGACAGATTGGCACGGCGGCGAGGCGTTCGCGCGTCACCCCCGCCGCGACGTCACGGCGCCAGGGTTCCGCCCAGGACCCGGCCTCGCCCAGAGATGACCGGCAGGTCGAGCGGACCGACGATTCCAGCCGGCGCGGCGCACACCGCCGGGATGGCGCTGACGATGCGGCCCGCCGCGGTGGCGTTTCCACCTTCGGCCGGATTCCCCGAGCCGTCGTCGGCCGAGATCGTGATCTCGATCCGGGGCCGGCCCGACACGATCACGCGGTGTGCACCCACCTTTCCTTCCGGCGCCCGCGGCCAGTCGGGGGCACACTCGTCGTCGATCCGAGTGACGTGCTCCATGACGATGAGCGGACGGCCGGCGACGATGCCCTGGACCTCGAACCGGAACGCGCCCTGCCCACCCGCTGTGAACCGGCCCATGCCGGGCACGTCGACGTCGTGGTCGAGTGGCCGCCGCTCGACGTGCGTGCGGATCTCCTCGATCTCGACGCCGAGCCCGTCAGCCACCACCCTCACGGCCGCAGCCCACACCATCTGCAGGGACTCGTCCCACAGCATCGGCGGGACCACGTCCATCGACCCGCCGAAACCGATGATCTCCCGCACCACATCGGGCGCGTGGTAGTAGGCGTAGTTGAAGATCTCCTGGGCCCTCACCTCGGTGATCTCGCTCGCCACGCCCGTCACGAGCAACGGCAATATGTCGAGCGCCCACCCGGGGTCGATCCCCGACACGAAGACCGACGCCCCGTTGTCGCGGCATGCCTCATCGACCATCCGACGAAGCGGTTCTGGCGTGCTCCCCGGGTGCAGGAACGGGTAGACCGTCGTCGACACCACGTTGATGCCGGCGCGCAGGCAGCGCACGATATCGGCGATCGCCTCATCGGGCCGGAAGTCTCCCGATGCCGTGTACACCACCGCATCGGGCTGCCGCGCCAGCACGCCGTCGATGTCGAGCGACGCCACGACCCCCGTCGTTGGACAATCGGCCAGGTCGCCGGCGTCTCGGCCGGCCTTGGCCGGGTCATGCACGATGACTCCAACCAGCTCCAGGCCCCGATGGGCGACGACCGACCGGATCGCGGGCTTCCCCACATTGCCGGTACCCCACACCGCGACTCTCTTCGGCTCGCTCATGGCTCATGACCGTAGTTCCCTCGCCGAACCTAGCGGGGGTCGATGAGCATGGTCTTCAAAGTCGAGCCGAAGCGGCCGGCCCGGTCATACATCGCCCCGGTGCTCTCGCCGATGCCGTCGCCGACCAGGCGGACGGTCGAGTCGAGGGCGAGCCATTCACCCGCGGGCGGCCGGAACGAGGTGACCGTCAGGTCAGGATTCGCCGACAGGTAGCGGTGGAAGCCGACGACGCTTCCGGCCGACATCGTGAGATCGGCGACCATCGACGCCCGCACGATCGGGCTCGGCGACTCGCCACCCACCAGCGGGTTGCGGAGCCGCAACCACACCGTGCCTCGACCCGGTTCGAAATCGGCCTTCCGGCGCATCTCGAAGCAAGCGAGATACGCGAAGGCATCTTCGTCGAGCGCGGTCACCGCGGCGTCTTCGGGATCGCCGGGCGCTTCGTCGCCGGGCCACGGCGGGAGCACAGCGTCGGCACCGACGACACCGTCGGCCGTGCGGATGCGGATGGCCGACGCACGGCTCACCTCGATGCCGCCGATCACCATCGCCGCCTCGACGGACTGCACCCGCCGGCCGTCACGCACGATTCGTGTCGTTACTGTCGTCGGCTCGAGCGGCACCTTGCGGGTTAGGTCGACGGTCAACCTGGTGATGTGCATCGTGACCGCCGACGGGACCGCCTCGACGGCCCGGGCGAACAACCCTGCTACGGCGCCGCCGTGCTGGACGCCGGGGAACCACGGACCCGACGCTCGTCGGTGGGGGATGAGCACCTCACCGGCGCGCTCGAACATCGGCTCGTCAGGTCGTTCGATCGACCATTCCGGGGCGTCGGCCATGGCGAGCGAGAGTATCGGCGCCCGACCGGTACCTCTCAGCTCGGAGGTGCCGCGACGTTGAGCGGGACGCAGTCGGCCACGCACGCGCCGGGTTCGGTCGCCTTCGACGGCGCCGGCCGGTGGAGCACGGCGCGGGTCGGGGTCATGACGAGAACCGGATCGTCACCCGACAAGTCGGCCACCGCGTCGGCATCGACGATCAGGCTGTACCCGCCGGCAACGTGTGGTGGCCAGAGCAGCGACATCCCCGGCCGGGCCGACGCGTTGGCCGCGGTCTTGCGACCCACGACCGCTCGCAGGCGCCCACCGTCGGCCTCGATCGACACGTGCGTGGCGTGGGGGCGCCCGTCGTCGCTCGTCGTGAGGACGTAGGCCCCCCAACCGTACTGTTCGATGGCCGACGCCAGATCGGTCAGCTCCACGGCAACGCTCATCGTCGACCTCCTCGCTCGACGTCCAACCGTACCGGCTCACGGCCGAGCGCACCGGGCGTGGTGACCGGCTCCGGTCGTGCGTGGCTACCCTCATCTGCATGCGTCCGATTCGTCTGCTGTCCGTGCGGGCGCAGCTTCCTCCTGAGTTGTCGGCACTACGGGAGATCGCGATGAACATCGGTTGGGCGACCAACCGCGAGGTCCAGGACCTGTTCCGGCTGCTCTACACCGATCCCTCAGACATGGCCGGCGCCGATCCGTTTCTCCTCCTCGCCCGCGCCACGCAGTCTCGCCTCGACCAACTCGCCACCGACCGAGCCTTCGTCGCCCGAGCCAACGGGTTGCTGGCCGACCTCCGCGAGTCCCTGACCGAGCACGCCTGGTTCGACGATCGCCGCGACTCGTCGCCGCTGCGCCAGGTCGCGTACTTCTCCCTCGAGTACGGCATCACCACGTCGCTGCCTCAGTACTCGGGCGGCCTCGGCGTGTTGGCCGGCGATCACCTGAAGGCGGCGAACGACCTCGGCATACCGCTCGTGGCCATCGGCCTCCTGTACAAGCACGGCTACTTCCGTCAGACCCTCGACCCGACCGGTTGGCAACAGGAGCACTTCCCGCTCCTCGATCCGCACAACATGGCGCTCACGCCCGTCGATGGGCTGACCGTCGAGGTCGACGTCGATGGCCACACGGTGGTCGTCGGTGCTTGGAGGGCCCGCGTCGGCCGGATCGACCTGTTCCTGCTCGACACCAACCGGCCCGAGAATCGACCCGAAGACCAGCTCATCACCGACCGCCTCTACGGCGGCGGGGCCGATCAGCGGATACGCCAGGAGATGGTGCTCGGCATCGGCGGTGTGCGCATGCTCGACGCGCTCGGCGTCCAAGCGGACGTGTACCACCTCAACGAGGGTCATGCGGGGTTCCTCACGCTCGAGCGCATTCGCCGGGCGATGGCCGAGCACGGTCTCACGTTTCCCGAGGCGATCGAGTACGTACGGCCCGCCCACTTGTTCACCACCCACACGCCGGTCCCGGCCGGGATCGACCGGTTCCCGCGCGACGTGGTCAAGGACCGGTTCGGCTGGTGGATGCAAGCGTGCGGCACGACCCTCGACGAGTTGATGGAGCTCGGTCACGAGCCGTCGGCCCCGCCCGGTGTCGAGCTCAACATGGCGGTGCTCGCCCTGCGCCTGTCGGGGGCTGCGAACGGCGTGTCGGAGCTGCACGGTGTGGTCAGCCGGCGCCTGTTCGAGTCGCTGTGGCCCGACGTTCCCGAGGCGGAACGGCCGATCTCCCATGTCACCAATGGCGCCCACGCCCGAACGTGGGTGGCCCCCGAGATGAGCGATCTGCTCGACCGCCACATCGGGTCCGACTGGCCCGAGGCGCCCGAGGAACGTTGGAAGGCGCTGCTCGCGGTCTCCGACGACGAGATGCGTGCGGTGCGCACCTCGAGCAAGAACCGACTGATCGCGTTCGTGCGCCGCCGGGTCCGCCAGCAACTGGTCGACTCCGGCGCGTCGTCGGGCGACGTCGAATGGACCGACCGGCTACTCGACCCCAACGCGTTGACGATCGGCTTCGCCCGCCGCTTCGCCACTTACAAGCGGGCCACCTTGCTGCTTCGCGACCTCGACCGACTCGAACGGTTCCTCCACGATGGCGAACGGCCGGTGCAGTTCGTGTTCGCCGGCAAGGCCCACCCGGCCGACGAGCCGGGCAAGCGTCTGCTCCAGTCGATCGCCCGGCTGGCCGCCGAACCGCGCTTTCGCGAGCGGTTCGTGTTCGTCGCCGACTACGACATAGCGGTCGGTCGGGTGCTCACGCAGGGCGTCGACGTGTGGCTCAACAACCCGATCCGGCCGCACGAGGGCAGCGGGACCAGCGGCATGAAGTGCGTGTTCAACGGCGTCCTCAATTGCTCCATCCTCGACGGCTGGTGGGCCGAGATGTACGAGAACGAGCTCGGTTGGGCCATCCCGACGGCGACGACCACGGCCAACGACGACGAGCGCGACAACCAGGAGGCCGAGCACCTGTTCCGCCTGCTCGAAGACGTGGTGCGCGCCGAGTACTACGCGGGGGGCCAAGTGCGGCCGCCGCACGGCTGGCTCGACCGAGCGCGGGCGGCTACCGCCACGCTCGGGCCCAAAGTGCAGGCCGGTCGCATGATGGCCGAGTACGTCACTCGCTTCTACGAGCCCGCGGCCGAACGCTCTCGGTCGATGACCGCCGACAGGGGCGCCCGGGCGCGTGGCCTCAGGGCCTGGCGCGACCACATCGATCGTGTCTGGCCGAGCGTGGCCATCCTCGGGATGAGCTGCGGTGCCGACACGCCCGGGATCGACGAGACCGTCGAGGTCGAGGTCCGGGTCGGGCTCGGCCACGCCTCGGTCGACGACATCACGGTGCAGGTCATCCACGGCGAAGTCGCCAAGACCGGTGAGTTCGTCGACCCCCAGATCACCTCCGCCCAACCCGCGGGTGTCGCCGGCAGCGACGCCACTTTCATTGCGCCGGTGCGCCCCTGCGCCGCCGGCCCGCTCGGGCTTGCCGTGCGGGTGGTCCCTCACCACCCCGATTTGGGGCACTCAGCGGGGACCGGCAAAACGCTCTGGCTGACCGACGACCCCGCCGACTGACATCGGCGGCGACCGCGGTCGCGGCCGCAACTGGTGCGCCGCGCGCTCCAACCTAGAGGGCGAGCCGATAGGCGAGCCCCCCAATGTGACAGTGGCATTTTCTCGACTGCGCTAGCAGGCGAGCGAGACCGATCAGACGTCGAACGTTCACCTAATGGCGCGCGTTCCTAGGTGGTCTCGGTAGAGGCTCCATCGTCGAGGGCGCCATCGACGGCGTCGCGCAATCCCACGAGAGGCGAGTCGGCGAGGGCGGTGTCCTCGAGCCGGGCGTCGTCGATCATCAGCCAGAGCAGAACACCGACAAAGGCGCCGAGCAGCGGGATCAGCACGAAGGCCCAGAGTTGCTCCATGGCGTCGCCGCCGGCGTAGATCGCCATGCCGAAGCTGCGGGCCGGGTTCACCGACGTGTTGTCGACGGGGATGCTGATCAGGTGGATGACCGTCAAGGCGATGCCGACCGACAATCCGGTGGCCGCTTTGGGGAACGACGCCTTGGTGGTGGCGAGCACGGCCAGGACGAGCAACGCGGTGAGCACGACCTCGGCGATGAACATGCCCCCGAAGTTGGCGAACCCGTTGTCGTGGCCCCACAGGTTGGTGGCGAAGTTCGTGGGGACGGCGTCGAACTCGTCGGCCTGGGCGTGACGCATCCCGAGGATGAGTCCCCCACCGGCGGCGGCACCGATCAGCTGACCGACGATGTACGCCGGCACCTTGCTCGAGTCGACCTTTTTCATGGCCCACAGCGCCAGGGTGACGGCTGGGTTCACGTGACCGCCGGAGACCGGCCCCACGGTGTAGGCGATCACGAGCAGTGAGAACCCGAAACCCAGTGAGATACCGAGCACGGCAGCCCCGTCGAGCGCATCGCCCGCGAGCACAGCGGTTCCCGGTCCGCCGAGCATGAGTATGGCGGTGCCGATGGCCTCGGCCCCGAGCAAACGTAGATGGCGCACTGGACGTCCCCCTTGGATGTCGATCGTGACGGGCAGCGACGCTACCCATCGACGGCCTCGGTGTCGATTGCTACTGGCAGTTGCTCTCTTCCCAGGCCACGCGCGACACTCGGCGCTCGACGTTTCGCTCGGTCTCGCCATCGATGAGGAGCTCGACGGTGATCTCGTTGAGTACCGACTGTGGTCTCAGGGTCGACGGGTCGGTGATCACCTCGATGCGGTCTAGGCGGCTCGCGTCGCCAGAGGCGATTCCTTCGAGCATCTCGTCGGCGATGGCGCCAGTGTGATGGCCGGCGACCCGATCCGAATCAGGGAACCGTAGGCCCTCGGGCGGTGTGCCACCAGCGGGCGCGGGGGGTGTCGATGTCGAGCAGTTCGGCCAGGGCCACCACGTCGCCGAGCGATGGCGCCGGGGAACTCGTGCGGGCCATGCGATCCGAGAGCGCCTGATCGAGGGACCCTGAGATAACGGCGAGATCGACGCGTTGATCACGCGCCAACGCGGCGAACGCAGCGAGGGTTTGGTCGCCGACGATCGTCTCCAAGTGGCGGGCGAGCAGGTGGCGGCGCGCCGCGAGCGCGACATGCGGGGGCAGGTCGTCGAGCGAGTCGACGCGCTCGCCGCGGCGCACCACGATGTCGGCCGGCTGCACCTCGATCTGAGCGGCGACCGGTGCCAACCGGCCGGTGGGCATCTCGACGGCGTGCCCGTCGATCCGGCCTACCTCGTCGGGCCCGGCATCGAGGCGGAGCGTGACCGGGAACGGGTCGGCCGCGTGCTCGACCCCGAGCGCGACCCGGACGATCTCGGTGAGCACCAGGTCGGGTTCAGCGGCCACCACCTGGCGGGCCCATATCGCGGCTCCGTCGCCCCGTTCGGCGATGTTGCTTCGCATCGGGCGCAGCCGATCGACGAGCTCGGGCTCGAGATCGGGCCCGCCGGCCGAGCGGACGAGCTGGATCGCCCGCAGCGCGTGGCGCATCGCCAGCGTCGCTTCGATACCGGCGGCGTCGTCGTAGAACCACGCCGAGCTCTCGGTGGCGAGCATGCCGTGGCGCTGGCTCTCGAGCCACGTGAGCGCAGCAACCGTGTCGTGCTCAGCAACCCCAGCGCGGGAAAGGAAAGAGCGACGGTCACCGCCTAGCAGAACCTCGACATAGGCGTCGCGCGCCGCCCACGGATCGTCGAGGGGCGCGTTGGACTCGAACGCCGTTGCCAGCGCGTCGCGCAGCCAGTCGGTCGCGTCGCGAAGCGGCCGGCGCCAGGCCTGGTTCCAGCCGGGCTCGGTACCGACGCGGTCGCCGCAGTCGGCGCGCCAGCGGTCGACACCATGGACGCAACTCCACGAGCTCGGATCGGTGATCGGCATCGACCGGGTCGGCGGGTGCTCGGCGAGGTGATGGCCGTAGGTGACCGGCTCGATGCCCCGGTCGGCGAGCACAGCGATCGCGAACGCCAGCGCCATCTCGCCGTGGCGGTGGTGGTGCCCGTAGCTCTCGCCGTCGGTCGCCAAGTGCACCAGACGCCCTTCGACCTTCGCGGCAGCGGTGGCGATCGCTGCCGCGAACGTCGCGCCGTCGTGGAGCAGGCCACCGAAGGCGACGGCGCTCGACAGGCCACCGTCGTAGAAAAACGCCGCGAACCGCCGACCCGACGGCACGTCGAGGAGGTACGGGACCGACGTGTCGAGCGGCTCGGTTCCCGTGGCCGCCTGCCAAGGGGCGAGCACGGTGAAGGCGATTCCCTCGTCGATGAGGCACTCGACGGTCGCGGTGTCGATCGCCGCTTCGGGGAGCCACATCCCCTCGGGTCGACGGCCGAACCGGTGCACGAAGTCGGCGATTCCCCAGCGGATCATCGTGCGCCGGTCGTCGGGGTGGGCGAGGGGCAATATGGCGTGCACGTAGGACTGGGCGATCGCCGGCCCGTGCCCGTTGTGGGCGGCGGCCCCGGCGGCGTCAGCGGCGACCAGGGCCTGGTAGGTCCACCGGTCGGTGTTCTCCAGCCACGCCATCAGCGACGGTCCGGCGTTCCAGCTGATCCGCTCGTAGTTCGACACGACCGCGGCGATCTCGCCGGTGGGGCCAAGGATCTGCGCTGCCGCGTTGGGGCGATAGCACTCGTCGAGGATCCGCTCGTTCCAGTTGCGGTACGGCGCCGCCGACGGTTCGGGGTCGATCCGACCGGACCAGGGGTTGGTGCGGTCGGGTTGGTAGAAGTGGCCGTGGATGCAGACCCGACTCACGAGCGTGACCGTCGCAGGATCAAGGCGGCGAGCGGCGGCACGGTGAGGGTGATCGACGACTCGAAGCCGTGACTGGGCGTGGCCGAACTCGCAACGGATTCGGCCGTGCGATGACCGGACCCCCCGAACTCTGTGGCGTCGCTGTTGGCCACGAGCTGCCACGTCGCGTGGCCCGGCACGCCCAGAGTCACGCCGGCGCGGGGGCTCGGTGTGGCGTTCAGCACCACCAGCGCCGTGTCGCGCCCGTCGCGAGCCGTGCGTACGAACGAGAACAGGGATCGGCCGGCGTCGTCGGCGTCGACCCACCGGAACCCGGCGGGGTCACGGTCGAGCTCGTACAAGGCCGGGGTCTGCGGCCTGATGTGGTTCAGGTGCGCGACCCAACGCCGCACACCGGCGTGGGGGGCGTGATCGAGGAGATGCCAGTGGAGGCTGCGGTCGTGGTTCCACTCGTCGGCGGGCGCCATCTCCTCGCCCATGAACAGCAGCGGCACGCCGGGCGAGGTGTGTTGCCAGGCGAGCAGCAGCCGCAGGTTGGCGAAGCGTTGCCAGTCGTCGCCGGGCATGCGGCCGAGCAGCGAGCGCTTGCCGTGCACCACCTCGTCGTGGGAGAGCGGCAGGACGAAGTGCTCCGAGGACTGGTACATGGTGCGAAACGTCAGGTCGTGGTGATGCCAACGCCGGTGCACCGTCTCGCGCCTCATGTAGTCGAGGCTGTCGTGCATCCACCCCATGTCCCACTTGAACCCGAACCCCAGGCCACCCTCGTGGACGGGATGGGTGACGCCGGGCCACGACGTCGATTCCTCGGCGATCATCACCACATCGGGGTGACGGGCGTACACGGCGGTGTTGAGCTCCTGGAGGAAACGAACGGCGTCGAGGTCCTCGCGCCCGCCGAACTGGTTCGGGGCCCACTCCCCGTCGTTGCGGCCGTAGTCGAGGTACAGCATCGACGCCACCGCGTCGACCCGGAGCCCATCGATGTGGAAACGGTCGAGCCAGCACATGGCGCTGCTCACGAGGAAGCTGCGCACCTCGTGGCGGCCGTAGTTGAACTGCAAGCTCTGCCACTCGGGATGGATCCGTTGGCGGACGTCGGCATGCTCGTACAGGTAGGTCCCGTCGAAGAACCCGAGGCCGTGCTCGTCGGACGGGAAGTGCGACGGCACCCAGTCGCAGATGACGCCGATTCCGTTCTGGTGGAGGTGGTCGACCAGGTAGGCGAAATCGTCGGGCGTCCCCCACCGGCTGCTGGGTGCGAAGAACCCAGTGACCTGATAGCCCCACGACGCGTAGTACGGGTGCTCCATCACGGGCATCAGCTCGACGTGCGTGAAACCCATGTCGCGGCAGTGCGCCGTCAGCAGTGGGGCGAGGGCGCGGTAGCCGAGCAATTCATCCGACCGGGCCGGGTCACGCCTCCAGGACCCAAGGTGGATCTCGGTGATGCTCATCGGGCGCCCGGCACCTTGGCGCGACGACCGCGACGCCATCCACTCCTGGTCCCCCCAAACGTGGCTGGCTTCCCACACCACCGACGCCGATGCCGGGGCCACCTCGGCGTACGCCGCGACCGGATCGGCCTTGTCGACCCGGTACCCGCGATGACGCGACCACACGCGGTACTTGTAGGTGTCACCGACCCGCGCCGCGTCGATTACTCCGGCCCACATACCCGACGACGGCACCCGAGTGAGGGGGTGCCGCCCGCCGTCCCAGTCGTTGAACGAGCCGACCACCGACACCCGTTCGGCGTCGGGCGCCCAGACCGCGAAGCTCACCGCCCGCCGGTCGCCGACCTTGACGACGCGGGCGCCCAGCCGCTCGTGCAGATCGAAGTGCCGGCCTTCGTGGAACAGGTGCATGTCGACATCGCTGACCAGCCGTTGCTCGACCGGATCGATCCGGGCGCGCATCGTGGCGGCGGCCAGCCCTTCGACCACATCGGCCCGATCGTCGAGCTCGTCGAGGCCGTGGCGCGCCCGGCGACGCCAGTTCGACCGTTCCTCCACGGTGCCCGGAACGTTCTGCGGCAGCGTCTCACCCCAGAGTCCCTCGATGTCGACGAGCACCAGCGCGGCGTCGCTCGACGCCAGCTCCGCCAGCGCCACCCGCTGGGCGGCCAGGGCCGCGTGGGTCGTGGTGTCGTCGGCGTCACGGCCTGCGGCCTGGGCCAACCCCCGACGTTCGGCGCGCCGGTGCTCGACCGTCGCGGCCGCGGCCGCCTCGTCGATGAGGCCGAGGTCGAGACGGTCGTCGATGTCGTGGCCCGTCCACCAACCCGGAAAGGTGGGGAGATCGTGCGTCGACAGCGACGCCACGCAGTCCGGTCGAGGCCGAGCGAGGGGTCGGCGGGCATCGCCGGTCGCGGCGAACAGCGCGACGTACATGCCGATCATCCCGTGGCGGTCGAGGAGCATCCGCACCTCGTCGGGCACGGTGCCCAAGTCCTCGCCGACGAGTGTGGCCCGATGCCGGTGCGAGGCGGCGGCCAGGACCGCCATGAGCTCGGCCCCCGGGTACCGGACGTACACACCGTCGGACGCGCCGGCCCCGTCGGGCACCCAGAAGCACCGGTGCAGGCTCATCACGTGATCGATGCGAAGGAGCCCGGCGACCGATAGGTGATGATCGAGGTCGGCCGCCAGGCTGGCGTACCCGTCGACGTGACCGGCCGACGGGGCCCGCGGTGGCAGGCCCCACGTCTGGCCCGTGGGAAAGAACGCGTCGGGCGGTGCGCCGAGAGACATCCCGTCGACGAACTGCTCCGGGTCGGCCCAACGGTCATAACCGTCGGGGTGGCTCCCGAGCGGTAGATCGAGGTACAGCGAGGCGCCGGCGGCGCGATACGCGTCGCGGACGCCGCCGAGTTGGCGGTCGCACAGGTACTGCGCCACCAGGTGGTAGCGCCGGGCGCGATCGACGGCCGCGCTCGGTTCGGGCGACGCGGCGGGCCAGCGCCGCCAGTCGGCGCCCGTGGTCTCGCCGAGCGCCCGGAAGGCCGCGTATCGAGCCGCCTCGGGCCGACCGGCGACGAACCGCTCGATGTCGGCCATGGTCGCCGGTGGCGGGTCGCCGTCGACGAAAGCCGCCTCGATGACTTGGCGCTTGGCCCGGACGACCCGCTCGACACCGACGAGCGGGCCACGATCGGCTCGCAGCGCGCCGCGGTGCCGCTCGGCCAGCTCGAGCGCCGCCGCCGACCACCATGGTGCGACCAGTGCGTCGACATCGAGGTAGGCCTCGTTCCAGAACCGCCGCGACACCGGCAGGTACGGGCTGGCCTCGAACGGCTCGGCCGAGAACGCGGCCAGCAACGGGAGGGTGCCGACGACGCCGGCACCGTGGCGGGTCGCCCACTGGCCGAGCGCAGTGAGATCGCCGAGATCGCCCATTCCCCAAGATCGGGCCGTGTGGGCGGCGTACAGCGGAAGGAACACGCCGCTGGCCCGGCCGGCGGCGATCGGTCCGCCATGGCATCGCCGCGGCGCCACGATCAACCAGCACGACTCGCTGCCCATAGCCGTGGCCACATCGAGCCGGTGAACGCCGTCGGCCAGAGCCTCAGGAACATCGATCGACACGACCGGACCCGCCGATGCGGGACCATGGGTCCACTCGACCTGGGAACCGTCGGGGGAAGTCACGCACAGTGCGATCGGGCGATCGCGGACCGACCCGGGCACTACGAGGGGAACCCGCTCGCGGTCGAACGACACCAGGGTCGGCGGCAACCAACGCTCGGCCCGGATCCGTGACAGCTCGTCGAGCTCGTTCGCCGCGTCGTCGGGAGTCTGCACCGGGTGCCCGAGCGCTCGAAGTACGGCGAGCACCGATTCCGCCGATGCTCGGCGCGACACGCCGAGACCGTCGGTGTAGCTGGTCGTCAGCCCGGCGTCGTGGGCGAGGCGGTCGAGGGCGGCGAGCGCGACGCTGCTATCCGAAGCCACTGTCGCCATCCGAAGCCACTGGGCGACTCTAGGTGCGTCGACACCGGGCCACGGGGGCCGCGATCAGTCGCCCTCGTAGTACTCGATGCCGAGGTGGGTGATCTGGGTCTCGCCCATGATCCAGCGCAGAGTGTTCTTCAGCTTCGTCTGCTGGATGAACAAGTCGTGCTCGGGGTACAGGCCCGGAGCCACCTGGGGGGACTTGAAGTAGAAGCTCAGCCACTCCTGGATGCCACCCATGCCGGCCCGCTTGGCCAGATCGCAGAACAGCACCAGATCGAGCGCGAGCGGAGCCGCGAGGATCGAGTCGCGACAGAGGAAGTCGACCTTGAGCTGCATCGGGTAGCCGAGCCAGCCGAACAGGTCGATGTTGTCCCAGCCTGCCTTGTTGTCACCCCGCGGCGGGTAGTAGTTGATCCGCACCTTGTGGAAGATGTTGCCGTACAGCTCCGGGAACCGATCGGGGTGGAGGATCTGCTCCAGCACGCCGAGCTTGGATTCCTCCTTGGTCTTGAAGCTCTCGGGGTCGTCGAGCACCTCGCCGTCGCGGTTGCCCAGGATGTTCGTCGAGTACCAGCCCGACAGGCCGAGCATGCGGGCCTTGAGCATGGGTGCCAGCACCGTCTTGATGAGGGTCTGGCCGGTCTTGAAGTCCTTGCCACAGATCGGTACCCGGTGCTCGGTCGCGTAGTCGCGAAGCGCCGGCATGTCGACGGTGAGGTTGGGCGCGCCGTTGGCGAACGGGATGCCCTCCTGTAGCGCGGCGTAGGCGTAGAGCATCGACGGGGCGATGTCGTGATGGTTGGCGTCGATGGCGTTCTCGAAAGACTCGAGGTCGGCGTGGACCGGCCCGGGCTCGAGGAAGATCTCCGTCGAGCCGCACCAGATCATGACCATGCGGTCGACCTTGTGCTCGTCCTGGAACGCCGCGATGTCGGCTCGGATGCCCTCGAGCATGGCTCGCTTCGATGACTTGTCCTTGACGTTGGGGCCGTCGAGGCGCTTGACGTACTCGGCATCGAAGGCCGCGCTCATCGGTCGCACCGAGCGAAGCTGTTCGGAGATGGCCTCGAGATGGCGGGCCGACTCGAGCACACCGGCGCGCTGGGCGGCGACATAGGCGTCGTCGGGGAACGGGTCCCACGCGCCGAACACGATGTCGTCGAGCCCGGCGAGCGGCACGAAGTCGCGGATGAGCGGCGACCGGTCGTCGGTGCGCTTGCCAAGCCGGATGGTGCCCATCTGGGTGAGCGAGCCGATGGGAGCGGCGATGCCCTGCTTGGCCAGCTCGACGCCGGCGATGAGGGTGCTGGTCACGGCGCCGAGACCGACGCAGAGCACGCCGAGCTTTCCCGTAGCCGGCGCGACGGAGGCAGGAGAGGGAGTTGTCATGGTGCCGGGAGCCTACCCGCCCCTCCGCGGCGCGCTTCTGTGAACGGTTACGTCCCGTGACTGGACGTAACGGTTCACAGAATGGCAACAGGTCGGCCCTCGGCGCGAAACGTCGTCGTTGGTAGGTTCTCCGGCCGTGGAGTCTGTGCCGTATCTCGCCGCATCGAGCGCGCTCGCGGCGCTGGTTCTCGCCGTCTGGTTCGCCCGGTTCGTCCGGGCGGCCGATCCCGGCACTGACCGGATGGTCGAGATCATGACGGAGATCCAGGAGGGCGCTCGGGCATTCCTGCACCAGGAGTACCGATGGGTGGCGGTGTTCGTCGCCGCTATGGCGGTACTGGTTGGTGTGGTGGTGGCTCCGCTCGCCGCGGTCACCTACACGCTGGGCGCCGGGTTGTCGGCGGGGGCAGGGTACGCCGGCATGACGATCGCCACCCAGGCCAACGCCCGGACGGCGCAAGCGGCTCGGGTCGGCGGACCGCACGCGGCGCTCCCCTTGGCGTTCCGGGGTGGCGCGGTCATGGGGTTCACCGTGGCCGGACTCGGGTTGTTGGGGTTGTCGGCGGTGTACCTGGTGTTCGTGGTGTGGTTCGAGGTCGACGAGGCGTTCGACATCGTGACGGCGTTCGGGTTGGGGGCCAGTTCGATCGCGTTGTTCAGTCGGGTGGGCGGCGGGATCTACACCAAGGCCGCCGACGTGGGCGCCGACCTGGTCGGCAAGGTCGAAGCGGGCATCCCCGAGGACGATCCCCGCAACCCGGCGACCATCGCCGACAACGTGGGTGACAACGTGGGTGACGTGGCCGGAATGGGCGCCGACCTGTTCGAGAGCTACGCCGGCGCCATCATCGCTCCGATCGCCTTGACGGCGTTCGCGGGGGCGGGAATCGACGCGTCGCAGGCCGGTGACGGCGGGATCATCGAGTTGCTCACGTTCCCGTTGGCGGTCGCGGCCGTCGGTATGGTGGCGGCGATCATCGGGTCGCTGTTCGTGCGCGGCGGCGACAGTGCAGCGGTGCACGATCTGGCCCGCCGCCTGCATCTGGGCACGAACGTGGCCATGGGGCTCACGGTTCTCGGTACGGCTGTACTCGGCGCGGTGTACTTCTCCGACGATCGCTACGACCGATGGTGGGGCCTGGCGGTGTCGGTTATCGGTGGGCTGGCGGTCGGGTGGGGCATCGGCAAGGTGGCCGAGTGGTTCACGTCCGACGCGTACCCCACGGTGCGCAAGATCGCCCGCCAGTCCGAGACCGGTCCGGCGACGACGGTTCTGGCCGGCATCTCGTCGGGGATGGTGTCGGTAGCGGCGTCGGTCGTGTTGATCGCCGGCGGGATCCTGCTGGCGTATTGGGGCGGCGAGTGGACGGCCGAGGGGCTCGGCATCTACGGGATCGCAGTCGCCGCCGTGGGGATGCTGGCTACGGCCGGGATGGTCGTGTCGGTCGATGCCTACGGGCCGATCGCCGACAATGCGGGCGGGATCGCCGAGATGGCCCAGCTCGACCCGTCCGTGCGCGAGGTCACCGACGCCCTCGACTCGCTCGGCAACACGACCGCCGCGGTGGCCAAGGGGTTCGCCGTCGGATCGGCCGCGCTCACCGCCCTCGCCTTGTTCAAGGGCTTCGAGCAGGCGCTGTCGGCCGAGGACCCCGGGTTCGTGCTGTCACTCGATGTGGGCCAGGTCGACGTGTTCGTCGGCTTGTTCCTCGGGGCCATGGTGCCGTTCTTGTTCGCGGCGCTCACGATCGCCGCCGTCGGTCGGGCCGCCAACGAGATGATCGAGGAGGTGCGCCGCCAGTTCCGCGAGATCCCAGGCCTTCGCGAAGGCCTTCCCGGGGTGCGCCCGGACTCGGCCCGGTGTGTGGCCATCTCCACCCAGGCGTCGCTCCGGGAGATGATCATCCCTGGTGCGTTGGCCGTGGTGCTCCCGCTCGTGATCGGGATCATCGACGTCGATACGCTCGGCGGGTTCCTGGCCGGGGCGCTCGTCACCGGGTTCTCCTTGGCGATCTTCATGGCCAACGCCGGCGGCGCTTGGGACAACGCCAAGAAGTACATCGAGGCCGGCCACCACGGCGGCAAGGGCGGCGACCCGCACAAAGCCGCGGTCGTCGGCGACACCGTCGGCGACCCGTTCAAGGACACGTCCGGGCCTGCCATGAACATCCTCATCAAGGTCATGACCATCGTCTCGCTGGTCTTCGCCAGCGTGTTCGTCTGAGTTCTCGGCCCAGCTCCCCAATAGCGGGTAACGGCGCCGACCCTTGATAGCGTTCCCGACCGGCGCGTCTAGGGGTGCGCCGACGTCGCGCGGCGCCGGAGATCGATCGGCGCCTCCACGTGAGACCGGAGGATTCGGACGAATATGGCAACTGTTGGCAACGTGCTCGCGGCTGAAGGCGGGTGGCAGGAGTTCACTTTGGCCGGAGGCGAGTGGTTCATCCTGCTGGCGTCGGCCGCCACCGCACTCATCGCCCTGGGGGTGGGGTTCTACCTCATGAAGTCGGTGCTCGCCGAGGACGAGGGCACCGAGACGATGAAGGAGATCGCCTACGCGATCCAGGAGGGCGCCCTGGCGTACCTCAAGCGTCAGTTCAAGACCATCCTCGTGATCTTGATCCCGCTCGCCGTCGTGGTGTTCGTGACCTCGACCGAGGTGGTCAAACCGGCCGGCGATTTCCGTGCCGCCGACGTGACCGCGCTCTCGTTCGGTGAATCGGGCCTCTACCGCACTCTGGCGTTCATAGCCGGCGCCTTCTTGTCGGGCCTCACCGGTTACATCGGCATGACCCTGGCCACGCGCGGCAACGTCCGCACGGCCGCGGCGGCGAAGACCGGCTCGATGCCCAAGGCGCTGTCGGTGGCGTTCCGCACCGGCGGCGTGGCCGGCATGTTCACCGTCGGTCTCGGCCTGCTCGGGGCCACCGTCATCATCATGATCTTCCAGAACACCAGCTCGGCCATCCTGATCGGCTTCGGCTTCGGTGGCTCGCTGCTGGCCCTGTTCCTCCGGGTCGGGGGCGGCATCTTCACCAAGGCCGCCGACGTGGGTGCCGACCTGGTGGGCAAGATCGAAGCCGGCATACCCGAGGACGACCCCCGCAACCCGGCCACCATCGCCGACAACGTGGGCGACAACGTGGGCGACTGCGCCGGTATGGCGTCGGACCTGTTCGAGAGCTACGAGGTCACCCTGGTGGCCTCGATCATCCTCGGCGTCCCGGCCTTCCGCAACATCTTCCCCGACAACCCCGAGTTCTGGGTCATGGGCGCGTTGTTCCCGTTGGCCGCCCGCGCTCTCGGCGTACTGGCCTCGATCGTCGGGGTGTTCCTGGTCAAGGCCAAGGAGACCGACACCTCGGCCATGACCCCGATCAACCGGGGCTTCCTGGCCGCCGGTCTGCTCACCGTGGTCGGCACTATCGCTCTGGCCAACATCTACGTGGGCGACGCCGACGTCGCCGGGGCCTCCGTCGACGGCGTGTGGTGGCGCATGGCCGCCGCGGTGATCGTCGGCCTCATTCTGGCCCAGGTGCTCAGCCGGCTCACCGAGTACTTCACCGGCACGCACTACGCTCCGGTCAAAGACATCGCCGAGTCGTCGCGCACGGGTCCGGCCACGGTGATCCTGTCGGGCACGTCGTCGGGCCTGGAGAGCTCGGTGTGGGCGATCATCTGCATCGCTCTGGGTCTGGCCGCCACCATCGGCCTCGGCGACAACAACATCCAGTTCACCTTCTACCTGGTGGCGCTGGCCGGCATGGGCATGCTGGCCACCACCGGTGTGATCGTGTCCGAGGACACCTTCGGTCCGGTTGCGGACAACGCGGCGGGCATCGCCGAGATGTCGGGCGAGTTCCACGGCGAGGCCCAGCGGATCATGGTCAGCCTCGACGCCGTGGGCAACACCACCAAGGCCGTCACCAAGGGCTTCGCCATCGGCTCGGCAGTGATCGCA
>CAYMJU010000133.1:0-3134 GCA_964390555.1 uncultured Acidimicrobiales bacterium | reverse complement strand
ATCGGCACCCGGGGAGCTGCGCTCCCACGGCTGCACTCGCTCGCTGCGCTTCGCTCATGGACGGGTTCTATCACCCTGCGACTCCCGGGGGTCGGCGATGCTCACCGACACCAACGCCGGCATGTGTCGGCGGGCGACGTCGAGCACGACCGGTTCGAGGAACGACAACGGCATCACGCACTCGACGCAGTCGGACCCCTCGAGCAACAGGTTCAAGGCGAGAGACGTGTCTGTCGCCGCGACCAGCTCGAAGTCGCCGCCGTCGACCGCGACCATCTCGCGGACCGCCGCGAGCGCCGCGTCCAAGCTCACGCCGTGATGCCGAAGCGGTGCAGGCCGTAGGCAGCGATGGCGTTGCCGCGCAACACCTTGTAGCAGTCGGTCGCGTCCATCCCGGCGGCGACGAACAGCTCGTGGGCGACCTTGCGCGAGTGCGGGAACGTGCCGTCCGAATGCGGATAGTCGGTTTCGAACAGGATCTGATCGACCCCCACGTCGGCACGGCACTTGAGACCGTGGAGGTCGTCGAACACACAGCCGAACACCCGGTCGCGTGCCTGGTCGCTCGGCAGCACGGGCCCACCGACGCCGCCGCGACCTTCGCGCCACACCGCGTCCATGCGTTCGAGCTGGAAGGGCATCCACCCGACCTGGCTCTCGGCGTAGGAGATCTTGATGTCCGAGAAGCGCGACAGCGTGCCCGAGAAGACCCAGTCGCACAGCGACCCCTGGGCGTTCTGGGCGTACATCGACATCGACGTGGCGAGCGGGGCGTCATCGGAGGTGGTGGGCATCGACGACGACGACCCGATGTGCATCGACACGTTCGTGTCGGTCTCCTCGCACGCCGCCCACAGCACGTCCCAGTCGCCGGAGTACAGCGACGGGAAACCGAGCTTGAACGGGTTCTCCGAGAAGGCGATGGCGTGGCTTCCCTTGGCGGCACACCGGCGCACCTCGTCGGCCGCCATGGCGCAGTCCCAGAGCGGCACCAACGTGAGCGGGATGAGCCGGCCACGGCCCGCGCCGCCGCACCACACGTCGATCATCCAATCGTTGTAGATCCGCAGGCACGTCAAAGCGAGGTCCTTGTCGGGGCGCTCGGCAAAGCCCTGGCCCGCGAAGCGCGGGAACACGTTGGGGTAGTTGATCGCGGCCTCGACGTGGTTCAGATCCATGTCGGCCAGCCGGGCGGACTGGTCCCAGGTGCCGGTGCGGAAGTCGTCGTAGGTGGCGGGAACGTTGCGCTGCTCCTCGCGAGGGATTCCGGCGGTGGCGTGGAGAAGCCCGGTCGGCACGACCAGGTCGTCGAACAACCACACGTCGCACCACCCACCGTCGGGGTCGTCGCGGTGGAAGCCGTAGTGGCCACCCTTGAATTCCAGCCGCACTCTCTCGCGGACGACCCGTGGCCCACGGTCGCGAAGCGCCGGCGGCAATTCGCGCTGCCACAAGTCGCGCGGTTCCATGATGTGGTCGTCGACCGAGATGATGAGAGGGAGCTCGTGCTCGGCGGGCGTGACGGCGGACATGGGTCTCCTGGTCTCCTCAGGTGAGGCGAAACTCGGGCGGGCGGCCCTCGGCTCGGGCCCGCTTGAACTCGGCGAAGTCGTCGGATGTGAACACGAGCATCTGGGCGAGCAGCTCGTCGTGGATCGACTTCGTCACCGCCGGCATCGACATGTCGACCAGTATCTCGCGCCAGTGGCGTACCGCGAGGGGTGACATAGCTGCGACGGTGCGCGCCATCTCCAGCGCGGTCGCGTCGAGGGCGTCGCGCTCGACGACACGCGACACGATCGCTGGGGGCTGCGCGCCCCCAGACCCCATCGGCACCCGGGGAGCTTCGCTCACACCACCATCTTGCCAGGTGCGATCGGCGATGCGCTCGACCAGACTTGAGCCGGTGAACCCGCTGCTCCAACTCCTCGCCGACCGTGACGTCTTGTTGATCGACGGCGCCATGGGTACGCAGCTCTTCCAACGCGGGCTCGGGGCCGGCGACTCGCCGGAGGCCTGGAACCTCGAGCAACCCGAGCGGATAACCGACGTGCACCGCAACTACATCGCCGCCGGATCCGACATCGTGGTCACGAACTCCTTCGGCGGCACCCGGCAACGGCTGGGGTTGCACAAGCTCGATGACCGCGTTCACGAGATCAACAAAGCTGCGGCCCTATGCGCCCGAGTCGCGGCCGACGCCGCCGATCGACCGGTGCTCGTCGCCGGGTCCATGGGACCGACCGGCGAGCTGCTCGAACCGATGGGTTCGATGACGATCGAAGAGTGCCGGGCCGCGTTCGCCGAGCAGGCCGCCGGCCTGGCCGAGGGCGGCGCCGACCTCATCTGGATCGAGACCATGAGCGATCTCGGCGAGGTGGCGTGCGCCGTGGAGGGAGCGCGCGCGGCGTGCGATCTACCGATCGTCGTCACCCTCAGCTTCGACACCGCCGGGTGCACGATGATGGGGGTAACCGGGACGTTGGCGGCCACCCGCCTGGCCGAGCTCGGGGTGGTCGGCATGGGCGCCAACTGCGGCAACAACCTCGCCGAGACCGAGGCCGCGCTCGCCGAGATGCTCGCCGTCGATGCCGGTGCGTTGGTGATCGCCAAGGCCAACGCCGGCATCCCCGAGTGGTGCGGCGGCGATCTCAGCTACAGCGGCACACCCGAGGTGATGGGCGCGTACGCGGCCCGCATGCGCGACGCCGGCGTGCGGGTCATCGGCGCGTGCTGCGGCTCGGCGCCCGAGCATCTCGCCCTCATGCGCCAGGTCCTCGACGGCACGATTCCGGTGCCCGATGTCGAAGCCCCCCGCGCCACGATTCGTGACCCCGGCGATACCGCCGCGTCCCGGCGTGCCGGCCGCCGGGCTAGTTCACGGGGGTGATCGGCGCCTCGCCGGCGAGCACGGCGAGGGCATTGCGGGCGGCGAGGGTAGCCATGGCCGAGCGGGTCTCGACCGTGGCCGAGCCGAGGTGCGGGATGAGCACGACGTCGTCGCGGCCGAGCAGGCCCGGGTGCACCTCGGGCTCGTTCTCGAACACGTCGAGTCCGGCTCCGGCGATCTGACCGGTTTCGAGCGCAGCAACCAACGCGGCCTCGTCGATCACCGGGCCGCGAGACGTGTTGAC
>CAYMJU010000132.1:0-21480 GCA_964390555.1 uncultured Acidimicrobiales bacterium | reverse complement strand
CCCACCCCCGGATCCGCCGAACCTCTTCGACCTCGCCACCTGACCCGGCGCCGCAAACCGGCCACCGGGCAGGCGATGCTCAGCAGCGCCCGCATCAAACGAGTCGCGCGCTGCGTGGCTGCTTCGTCGCCCCCCGACCCGTCTCCGAGCACCCTCTGCGAAGCCCTCGACAGCGGCCGGAGAGGCCGCGACAATGGAGGCGAACGGTTCCAGACAACGCTGGGCGACAGTGACGCCGTCCACACCGAAGCGCTGCGCCATGGCGTCGAGTCGACGCACGCGACCGAGCGTGACCAGACACCCCATCGGTTGAATCCAGGCTCGGCGGGCTGCTCGGGCTCAATGCCGGTGAGCTCGACGCTCTCGTCTCGTCTGGCGTGGTCGGCACCCGGCCGCTAGGAAGCTGAACCATGACCAGCGCGGCGAAACCGGGGGGAACGGCATCGCTCGCCTCCACCATGAGCCCGCGCGAGCTGCGCATCGTGCTCATAGCGGTGATGACCGGCATGTTCCTGGGCGCCATCGACGGCACGATCGTGTCGACCGCGCTACCCACGATCGTCGGCGACCTCGGCGGGCAGTCCCAGGCGCCGTGGGTGGGCACCGGCTTCCTGCTCGCCCAGACGATCGGCACCCCGATCATCGGCAAGCTCTCCGACATCTACGGACGCAAGGTCACCTTCCAGAGCGCCATCGTCGCGTTCCTCGTGACCTCGCTCCTGTGCGGCATCGCCCAGTCGATGTTGCAGCTCGTGGCCTTCCGGTTCCTGCAAGGCGTCGCCGCCGCCGGCCTGGTCGCCCTGCCCTTCGCCATCATGGGCGATCTCATGTCGCCGTCGGAGCGGGCGCGCAACCAGGGTTACGCGTCGGGTGCGTTCCTCGTCGCCGCTCTGGTGGGTCCGCTGCTCGGCGGCTTCATCGTCGACGCCTCGTCGTGGCGCTGGATCTTCCTCATCAACCTGCCCGTCGGCGCGGTCGCCCTGGCCGCAGTCCAGAAGCACCTCGTCATCCCTCGCCGCCCGACGCGGGCCGCGATCGACGTGCCGGGGGCCATCACCCTCTCCCTCGCCACCGGCCCCCTCGTGGTGGGGCTGCTGTGGTCGGGCGAGGAGCACGGCTGGACATCGGCGACGACGCTCGCGCTCTTCGCCACGGCCGCCGCGGGAACCGTGCTGTTCATCGCCGTGGAATCACGCGCCACGGAGCCGATCCTGCCCCTGTCGTTGTTCTCCGACCGGATCGTGCGGACCACGCTCATCGGCGGGTTCATCACAGGCCTCGCCGTCTACGCGCTCAGTTCCTACACCCCGGTGTTCCTCCAGATCGTGAATGGCACCAGCGCCACCGCTTCGGGGCTGCTGACGATCCCCAACATGGTGATGGTGACGCTGGCCTCGGTCGTGTCGGGACGCCTGATCGCCCACACCGGCAGCTACCGGCCGTATCCCGTCATCGGGTGCAGTTGCCTCGTCATCGGTGCCACGCTGCTCGCCACGATGGACACCGACACATCGACGGCCAGTGTTGCCGCGCGCGCCGCCGTCATCGGGCTCGGAATCGGCCAGATCGGGCCGAGCATGAACCTCATCGTCCAGAACGCTGTGCGGTACCAGCACCTCGGCGTGGCTACCGCCGGGCTCACATTCGTGCGCACGCTCGGGGGCGTGCTCGGCTCCGCGGTGCTCGGCGCCGTGTATCGCAACCGGCTCGACGTGCTGATCCCCCGTTACGTCGGCGCCGACGACGTGGCCGCCATCGGGCTCGACCGGCTCGAAGGCCGGCCCGAGACGATCCGCGCCCTGGCCGAACCGGTCCGGTCCGACACCATCCGGGCGTACGCCGACGCCATGACCACGACGTTCGCCTGGGCGATCCCCGCGGTGGCGTTGGCGATCGTGATCTTCGCCACCGTGCCGGTGATCCCGCTCCGCGACGACCAGGACCACAGCAGCTCGTGAGCTGGCGCCGCACCGACCAGCGGGGCTAGGAACGGGGATGCGTTTCGGATCGTTCATCGCGCCGTACCACGCCAACGAGCTGAACCCCACCCGGCTCATCCAGCGCGACTTCGAGCTGGTCGAGTGGCTCGACGACCTCGGCTACGACGAGGCGTGGGTCGGCGAGCACCACTCCGGTGGCTACGAGATGATCGCCAGCCCCGAGGTGTTCATCGCCGCCGCCGCCGAACGCACCAAGCGGATCAAGCTCGGCACCGGCGTCAGCTCCCTCGCCTACCACCACCCGCTGATCCTCGCCGATCGCATGGTGCAGCTCGACCACCAGACCCGGGGCCGCACGATGATGGGCGTCGGCCCGGGCCAGCTCCCGACCGACGCGTTCATGATGGGCATCGACCCCATGAACCAGCGGCGAATGATGGGCGAGTCGCTCGACGCCATCGTCCGGCTCGTCCGGGGCGAGGTCGTGACGATGGCGACCGACTGGTTCACGCTCAACGACGCCCGGCTCCAGATGCGGCCGTTCACGCCCGGCGGTTTCGAGATCGCGGTGGCGTCGGTGTCGTCGCCGTCGGGGGCCACGATGGCCGGGCGCCACGGGCTCAGCATGCTGTCGCTGGCGGCGACCGAGCCCACCGGGTTCACCGCTCTCGACACCAACTGGGCGGTCGCCGAGCGGGTCGCAGCCGAGCACGGCCAGCGGGTGTCTCGTGACAGCTGGCGCGTGGTCGCCAGCATGCACCTGTCCGAGACCAGGGAGAAGGCTTGGGCGGAGGCGTCCTATGGCGTCGGTGACCTGCTCCGCTACATGGAGGGGATGGGCGGCCGAGCGCTGCCCTACGCGTCGTCGGCCGACGCCGCGCTCGAAGCGTGGACCACCACCGGCATCCCGAACTTCGGCGTGGCCACCATCGGTACGCCCGATGATGCCGTCGCCACGATCGACCGGCTGCTCGCTCGCACCGGCGGGTTCGGCACGTTCCTGCTGTTCGCGACCGACGTCGCCAACCGGGCCGCCACCCGCAACAGCCTCGAGCTGTTCGCCGACTACGTGATCCCCCACTACACCGGTGCCAACGAGGCCCGACACGCCAGCATCGCGTGGGCCGGCCAGAACTCCGCCGAGTTCTTCGGCGCCATGATCCAAGCCAACCTCGCCGCCATCAAGTCCTTTGAGGAGCAGAGATGATCGATCTGAACGACCCGTGGACCTATCTCGACGCGCCGCCGCACGCGGCGTTCGAGGAGCTGCGACGCACCGATCCCGTCCACTGGCAGACCGAGCGCGATGGTCCCGGCTACTGGATGGTCCTCAAGCACGCCGACGTGGTGCACGTGGCCAAGCACCCCACGCTGTTCTCGGCATCGGAGGGCGGCGTCGTGATCGAGGACCTCGACCCCGATCGGCTGGCCATGATGCGCGACATGATCCTGGCCATGGACCCGCCTCGACACGTCGCCTATCGGCGGCCGCTCCTCGGCAGCTTCAGCCACCGGGTGATCGGGCAGATGGAGGACCGCATCCGCACGATCTGTCGGACGATCCTCGCCGACGCGTTCGAGCGCGACGGCGACGTCGACTTCGTGCACGACGTGTCCGCCAAGCTCCCGTCGCAGGTGATCGGCGAGCTGATGGGCCTTCCGCTCGAGGACTGGGGGAAGATCCACGCCTGGGCCGAGCGGAACTCGGGCGGCCAGGACCCCGACATCAACCCGGGCGGCTACGACGCAAACCAGGGTTCGAGCGCGTCGGCCAACGTCGAGATGGCGATGTACGCCATGGCGTTCGCGGCGGCGCGCCGGCTGACCCCGGCCGAGGACCTCACGACGTTGGTCCTGACGTCGGAGTTCGACGGCGCGCCGATGACCGACGGAGGGTTCGGTTCGTTCTTCGTGCAGCTCGTCACCGCAGGCAACGACACGACCCGCACCATGTTGTCGTCGGGGCTTTGGGCGCTGCTCCAGCACCCCGACCAGATGGCCGAGCTACGGGCCGACCCGGCGCTCATCCCCGTCGCGGTCGAGGAGATCCTGCGCTGGGCCAACCCGCTGCACTACTTCCGGCGCACGGCGACCGCTGACACCGACGTGAGCGGTCAGGCGATCGCGAACGGCGAGAAGGTGACCATGGTGTACACGTCGGCGAACCGCGACGAGGACGTGTTCGACGACCCGCACCGCTTCGACATCCACCGCACGCCGAACCCGCACCTGTCGTTCGGGATCGCCGAGCACTTCTGCCTCGGCGTGCACCTGGCTCGGCTGGAAGGCCGAGTGTTCTTCGAGGAGGTGCTCGCCGCGACCAGCTCGATCGACCAGACCGGCGAGGCCCGCCGGCAACGTTCGAACCTCAACAACGCGCTCAAGTCGCTGCCGGTGAAGCTCCACGCCGCGTGAGCGCCGACGCTGCCGCGATGTCGGCTCCGGCGGACATGCCCGATCGCGAGCTGCGGATCGTGATCATCGCGGTGATGACCGGCATGTTCCTCGGGGCCATCGACGGCACGATCGTGTCGACCGCGCTGCCCACCATCGTGGGTGATCTGGGGGGCCAGTCCCAGGCACCGTGGATCAGCACCGGGTTCCTGCTCGCCCAGACCGTCGCCACGCCGATCGTCGGGAAGCTGTCTGACATCTACGGCCGCAAGATCACGTTCCAGACGTCGATCGTGGCGTTCCTCCTCACGTCGTTGCTGTGCGGCGTGGCCCAATCGATGCTGCAGCTCGTGGCCTACCGGGCTCTCCAGGGCATCGCCTCGGCCGGGCTCCTCACGTTGCCGTTCTCGATCATGGGCGACTTGATGGCGCCGGCGCAGCGGGCCCGGAACCAGGGCTACGCGTCGGCGACGTTCCTGTTCGCCGCGCTGTTCGGTCCGTTGCTCGGCGGGTTCATCGTCGACCTCACGTCGTGGCGCTGGGTGTTCCTCATCAACCTCCCGGTCGGCGCCATCGCCTTGGTCGCCGTGCACCGGTACCTGTTCATCTCCCGGCGTCCGACCCGATCGTCGATCGACGTCGCCGGAACCGTCGCCCTCACCGTCGCCACCGGGCCGCTGATCGTCGCCCTGCTCTGGTCGGGCAAGGAGCACGGGTGGGGTGCGCCGATCACGGTGGGCATGTTCGTCGTGTCGGCGGTGGGCGCGGTCGTGTTCATCGTCGTCGAGCGGCGCGCCGCCGAGCCGGTCATGCCGCTCGGCTTGTTCCAGGATCCGGTGGTGCGGGCCACCATGATCGCCGCCGCGATCTCAGGAATCGGCCTGTATGCGTTGAACTCGTACGCCCCGGTGTTCCTGCAGATCGTCAAGGGCACCACGGCCACCGCGTCGGGCCTGCTGTCGATCCCCACGATGGTGCTGGTCACTCTTGCATCGATGGTGTCGGGCAAGCTGATCGCCAGGACCGGCAACTACAAGCCGTTCCCGATCGCCGGCGGCGTGTTCCTCATCGCCGGCGCGGTCCTGCTGAGCACGATGGACGCCGATACGTCCACCGCGAGCGTGTCGGCTCGGGCCGCCGTCACCGGGCTGGGCATGGGTTTGATCGGGCCGAGCCTGAACCTCATCGTCCAGAACGCGGTGCGCTGGGAACAGCTCGGCGTGGCCACCTCGGGGCTGGCGTTCGTCCGCAGCCTGGGTGGGGTGCTCGGCACGGCGGTGCTCGGCGCCGTGTACAGCAACCGACTCGACGTGTTGATCCCACGCCACGTTGGTGCCGACACCGCCGACCGGATCGGCCTCGACGTGCTCGAAGGCCGGCCCGGCGATATCCGTGCCCTCGCCGAACCGGCTCGATCGAACGTCCTAGACGCCTACGCCGAGGCGATCACCCAGACCGTCCGCTGGGCCATACCGGTCATGGTCGTGGCCCTCGTGATGCTGGCGCTGATTCCCGCCATCCCGCTGCGCGACACCCGCCAACCCTCGCTCGATCAACCCTGATCGACCTCGCCGTCGAGCAGGAGCACATCGTCGGGAGCGAGTTGCTGGAGCGCCCGGTCGAGGGTGACCACAGTCGCCGCATGGCGACGCGCCAACCCAACGAGGTGGGCGTCGGTGACCTGACGGTGTCCGACCAACTTGTCGTGGGGAACGAGCGGATTGCCGACATAGCCCGCGTCGTCGGGCAGGAACACGTGATCCGCGCGAGCGACCACCTCGGCGAAGACTGCAGTCGCCTCGGCAACCGACAGCCCCGATGCCAGCGCGGGCGACGACGCCACCCGCACGAACCCGGTCTGGGTGATCGAGGTCGTCGCGAACGAGCCACCCCGAAGGGACGCGAACCATTCCCGGGCCGCCCCGTGATGGACGTGGCGATCCATCAGCAACGCGACGAGGGCGTTGACGTCGGGTAGCGGGATCACTCGTCGTCGAGTGCTCGACGCACCATGTCGCCGGTGATCAGCGGAGCGCCCTTTCGGCCCCGGATGAGCGGCAGGCCGTCGACCACGTCGATCCGAGTGGGCCGCAGCGCCGTTCGGGCCAGGTCGGACACGACCGATCCAATCGACACGCCGCGAGAACGCGCCAGCTCGCGTGCCACCGCCATTACGTCGTCGTCGATCTCGAGGGTCGTGCGCACCGGCCCAGCGTAGCATCGTGATGCGAACACATCACGATGTGATATCGGGCGCGGCGAAGGCGCAACTCAGCAGCCCTTGTAGTTGACGATCTGGCGGAGGGTGTGGACGACTTCGACCAGGTCGCTCTGGTTGGCCATGACCTCGTCGATGTCCTTGTAGGCGGACGGGATCTCGTCGACCAGCCGGTCGGCGCGATGCGCGAGCCACGTGCGGTCGCCCATCTGTTCACGCAGGTCGTCGGCGTTGAAGCGCCGCTTGGCCTCGGACCGGCTGAACCGGCGGCCGGCGCCGTGCGAGCACGACTGCCAGCTGAGCGGGTTGCCGAGCCCGCGCACCACGTAGCTGCGCGTACCCATCGACCCGGGTATCAGGCCGAGCTCGCCGGCCCGGGCGCTGATCGCCCCCTTGCGGGTCACCCACAGCTCGTGGCCGTCGTGGACCTCGAGGGCCGAGAAGTTGTGGTGGCAGTTCACCCGCTCGCGGGGCCGCCCCTTGCCGACGAAACGAAAGAACGCCTTCTCGAACGCGCTCAACATGGCCTCGCGGTTGGCGAGGGCGTACGCCTGGCACCACAACATGTCGGCGACGTACGCCTCGAACTCCGGGGTGCCCTGAACGAACCAGGCCAGCGCCGGGTCCTCGACCGCCCACGGCAGGGTATGGCGGAGCTTCTTCGCCTTGTCGATGTGCCGGGTCGCGAGCAGGTTGCCGATGCCGCGGCTGCCGGAGTGGAGGAACAGCCACACGGTGTCGTCCTCGTCGAGGCAGACCTCGGCGAAGTGGTTGCCCGAGCCGAGCGAACCGAACTGCTTGTACGCCTTGCCGGCGAGCGAACGGGCGTGGTCGCTCGGCATGGGGTTCGCCCTCATCCACACGTCCGCGCCTGGCGAGTCGTTGGTGTGACCCTCGCCGACGCCGGCGGGGATCACCTTCCCCATCCGCGCGAGCAGCGGTCCGAGGTCGTCGGGCAGGTCGCTCGCCTTCACGTCGGTGCGCACCGCCGCCATGCCGCAGCCGATGTCGACACCGACCGCGGCGGGGATGATCGCGCCCTTGGTCGGGATCACCGACCCGACGGTCGCGCCGATGCCCACGTGCGCGTCGGGCATGAGCGCGACGTGCTCGTGCACGATCGGCAGCCGCGACGTGCGTTCGGCCTGTTCGATCGTGCCCGGGTCGACGTCGGTCGCCCAGCTGATGAGGTGGTCGGTGATCTTCTCCATGGCCGTTTCTCGTGTGCAGGGGAGCCGACGAGTGTGGCCTTCGCTCACGTCTGTGTCGACCGAGTTTCCTCCACGAGAAGCTCGGGGGCGAGGGTTTCGGGAACGAGGTGCTGGACGTGGAGCTCGGTGCCGACGGCGTCCTCCACCGCGCTCACGACGGCAGCCGGCGAGCCGATCGCCCCGCCCTCACCCACGCCTCGCCACGGCACGGGCTCGCCGGTCGACGCGTGAAGGTGGTGGATCTCGATCGCCGGGATCTCTACCGCCGACGGCACGAGATAGTCGGCCAGGGTCGAGGTGAGGAGCTGCCCGTCTTCCGCGTAGTGCGATCGTTCGTAGAGCACGGCGCCGATGCCCTGAGCTGCCCCGCCGGCGATCTGGCCATCGACGATCATCGGGTTGATCGACGGCCCGCAGTCCTCGACCACGACGTAGCGCAGGATCGTGACCTCGCCCGTCTCGGCGTCGACCTCGGCGAGACAGCAGTGCGCAGCCTGGGACCAGGTGCCGTCGCTCGACAAGTGATCGCCGATGGCCTCGATCGGGTCATCGTCGGGCGCCGTCAGATCAGCGAAAGCGATCCGCCGGCTCGGCGCATCGCGCGGCACGACCGCACCGGCGGCGAGAGCAAGGTCACCAGGTGCGATCTCCAATCGTTGCGATGCGAGGGCGATCAGGCGGTCGCGCAGCTTGGCCGCGGCGTCGACCACCGCGCCCGACGCCAGAGTCGCGGCGCGGCTCCCGCCGGTGCCGACCAGGTTGAACGGCACGATGTCGGTGTCGCCCCAGACGACCCGAACCCCCTCGATCGGCACGTCGAGGGCGTCGGCGACGAGCTGCGCGAGCGTCGTCTCGTGGCCCTGCCCGTGGGGCTGCTGGCTGGTGAACACGGTGATCGTGCCGTCGGCCTCGAGTGCGGCCCGGGCCTCCTGCTTCGTCCGCGCCACCGCCTGCACCCCCATCGCGGTCAACAGGCTCGGCGATACGGGGGCCGGTTCGAGGTAGCACGAGACGCCCACCCCGATCTTGCGACCGTCTCTGCGACCCGCGGCGACCGTGTCATCCCAGCCCTGCTCGCCCATCAGCACGGCCGCTCGTTCGACGACGTTGCGTTGCCGAGCACCGGCGAGCACCACGCCGGTGCAGCTCCCCCGCGCGAGCTCGTGAGGCTCCAGGAGGTTCCGGCGGCGGAGCTCGACCGGGTCGACTCCCAGACGCCGGGCCGCGATGTCCAGCACCCGTTCGCGCACGAACGTCTCGATCTCCCACGGGCCGCGGTAGGGCAGGTAGCTCGCCTTGTTGGTGGCGACCAGCTCGGCGGTGAACTCGTAGTGCTCCAGCCGGTACGCCGCGGGGAGGAGCGCCCGGATCAGGTTCGGGTACCCGTTCGCCGGGTACCCGACCTGCGGGTAGGCACCGAGGTCCATCACCAGGTCGACCCGAATCGCGAGCAGCCGCCCCGTCTCGTCGAAACCGGCCTCGACGTCGGCGCGTTCCTCGCGGGCCTGGCCGGCCGCGAGCAGGTTCTCGGTGCGGTCCTCGATCCATGCAATCGGGTCATCGAGCAGGACCGAGGCCGCGGCGACCACCACGAATTCACGCGGCAAGCCGCTCTTTTGACCGAACGAGCCGCCCATGTCCGGCACCCGGACCCGGACCCGCGTCACGTCGAGCCCGAGCACGGCGGCCAACCGCTGGCGGAGGTCGTGGGGCGACTGGTGACCGGCCAACACGTCGAGCCGGCCCGTGGTCGGGTCGTTGGTGGCGATGATGCCGCGGCACTCCATAGGTGCGTGCGAGTGACGGTGCTGGCCGATGCGTTCACGCACGACGAGCGCCGCCGAAGCGATCGCCGCTGCGGGGTCGCCGTAGACGCGGTGCTGACGGTGCATCACGTTGGTTCCGAGCTCGGGCCACACCAGTCTCCCGTCGTCGAACCGAGCTCGCTCCATATCGATGATCGCCGGCTCCGGCTCGTAAATCAGTTCGACGAGCTCGGCGGCGTCGACGGCCTGGGCGTAGGTGTCCGCCACGACGAGGACTACGGGGTCGCCGACGAATCGCACGTACTCATGGGCGAGCGCCGGATGACCGGGTGCCAGCAAACCGTCGACCTGGTGCGGCGCCATCTCTCCGGCGACCGCAGCCAGGTCGACTGCCGTGAGTACGGCTCGCACGCCCGGCGCCCGCCGCGCCGATTCGACGTCGATTCGCCGGATCGCCGCCCTCGCGTGGGGGCTACGGACGAAGCGAACCTGCCGGGTCCCCGGGACCACGACGTCGGCCAGATAGCGCGCTTCGCCGGTCAGGAACCGCCGATCCTCGACCCGCCACACGCTCGTCCCGACCAGCTCCCCCACCCTTGCATCCTCGCACGGCCGTTGCTGGCTCGGTCACGTCGTCACCTACGACGAGCGGATGGCTGCCGCAGCCCACGCCCTCCGGCTCAAGACGGCCTCGCCATCATGATCAACGAGGCAGATCTGCATTCGCAACCCCGGCGAGGGGGAGGCCTTCGGTGGGGTGGGTGAGGAGTCGGGAGAGGCGGGGGAGCTCGGCTTCCCAGCCGGGCTTGGCGATGATCGAGTCGCCGTCGAGCAGGAACGCCTGACCCTCGACGGCGGCGAAGCGGTCGGCGTCGAGGTACAGCCGCGGCTTCAGGATCGCGGGGTCGCCGCGCTCGGGGCAAAAGACCATGCAGTTGCCGCACTCGTTGCACAGCTCCGAGAAGACGAGGTACTGCTGGCGCCCCGAGATGTCCTCGCCCTCGGGGGTGGGGATGCGGAAGAAGGCATCGTTGGGGCACACGGTGACGCAGAAGTTGCACGCCACGCAACCCCACATCTCGAGGTCGTGGTCGACCTCACGCGGCAGCTTCAGGTTCCCCGAGCGGTGGTAGTCGCCGTGTGAATCGCCACCCAACACGTCGGCGAGGTGCTGGGCGACCGGTGACACGAACCCAGAGGCCGTCGCCGCGTCGGCCCGGGCGGCGCGGAACCCGGGGAGATCCGCGGCACCCGAGGACCGGACCGCCTCCGCCAGCGACTTGAGCGCCGGCACCAACCGGCCGTACCCGCCGGGCTTGAGCAGGTCCGAGCAGATCGTCGCCGGTCCGACACCCATGGCGACGGTGTCGGCCAGGTTCTCCCGGGTCACTCCGGCCGACCAGCTCACCTGGATGCCGGGCGGCAGATGTGGCGTGAGCTTGTCGAGCAGCGCGGTCGCGATCACGTGCAGCGGCGGCCCCGACAGGTACATGGTCGGGTCGGGCATGAAGCCCTTGTGGTTGTCCACGACCAGCGTGTTGGTGAGCTTCACCCCGAACCGGCGCCCGTGCGCGGCCGCGAACGCCGCGAGCTCGCCGATGAGCTCGATGCCCCGGTCGAACTGGAGGTCGGCATCGAAGGCCGCCTTCGGCACCGGAACCTCGGTGTAGCCGAGCGTGTCGTGCAGGATCGCCCGCACCCGCTCGTAGCCGAGCAGTGTCGGATTGAGCTTCACTATCACGTCGATGCCGTGGCGGGTCATCAGATGCTTGGTGATCGACTCGATCTCGTCAGGCGGGCAACCGTGAAAGGTCGACAAGGTGATCGTGTCGGCCACGCGGGTCGGGAAGTCGAGGTCGCGCAGCGACGCGAACGGCGCCGGGATCAGCGGCCGCAGGCGCTCGATCTCGGCCGACGCGTCGAGCATGCCGTCGATGAACCCGGCGACCTTGTCGGTCGAGATGCCGGCCAGGTCGTAGCCCACCGACATGTCGAAGATGTGGGGCCCGGGGTCGGGGCCGACGTGGTCGGCGAGGGGCGCCCAGCGACGCAGCAGCTCGAGGATCATCCACGCCTTCACGTACTCCTCGAGCGACTGGTGAACGAGCAGCTCCTGGCTCCACTCGATGTTGTAGCCGACGGTCTGCATGTCGATGCACGGCCGGTTGATCACCAACTCGTCGAGCACTTGCACGGTCTTCAGCTCGAACAGCCGCGAGCCACCGAGCCAGGCCAACACGATGTTCTGCGCCATCTGGCTGTGCGGCCCCGCGGCTGGGCCGATCGGGGTGGCGGCGCGGCGGCCGAGGAAGTCGAAGCCGAGGTCGAGGCCCGGATCGGGCTTCCAGAACCGGGCGCTCACCAGGTCGAATATCCGCTGTCGCGACGACCACTCGTGAGCGATGCGCCCGAGCAGCACGTCGAGCGACATCGGGGTCAGCGGCGGTGCCTCATCGTTCACGGCAGGGCCTCCAGTCTGGCGAACAGGCGGGTCGCGGCCTCGGCCGCCTTGGCGCGCACCTCGGCGGCGTCGACGCGGGTCGAAGCGCCGTGGCGCCACACGACCTCGCCATCGACGCGCACCTCGACCGGCGACACACCGGTGGTGAACGCCAGGCACCACGGATCGATGCGGTCGTAGGTCCACATGACCTGGTCGGCCCGCGCCTCGGGAAACAACGACCACCCCTGTTCGAGCCACGACCACGCGGTCTCGGGGGTGGCGGTCACGTCGGATTCGCGGTGGCGCACATACGCCAACCGGAACTCCTCGAGCATGTCGGCGCCGATGCCATCGGTCCCGAGGGCGACCGGGTTCGTGAAACGCACCGGCCGGGCGTAGCCGACGGCGTTGTTCATGTTCGACCGCGGGTTGTGCACGATCGTGCCGCGCAGGCCGTGCTCGGACGGCAGGTGTACACCGTGCACGATCAGCCAATCGTCGGCCGTGTGCGGGCGCAGCCGCTCGACGGCGCCGGCGTCCTCGGGACCCTCGGCGACGTGCACGTGCACCCCGACCCCGTGGCGCCCCGCCAGGTCGGCAGCCGCGGCGATCGTGTCGTCGGCGCAAGTGAACGAGGCGTGCAGGCCGACCATGCCGCGCCCGCCGGCGGACAGGTAGCGGTCGCACTCGGCGAGACCCCGACGCCCACCGTCGGTCATGCCCCGAGCGGGATCGAACCCGCCCGGGTGACGATCGGTGGCGCCATAGGCGCACGACACCCGAACACCCACCTCGGTGCAAGCCGCGGCGACGGCGTCGAGCGAACCCTCGATCGCGCCGGGCGACTCGTGGTGATCGATGATCGCCGTGCAGCCCCGCTCGAGCGCTTCGAGCGCACCGAGCTTCGCCGACCAGTAGATCGTGTCGAGGTCGAGCGCCCGATCGAGACGCCACCACACCAGCTCGAGGATTTCACCGAAGCCCGTCGGCGTTCGAGGAGGTGCCGGCATGCCGCGCGCCAGCGCCGAGTAGAGATGGTGGTGGGCACAGACCAGGCCCGGGGTCACCGCGCCGCTGCTGGGGGCCGCGCCCCTCAGAGCCACGCCGACGCCCGCTCGCGATTGGAAACAGTGCGGATCGGCAATTCGTTGTGCCAAACCCCATCGTGGGCGTGGATCGCCGCCGCGACCGCGCCGGCGGTCGGCACGAGGCCGATCTCGCCCACTCCCTTGATGCCGTACGGCGCGTTGGGCTGGGGCGACTCGACGAGGATCACCTCGACGGGCGGCATGTCCTTGGGTCGGATGATGTCGAGGCTACGCAGCGTCGTGTTCAACGGCCGGCCGTGCTCGTCGGCCGGGAATCCTTCGGTCAGCGCGTAGCCGAGGCCCATGTGGATCGAACCCTCGATCTGGCCCTCGCACAGGGTGGGGTTCACCGCCTTGCCGACATCGTGGGCGGCGACGACCCTCTCGACCTCGCCCGACTCGGGGTCGAGGATCACGAGCTGGGCGGCGTAGCCGAACGTCGAGTGGATCACCGGGTTGGGCAGCCCCTCGGACAGCGAATTGGTCCAGTCGACCCGGTACTCGCCTTCGTAGTCGACATCGGGCTGGCAGCCGCCGGCCCGAGCGGCCCGACACGCCTCGGCTACCGCACCGGCACCCATGAGCGTGCCCCGGCTGCCCGTCGTCTGGCCCAACCCCAGCTCGCGGGTCGTGTCGACCATCACCCGCACCCGCTCGGGCGCCACGCCCAACTCGGTCACCGCGACCTGCAATGCCACCGTGTGCACCCCTTGGCCCATCTCGGTCCAGCAGTGATAGATGTTGACGAGGTCCGATCCGGATTCGAATCGAACCACGGCTTTCGCGACCTCTTTGAAGCCGTTGCCGAGGCCGGAGTTCTTGAGGCCGAGGCCCAGACCCACCGGCTTGCCGGCGGCCCGCGCCGCGTCGTAGTGCGGCCGCACCGCTTCGAGACACGCCCGGGCACCGAGACAGCCATCGTCCATGATCTGGCCCGGGCCCCACACCGAGCCGGGATCGATCACGTTTCGCCAGCGGATGTCGAAACCCGAGATGCCGACGATCTCGGCCAACCGGTCGAGCACGCCCTCCATGGCGAACTGGGCCTGGTTGGCGCCGAAGCCACGGAACGCGCCGCACACGGGGTTGTTGGTTCGTACCGCGACCGCCTCGACGTCGATCGTCGGCAGCACGTAGGGCCCGCTCGCATGGCCGGCGGCGCGCTCGAGCACCTTCATGCCGACCGACGCATAGGGCCCCGAGTCGCCGACGATCCGGGCTTTGAGCGCGGTGAGCTGGCCGTCGGCGTCGCAGCCAGCCCAGTACTCGAGCCGGATCGGGTGCCGCTTGGCGTGGACCAGCAGCGATTCCTCGCGGGAGAAGGTGGTCTTGACCGGCCGCCGCAGGACCCACGCCGCCAGCGCCGTCTGAGCCTGGTTCGACATGTCCTCCTTGCCGCCGAACGCGCCGCCGTTGGACACCAGCTCGACGGTGACCTGGGAGTTGTCGACGCCGAGCATGCGGGCGATGTCGTTGCGGTCGTCCCAGATCCCCTGGCCACCGGAGTAGACGTGCAGCCCGCCGCCGTCGGTGGGAACGGCGAGGGACGACTCGGGCTCGAGGAAGGCGTGTTCGATACGCGGGGTCTGGAACACCTCGTGCACGGTGTGGGCCGACGAGGCCAGCGCGGCATCGACGTCGCCGCGCCGGTAGGCCGAGCGCGACAGCACGTTGCCGTCGAGGCCCCACACCGCGTGTTCGGGATCGTCGATGGCGGCGACCGGGTTGGTGAGCGGGCGGAGCGGCCGGTACTCGACCTCGACCAGTTCGGCCGCCCGGCGAGCGGTGCGCCGATCGTCGGCCACGACGAGCGCCAGCACATCGCCGAGGTAGCTGGTACGACCGCCCTCAGGGATGAAGACGGGCCAGTCCTTGTGGACCAAACCGACCCGCAGCTCGCCGGGCACATCGGCGGCGGTGAACACGGCCACCACCCCGTCGACGGCGAGCGCGGCGCCGATGTCGATGCGGATCACTTCGGCCCGGGCGTGCGCGGCCAAGTGAACGGCGCCGTGCAACAGGCCCGGCGGGAACATGTCGTCGATGAACGGGCGCCGCCCGACGGCCAGCTCGCGACCCTCGTACTTGATGCCGCGCGTCCCCACCCCGCCGGGGTTGACCGGCGGCGGGACCTCGTCGCGAGCGAGCGCCTCGACGGCGTCGAGGATCTTCACGTACCCGGTGCAGCGGCACAGGTGCGCGCCGAGGTGGCGCGACGCTTCCTCGCGGGTGAGCGCGGCACCCTTCTTGTCGATCAGGGACTTCGTGCGCACCACGATCCCGGGGGTGCAGAAGCCGCACTGGAGGGCGCCGCAGGCCGCGAAGGCGTCGGCCAAGCGCTCGACCTCGATCGGGTCGAGCCCTTCGAGCGTCGTGATCTCGCTGCCTTCGGCCTTGACCAGATCGGTCTGGCACGAGATGCGGGCTTTGCCGTCGATCAGCACGGTGCAGCACCCACACTGACCCGAGGGCGCGCAACCGTCCTTGGGCGAGATGATCCCGAGCTCGTCACGAAGCGCCGACAGCAGGTGCGGGTGATCGTCGGCGACGCTTGCCTCTCGCCCGTTCACTCGCAACCTGGCCATCTGATCCTCCGAACTAGCAACCGCGCGGGGGCACCACGCCGCGGGTCGAGGTGATGAGGCCGTAGACCTCGGGGCGGCGGTATCGGGCGAAGTCGAACAGAGTCTCCTTGAAGTTGGCGCACACGTCGAGGTCGCAGCGGGCGACGATCAGCTCGTCCCCGACGGTGACGGCCTGGGCGACGATCTGGCCGGTCGGCGCGTAGATCGCCGACTGGGCGAGCGATTCGACGCCCTCCTCGACCCCGCCCTTGGCGACGCCCACCACCCAGGTGCCGTTCTGGTAGGCGCCGGCCTGCATCACCAGGTGGTTGTGGAACGACTGCAACGAGTTCTGCGCCGGGTCGGGCGCGTAGTGGATCGGCGTGTTGTAGCCGATCAGGATCAGCTCGACGCCCTGCAAACCCATGACCCGGTAGGTCTCGGGCCAGCGGCGATCGTTGCAGGTCGCCAGCCCGACCAGGCCGCCGAAGGCCGGCCACACGCCGAACCCGTCGGGACTCTCCTCGAAGTACCGGCGTTCGAGATGCTGGAACGGCCGCCAGGGCTCGTCGTTCTCGTGCCCGGGGATGTGCACCTTGCGGTACCGGGCCACGATCCGGCCGTCTCGCTCGACGAGCACCGTCGCGTTGTAGCGATGGCCATCGGGCGTCAGCTCGGCGTAACCGAGGGTGAACCCCACGCCGAGCCGAGCTGCTTCGTCGAACAGCGGCTGAGTCGCGGCGTTCGGCATCGACGTCTCGTAGAAGGCGTTTGCCGCCGAGATGTCGTCGTGGAACCACCGGGGGAAGAACGTGGTGAGGCAGAGCTCGGGGAACGCCACCAGGTCGCACCCGGCATCGGCGGCCTGGCGGAGCAGCGTGACGAGCCGCTCGACCACGTCGGCGCGGGGTTCGGCCCGGGCGATCGGGCCCAGCTGTGCCGCGCCGACGGTGACGACGCGCGCCATCAGAGACCTCGACCGGCCAGGTCGACCATCACCGAGAACAAGATGTCGGCCCCCGAGGCGAGGTCGGTGACATCGGTGTGCTCGGCCGGGTTGTGGCTGAGCCCCTTGTGGCTCGGGACGAAGATCATCCCCGTGGGGCACACCCGAGCGAGCATCTGCGCATCGTGGCCGGCACCCGACGGCATCCGCATCACCGAGTGGCCGTGGGCCGACGCGGTCGCCTCGACCAGATCGACGACCCGGGGATCGAAGTCGACCGGCTCGAACCGGGCCAACGAGCGGGTCTCGACATCGACGCCTTCCGCGGTGGCGGCCGCGGCGACGAACTCGGCAAGCCTCGACTCGGCCTGACGCAGCGACCCGTCGTCGGTGTTGCGCAGATCGACGGTGATCGTGGCCCGGGCCGCGACGACGTTGACAAGGTTCGGATGCAGGTCGATGGCACCCACCGTGGCGACCTGGCGGCCGCCGATGTCGAGGGCCAGCTCGCGGACGAACGCCGCTATCCGCGCCGCCACGTACACGGGGTCGCGGCGCATGTTCATGGGCGTGGTGCCGGCGTGGTTGGACTGACCCGAGATGGTGAGCTCGGTCCACGAGATGCCTTGCACGCCCGTCACGGCACCGATCCTCACCCCTTCGGCCTCGAGCACCGGGCCCTGCTCGATGTGCAGCTCGACGAACGCGTAGGGCACCAGGCCCGGGCATGGGGCCGGGCCGCGATAGCCGATGCGGTCGAGTTCGGCACCGAGCACCGTGCCGTCGATGCCCACGGTGTCGAGCGCCGTCTCGAGAGCCAGCCCGCCCGCGTACACGAGGCTGCCGAGCATGTCAGGGGCGTAGCGGGCGCCCTCCTCGTCGGTGAAGAACCCGACGGCGAGCGGCCGGTCGAGGGCCATGCCCGATTCGATGACCCGCTCGATGACTTCGAGCCCGGCGAGCACGCCGTAGTTGCCGTCGTAGCGCCCACCGGTCCGCACGGTGTCGATGTGCGACCCGGTCATCACCGGCGCGGCACCGTCGAAGCCGGGTTGCACGGCGACGACGTTGCCGATGCCGTCGATGTTAACGTCGAGCCCGAGGTCACCCATCCACGCGACGACGAGGTCCCGGCCCGACTTGTCCTCGTCGGTGAGGGCCAGCCGCGCGCACCCCGTTGTCCCGTCGATCCGCCCGATCTGGGCGAGTTCATCGAGCCGGCGCAGTAGGCGATCACCATCGACGCGCACGGCCGTCTGCACGTAGGCACGGTACCATGCCGCTTTTACAATTTGTCAAGCATCTGGCGAGGCCCATGACGACGGTCGAGTTCCTGATCGAACCCTTCGACGAGGGGCGGCCGGGCCCGCATGTCAGCGCCGCGCTCGGCGCGCTCGACGTGGCCGGATTCGCCGTCGAGGTCGGCGCATTCTCGTCGAGCATCTCCGGCGACGTCGCCCGCGTCGCGGACGGCGTGCGCGACCTGATCGTGGCCGCGCTCGGCGCCGGCGCCACCCGCATCCAGGTCCACGTGAGCGATAGCGCTCACACCACCGACGCCCCCGGCCTTCGCGGCGCCCTCGACCGCCTGGTCGCCGGGGTCGAATCCGAGCTCGGCGGGCGCCTACCGGACCTGTCGCGGGAGAACAAGCAGGCCGCGGTCCGACTGCTCGACGACCGCGGTGCGTTTCTCCTGCGCCGATCAGTCGAAGACGTCGCCGAGCTCATGGACGTCAGCCGCATCACGATCTACAACTACTTGAACGTCATCGAACGTCGATGAACCGGTCTCCGCATGCAGGCATGAAATCCGTCGGCGGACTGCTTGTCGAGGAGGCGGCCCGACTCGCCGGCGTCCATGGACTCCGAGCGGGCGATGCAGTTCAGCTCGCGTCGGCGCTCGCCGCCCGTCGCAGCGACGGCTCAATCGGACAGTTCGCCTGCTTCGACCGATCATTGACGAGCGCGGCGCTGGCCGAAGGCTTCACCGACCCGCTCGTCCCATGAACCCCACAGCCCGCTCGCCAGGTGCGCCGTCAGCCCCCGCAGCAACTGCGTGACCACGCCGCGAGAGCTCCGAACGTCGGGCGAGATCCGTGGGTGACTACTGTCCTGCGCACCCCGGCGATCCGCCCCGACGAAGGGATCCAACGAGCGACGTGGACCTGAGCTTGCCCGACCAGAGACCGGCCCGTCCCACGTGGGTGCCCGGCGGGCGCCTGGATGGCGACGCGCGGCCCCCCACGAGGACACCGTGACTGCGCCCGTTGGCGTCGGTTTCGTGGGGTGCGGGATGATCGCCGGCGCCCACGCCGCCGCCCTGCGCCTGCTGGCCGAGGACGGCACAGCGAGGCTCGTCGCCGGAGCCGACCCCGACCCGAGCGGGCTCGACCGGGTGGCGGCGATCGTCGGCGGTATCGATCACCGTTTCACCTCGGCCGCGGAGCTGGTCGCCTGCCCCGACGTCGACGTGGTGGTGGTCATCACCCCGACTCGCCACCACCGCGAGGCCATCCTCGCCACCGTCGACGCCGGCAAGCCACTGTTCACCGAGAAGCCGCTCGCGCCGACCTTCGACGGGGTGGCCGAGCTGTACCAGGCCGTCGTTCGATCAAACCTGCCGGCCCAAGTCGGGTTCCAATCCCGCCACAACCCGCTGTACCGGCGGCTTCACGAGATCGTGGTCACCGGCGAGCTCGGCGCACCGATGGCGTATTCGGTGCGCAACGACCAGTACTGGCCGACCGGCGATGTCGTCGAGGGTCATTCCAGTTGGCGCAGCGACCGTGGCGAAGCCGGGGGCGGGGCGTTGCTCGAGCATTCGATCCACTCGTGTGACCTTTTGGCCAACATGTTCGGGGCTGGCCATCGGGTGTTCGCCACCACGCGCCACGTGTTCGGCTATTCGGTCGAGGACACCGCGGCGCTCACCATCGAGCACCGGTCGGGGGTGGTGGGCAACCTCGTCACCATCTTCAACGGGGTGACGGGGCGCGAGGAGACCCGGATCGAGGTGTTCTTCGAGCACGGCGCCGTCGAGGTGACAACCGACTTCGTCGTCGGCGCGCCCGAGGAGTCGATGCTGATCCACCGTCCCGGCCGGCCATCCGAGCGGGTCGACATCCACTCGCTGCGCCGCGAGTGGTTCGAGCGCGACGCCGTCGACCCCGAACGTCAGATCTGGGTGTACCAGTACCTCGCTCATCGGGCGTTCCTCCGGTCGCTCGCGTCCGGCGTCGCGCCGTCCCCGGGGTTCGACGACGCCTGGAGAGCCCACGCGATCGTCGAGGCCGGTTACCGTTCGGCGCGTTCGGGCGCGCCCGAAGCGGTGCAGCCCGTGCCCGGCTGACGGCGCGGCTACCGTCTCGCCGTCCGACACGACTTGGGGGCATCAACGTGGAGCTCGGCAACTTCAACCTGTCGCCCTGGAACTGAGGCACTTCCGATGGATCGTGCTCGACTCGACACGTTGTTCCGGCTCGACGGCCGGATCGCGATCGTCACCGGAGGAACCCGTGGCATCGGCCGCGCCATCGCCGAGGGTTTCGTCGACTCCGGCGCCAAGGTGGTCGTGTGCAGCCGCCGCGCCCACTCGGTCGATGAGACGGTGGCCGCGCTCCGCGACCGCGGCGGCGAGGCCGTCGGTCTGGCCGCGAACATGGGCGATGTCGCGACCGGCGCCGCCCTCGTCGAACTGGCCGTCGACACCTTCGGCGGGCTCGACATCGTCGTCAACAACGCCGCGACTGCGCTGACCGCTCCTCTCGGCGAGTACACCGAGGACGTGTTCGACAAGGTGATCGACGTCGACCTCAAGGGCCCGGTGTTCCTGGTCGAGGCCGCGCTCCCCCACCTCAAGGCCAGCCCGCACGCGGTGATCGTCAACGTGATCTCCGCGGGCGCGTTCCTGCCCGGCGTGAAGACGTCGATCTACGCCGCATGCAAGGCCGGGTTGCTCTCCTACACCCGAACGTGGGCGTGGGGGTTCGCCGCCGACGGCATCCGCTGCAACGCCTTGGCCCCGGGCACGGTCGACACCGACATGGTGCGCAACAACGGCCCCGAAGCCGCGGCGAGCATGGCCAACGCCGCCCAGATGCGCCGCCCCGCGCACGTCGACGAGATGATCGGCCCGGCCGTGTTCCTCGCCTCGGACGCATCGAGCTTCCTGACCGGCCAGTCCCTCACCGTCGACGGCGGCCTCGTCCCCGCGCGCTGAGATCATCGGCGGCCCCGCCCCGGCGGGGCCTCTAGGCTCCACGACATGCTGCTGAGGCTCGAGGTCAACGGGTTCAAGAACCTGATCGGGTTCGAAGCCTAGTTCGGTCCGTTCACGTGCATCGCGGGCGAAAACGGCGTCGGGAAGTCGAACGTCTTCGACGCCATCGAGCTCCTCTCCTTGCTCGCCGATCAGCCCCTGCTCGAAGCGGCTCGCCAAGTACGCTCGAACCGCAGCAGCGGCGACGGCGAACCGAAGCACCTGTTCGCGATTGCCTCGAGCCGGATGTCTATGCGGCTAGCGGCCGAGATGATCGTGCCGCGACGGGTGGTCGACGACTTTGATGTCGAGGTCGAGCCGACCATCACCATGCTCAGATACGCGGTCACCATCGGGTTCGAGTCACCCTCAGCCGGATCCCGGCAGGGCCGCCTGGTGGTCGAGAGCGAGGAGCTGCACCACATCAATCGTGGCGAGGCACACCGCCACATGCAGTTCCCGCATTCGGCCCGAGACTTTCGCGACGGAGTCGTCGTCGGTCGCCGAAGCGGCGGACCATTCATCTCCACCGAGGCCGCGAGCGACCGAATCACCGTGCACCAAGACGGTGGCAGCCGCGGTCGGCCGCGGCGTGCGCTGCCGACGCGGGCATCGACGACGGTCGTGTCGACGGTCAACACCGCCGACGATC
>CAYMJU010000131.1:0-7465 GCA_964390555.1 uncultured Acidimicrobiales bacterium | reverse complement strand
TCCTTTGGTGCAATCCTTCAATATGCAGAGGAGTGAACAGCAGCGCTACAACGACATCAGCGAGCGGGGGATTCGTTTTTCCTTCCGCGCGCACGTGATCCAGCAATTCATCCCGGTCATCCAGGAAGTCATCACGCTCCTCGCGGTGCTGGTCATGATGCTTGGCGAGGCGCGGCTGTCCGGATCGAACGAGCGATGGCTGCGGCAGCCAAACGAGGACCGCAGTTCATCGAAGAAGAAGAAAAGAAAAAAGAAGAGATGAAGAAAAAAGCCGCCGCTCGCGTGAAGCCGAACCTGTGACTACGTCGCCAAACTTCTGGGGGGCGACGGACCGGATATGCCAGTTGACGGCTGTTGTCGAACGCCGCCGAGATTTTCGATCGCTGGCCTGTTCGCCATTGCTGTGTGAACTCTATGACGCTCGCGGCCGGTACGAGCTTCCGCGCTCGCGGCTGACGCACTTTCGGCCCGAGTCATTTCCCGCGAAGAGTACCGCTTGGCGAAGGAACTTGACGGCCGCGTGACTAGTCGTCAATCAAGCGACCCCACTGGGCTTGCCCCAGTGGTTTACGGGATTCTGCACTACTGAGCCGTTCATTTCGCGTGACTCCGAGTAGTGCAAAATCCCACGAGCCACCGGGGCAAGCCCGGTGGGGTTCATAGTTCACGTGCTTGAGTCGACTCGTGCCAGCTTCTTCTTCCGAGTCGCGTAGCGCTCCGACTCCCCAGCAGTCGCGTTCGTCGACGAGGCCGTCGGCCTGTTGGTGCCAACCCGCGATTCGTGGCGCCGCGTGTTCTCGCTCTCTCGCATCACTCGAATTCACTGAATCACGAAATTCGGAGAACGCCTCTCGCGGACGCTTTACATCTTGAGCCGATATCGGTTCCCTACCCATTCGATTCATTCGACTGGGCAATCTGTCCGAGTCATCAGCTTCCGTTCGGCACATCTTTGCATCGCGAACCTCCGATGAGCCCGCAACGCCGGAGAGCGTGTGGTCGTTAGCAGGCAAGTTCAAAGCTGTCGGGTTTTCGCCACGACATTCTGCCCTCCGGCGATGGATCGTGTTTGCCAAAGCACGCTGGAGAGAGGGTGTTTCGAGCGCTTTCGCGCTGGAATATTGCGAGACGTGAAACTGAGCCAGAGCTGTTTGGCCAAGTTGAGGAATGGGTGGAAATAATGCCAGACACCGATCGTCAAGCCTTGAATGAGTCGTTCGAGACCGCTGCGGCGAAGATCCCAACAAAGTCGCGGACGCTCCCGTTTGTTGCCCAAGTTGCCGGAATCGCAGCGTTGTTTGCAGCGGCTCTGTTTGGTTTCGCGTGGTGGCGGACTGGTTCCGCAGAGCATGTGTGGCCTTGCCTGCGAGGTGATTGTTTGGTGTTTGAATCGACGCGAATCGACTTTGGCCAAGTTCCAAAAACTCAGATTCTGGAAAGACAAATTCGAGTGGTAAACCTGTCTTCAAAGCCGTTGACGTTGCTTGGCTCGCAGCGAACGTGCGAGTGCATGTCGTTGGATGAGTTCCCGGTCGTCGTTCCCGCTGACAAACCGCATGTCTGAACATTGAAAATTGCGACACCGGATAAATCCAGAATCGTTCGAGCACATTCTCACGTTCTTTTGGGACGATCAGTGGTGATGTGCTTCGTTGAATGATCAGGGCGAGCCGATTGGGAAGCCAGAGACGTTCGATCTTGGCAACCCACACCACGCAGCGGCGGTTGGTTCAAAGATCTCCGTCCCATCCGCTTGGGGAGAGGCGTGCGGTGCGCCGCAGTGTTCGCAGGCGTCGCGGGTGACGATGCGGAGTTTGCAACAGCTTGGGCAGGCGATGCGCGCCGGCCGCTCTTGGATGGCGAGCATCAGCAGCAGACCGGCCGGGCCGAAGACGAAACCGCAACACGACCAACTCAGGCGGCGGGCGCGGGAGAAGGCGTAGCGGCGCGCCAGCCAGTAGCAACTCGCGGTGCCCAGCAACGCATTCAGCAGGATGCCCACGCAGTAGAAGCGAACTCGTCCGTTGCTCAAGCCGGCGTTCAAGTCGATTGGAGAGGGGGAAATCCAGTAGACGATTTCGAGCAGCTCGCTCGAGAGTTTTTTGTATCCGTTGAGTTGGCCCGGAACGGTTCTAAAAAGGTCGTTGTATAAGACGCTGAGCAGCGCGGCGGCCTCGGCGGGCGATGTCACGAGGCCAAACCAGGGTTGATGCCGCGTCGGCTGGCTATAGGGAATTGCCGGTAACGACGTGCGAGAGAGTTCGTGTCCGGAGGCATCGTATTCGATCATGTGCTGCGGCATCGTTTGCCGCGCCACCATTCCCAAGAAAAAGGAGGGGTGGTAATCGACTGCAAACCGCGGCGGGTTCTCCAATCGAAGCAATGTTGCGATATGACTCTGGTGATCATAAGCCAAGGGGACTGAAAATTCCGTGGTTCCCTGATGGTCCAAAAGGTAAATCGCCTGGTCAGTTCCCACTACGATCTGAGAGGACTTGCCAGACTCATTCCGGAGATAGGTCTGGATTCCCGGAATTCCCTGAGTTCCTTGATAGTCAGCCACCAGGGCTGCCCACTGCCCATTGCCTCGCCACTCCCGCGCACTCAAGACCGTCTCTCTCACTGCGGGAGAGAACAGCAACTGCAGGCGGCGCTGCGCAAAGTCCACAGCGTAAACGCCGCCGGGAAAAACCAAATAATCGGGGTTCGCGCGGATGTTCGAATAATCCAATCGGCCCTCGAATCGGGAACGGGGTTGCTCGCCGGCGGATGCGAAGTCTTCGGGGCCGATGCTGCCGATGAGTTGTTGGCGTCCGCGATCGTAACCCACGAGCCGTCCTTGGTCGGGAACGTAAGCCCAACTCTCGCCGGGAGGCACCGAGGAATTTCCCAAGGGAACAAGGAATCGGCTGAACACTCGATAATTCCTGTGGCCATGGAATGATTCCGAATGGGCACTGGTCAGTGGAGCATACAACCGCTCAAGTTCCGCGCGGACTTCATGAACTGGCTTTCGCCGAAACTCGTCCAATTCCTGGCCGTGGCGATCTTTGACTCGAATCCCCTCGCGTCCCAAGTGTTCGACGATCAAGACTCGCCCGCTGCGGTCGAGCACATAGTTCGAATTGGCACGATCGTCTACTGATCGAAACAGCCTGCGTTCGATGATTGTCTTGCCTTCCACGCTCAAGACGACCAGTCCGGTCAGGAACGTGAAGGCCAGTCCGAACTTGGCAAGCCACGGCTGTGGCTCGTAGTCGCCCGCCGTCAGAAAACTTCCCCAGGCCGCGACGGCCGCCAAGCCGCCGAACAGGAAAATGACGAGCAGGGCCTGCCAGAATTCCGCCACGTTCCACATCAAGAATGTGCCGAGGTAGGCCGCCAAGAATCCGAGGCCGCGGCTGCCGTACCAGCGCCCGCGGCGCAGAGCCACGAGCGCTCCGGCGAAATAATAGACCAGCCCCGTCAAGATGCCGGCGAACCACGGGAACAACAACTGCCAGCGAACCGGGAATGCGAGATGCGGCGCAACATGTCCCGGCAGGAAGGTTCCGACGAGATAAACCATCAGAGGGATTCCTAACGCCGCCAAGTACAGCCCCGCGCCAGTCAGCGCCTTCGCCAAAAAAATGCGGGACGGACTGACTGGCCGGTGTAACAGGATCGCCCGGCGGTCTCCGTGCGATTCAAACGTCATTTGCAAGATGCCCAACACGCCGCCGAAGAGGGCACCGATGAAGGTCACAAACAGAAAAAACGAGTCGCAGAGGCAGAAGCCGTTGAGCGAAACATAAACTCCGAACAGCACCACAGGCACAGCCGCCCATTTCAGATTCTCGTGAAACTCTTTCCAGATCAGCGATTTCATGGTTCGCCTCCGACGGTGCTGAAGAGACTCTTTTTGCCCTGCCGGCCGACATAGGCGGTCAGCGCGTCTTCCAGACTGAGGGGTTGTTCGTCCACGGATTCCGCGCCGAGAGATTTGAGGATTTGTTCGGTGCGTCCGGTGTCGTTGGCCACGATCAGCGCGAGTTCGTTTTCATGGCGAGTTACGCGCAACAATCCGGGAAACTCGGGCAGGTCGCTGGGAGGCGGACTCGGAAAATGCCCGCTGATCTGGCGCACTCGGTCTCGGAATGTCTCCACGCTGCACGACGCCCGCAGGACGCTGTAGTCGAGAACCGCGACGTGATTAGCGATGCGCTCCACGTCATCCAGCAAATGCGTTGAGAAGAAGATCGTCCGCTCCCGGCCGTGGGTGCAATAGATCATGGCCTCCAACAACGACCGCCGCGCCGCCGGGTCGTCAAGCATCAAGAGTTCCGGCTCAATGGCCAACGTCGTGGCCAGGTGCAGCCCGGCCCGTTGTCCGTGCGACAGATCGCCGGCCTTCGTTTGCGGTTGGACGGCAAAATAATCGATGACCGACGCAAACGTGCTCTGTCGCCAGTGCGGATAGCAACTACTTTGAAATCCTGCATACTGAGTGACTCGCATCCAGGGATAGACGGGATGCCCTTCGGCCATATAACCGATACGAGCGCGGACATTGGAAGGCAAATTCGTGCTGTCGTGGCCGAGAATCGTCGACTGCCCGCGCGTCGGCGTCATGAGGCCGAGCAACATGCGGATCGTGGTGGTCTTGCCGGCACCGTTGCGGCCGATGAAAGCCAAGACGCTGCCGCGCGGCACGTTGAACGAAAGTCCGTTGACGGCGCACTTGCCGCCAAAAAACCGCGTGAGACCGCTCGCCTGAATCGCCCATTCCTGGGGATTCCTGTTCGACGTGCCGTGATGATCGTCGGTGGAAATCAAGTCGTGGTCTCCATAGTTCTTGCATCCCATTCCAGTGCGGTCAGACTTTTTTCTACGATGCCCTGGATTTCGTCGGCGGCGAAGTCGAGGAAGATGGCCTCTCGGACGAAAGCGTCTGCCGCCTGCCGCAGCCGCCGGCTGCGTTCGGCCTTGCTGAACATCTACCGCTTGGAAGCCACGAACGCCACGCTGTGGGGGAGCGGCGTTGGCGGCTTCAATGTTTCATTCGGCTTTGAGAAATTCCGTAACGGCCTGTCCAATATGGTGGCGATCGACGAGATTCGAGCCGGCATTGATCCCATCGACCCGCGCGGCACCTGGGCGTTGGGGATGGTTGGGGCCAGTCTGACTGCCGTTCATGCGTTGGGACCGAACGTGGCGAGCGGGTTCGACGGAATCGACTCCTGCACCATGCTGACGCTGATGTACTCGACCGCAGAGCTAGAGCGTCTTGGGATGCCGTGTACCGACTCGCCAATCCCCGCCAATTGGGCCGCGACCGCCCGCAGCCAGCATGTCGGCCTCGTGAATGTCCTGAAATTGGACGGTTCGGTCGACTCCGTCAGCAACAACATCTCCCAGAACGTATCGGCTAGCCTGCATTCGAAGGACAGATTCACTCAATAGACGTTAGGGTGACTCGAAGATTGAATCGCGTCCTCGTCGAAAAAAAAGAACGCGGCGGCCTGGTGGCGGATTTCGGGGAAGCCAGCACCTTGCAACGGAGCTTGATGTGTAGAATGCGCACGTCCCGAAGGTGCCGCGCGTTGGCCTATGGGCCTCTTCATTCGTGTCTGTCTGAAACTAAGAACCTGTCCAAGAACAACACCGTGATTTGTCGGAAATCAGCCGGAACGCGCTAGCGTCCGGTTTGTGCGTCTCTCCTCCAACTGAACCGGACGCTAGCGCGTTCCGGCTGATCAAGGTTTGTGCGTCTCCAATTGAACCGGACGCTAGCGCGTTCCGGCTGATCAACACGCTCTTGTTCTTGGACCATTCCTAAGGAGCCTCGATCATGTTCACAGCGACGCGACGTACGTTCATGCAGACTGCCGCGACGGGTGCGGTGATGGGGTTGGGAGACTTGGGATTTATGTCGCGGCTGCGGCCTGTGTCCGCGGATGAGTCGCAGGTGCCGACGGAGATGGTACGGTTGCGGCCGGAGATCGAACCGCTGGTGCGAGTGCTTGAAGACACGCCTCGCAATAAAGTTTTAGAGGAAGTCGCCAGCCGCGTGCGTCGCGGCACCAGCTATCAGGAAGTGCTCGCCGCATTGCTCTTGGCAGGAGTCCGCAACATTCAGCCGCGGCCCGCGGTCGGTTTCAAATTCCATGCGGTGCTGGTCGTCAACTCGGCCCACTTGGCGAGTCTCGCGGCGCCGGATTCGGATCGTTGGCTGCCGATCTTTTGGGCGATCGACGAATTCAAGGCGTCGCAGGCGCGCGACGTGCAAGAGGGGAACTGGACGATGTCGCCGGTGAAAGAGTCTGCGATCCCGGCCGCCGACAAGGCTCGGCCGATGTTCGTCGAAGCAATGCAGAAATGGGACGAAGAGGCGGCCGATGCATCGGTCGCGGCGCTTGCGCGGACGCATGGCGCCAATGATCTGTTCGAGGTGTTCGCGCGCTTCGGCGTTCGCGACTTTCGCGCGATCGGCCACAAGGCGATCTTTGTGGCCAACAGTTGGCGGACGTTGCAGTGCATCGGCTGGCAACATGCCGAGCCGGTGTTGCGATCGCTGGCCTACGCGTTGCTCAACCACGAAAAGGAACCGAATCCGGCGACCAGCGATCTCGATCCTGATCGTCCGGGACGCAAGAACCTGGAACGGATCAAACGCATTCGCGAGAACTGGTTCGAAGGCAAGGTTGACGAGACGGCCACGAGCCAACTGCTGGCTACGCTGCGGAGCGGCTCGGACGACGACGCTTGCGAAAAGGTCGTCGAACTTTTGAACGGCGGCATCTCCCCGCAGTCGATCTACGACGCACTACTGGTCGGAGCCGGAGAACTGATCATGCGTCAGTCCGGAATCGTCTCGATGCACGCCGTGACTTCGACGAACGCGATGCGGTACATTTTCGAATCGAGCGGCAATGACGAGACTCGACGGCTGGTCCTGCTGCAAAACGCCGCCTTTCTGCCGCTGTTTCGCGAGGCGATGAAGAGCCGCGGCAAAGTGAATGAAGCTCGGATCGACGAACTTCAGCCGGCCGAGGTCACGACTTCGCCCGCGGATCAGATCGGTGACATCTTCCGCGACGTCGGCGCGAATCCGTCAATGGCCGCTCGCAAAGTTCTGGCGTACTTGAACGGCGGCCATTCGGCTCAGGAGCTTCTCGACGCCGCGCGGCGATTAGTGTTCCTCAAAGGAAACGATTCGCACGATTACAAGTTCAGCTCGGCGGTGCTGGAGGACTATTACCACGCCTCGCCGCGATGGCGGAATTTGTATTTGGCTTCGAGCGTCTTTCACCTGAATGGCTCGGGCAAAGCCGACAACAAGCTGGTCACACGCATCCGCGAGGCATTCAAGGCGTGACGAGCCGTTTGTTCCTCGCACGGTCGAGTCTGACACTAACCCGAAGCGTAAGCGAGGGCCTGTTACCTCTGGCCTCGCTTACGCTTCGGGTTAGTGTGAAGCGTCCGC
>CAYMJU010000130.1:0-4485 GCA_964390555.1 uncultured Acidimicrobiales bacterium | reverse complement strand
CGACGTGCCGGTGCTGCACGCCGATCGCGACTTCACGACCATCTCACAGATCTCCGGCTTGCAGATCGTGGCGACGTGAGGCTCACGGCGATTGCCGTCGCGGCGTTGTTGGCGGGCTGCGGCGCCGACGCTTCGAGCTCGCCGCCACCGGGCGAGGTCTCACCATCGGTCGTCATCACCACCACCACGAGCACTACCGAGACCTCGGCCGACACCTCCGGCGACACGTCGGTGACGGCGCCCGCTGCGGTCGAACGCCTCGTACCAACCGTGACCGAGACGTTCCCGCACGATCCGGGGTCTTACACCCAGGGGCTTCTCCTCGAGCCCGACGGCACGCTGCTCGAGTCGGCCGGCCTTTACGGCGAGTCCGACCTGCGGCGTGTCGAGCTGGCCACCGGTGCGGTACTCGAATCGGTCGAGGTCGCGCCCGAGTACTTCGCCGAAGGTCTCACCGTCGTCGACGACCGCGCCATCCAGCTCACGTGGCAGGAACAGACGGCGATCGTCTACGACGCCGCCACCCTCGAACCGGTCGGCACCTTCACCTACGACGGCGAGGGTTGGGGACTGTGCCTTCTCGGTGATCGCCTCGTGATGAGCAACGGGTCTGACCAATTGACGTTTCGCGACCCCGCGACCTTCGAATCGCTGGGCGAGGTCGCCGTCACCCTCGACGGCGCGCCTCGCGACCGCCTGAACGAACTCGAGTGCGTCGATGGTGCGGTCTGGGCCAACGTGTGGCAGACCGACCTGATCGTGCGCATCGACCCGTCCACCGGTTCTGTCACGGGCGTGGTCGACGCGACGGGGCTGCTCGACCGATCGGCTTCCCCCGCGGCTGACGGGTTGAACGGAATCGCCTACGACGCCGCGACCGACACGTTCCTGCTCACCGGCAAGCTCTGGCCCACGCTGTTCCGGGTTCGCTTCATCCCCGCGTAAGCACCTCGTCGAAAAGGTCGAGCATGGCCCGCCACGACCGCCGGTCGGTCGGCGCGTGGTAGGCGACCCCCGCCATCGCCCGACCGTCGGCGGCCTCGTTGGTGAAGCTGTGCACCGCCCCGCCGTAAAGGTTCAGACGCCAGTCGACGTTGCCGGCGCGCATCTCCTCCTCGAACGTCTGACGCTGTGCCGGTGGGATCATGGGGTCGTCGGCGCCGATGCACACCAACACCGAGCCCGTGATCGACGACGCGTCTTCAGGCCGGTTGGTGCCGAGCCCGGAGTGGAATCCCACGACCGCTTTCAGGTCAGCACCGCTGCGGGCCAACTCCAAGGCCATCGTGCCGCCGAAGCAGTAACCGATCGCCGCCACCCTCGACGCGTCGGCCCGTGGGTGGGCGAGCAACCGGTCCAGACCCGCGTGGGCCACGGCCCTCGTGGCGAGCGGGTCGTCTCGGTAGGCCCCGATCCGGCGCATCATCTCGTCACGATCACTGATCGGACGACCGTCGCCGTGGTAGTCGAGAGCGAAGGCGACGTAACCGAGCTCGGCCAGCATCCGGGCCCTGCGCCGGGCGTGGTCGTCGAGACCCGGTCCCTCGTGACACACGAGGATCGCGGAGCACGGGCCGTCACCGTCGGGCACGGCGAGGGTGCCGACGAAGCGGCGCCCGTCGTGGTGGTACTCGATCTCGGTGATGTCGACCATCGTTGTCCTCCTGCTGCGGTTGTGGCCCCGGCTCAGCCGAGGCCGAGCATCGTGGCCAGGCCGTAGCTGTGCCCGGCGGTGTAGCCACCGTCGACCGGGAGCGCCACGCCGGTCACGAACGACGAGTCGTCGCTGACCAGGAACAGGGCTGCCCCGGCGATCTCGTCGGGCCGACCGAAGCGACCGAGCTTGTGCTGGTCGCGGATCGCGTCGCGGTAGGGCAGCTGGCCGATCACGGCCTGGAACATCGGCGTGTCGATGAAGCCCGGGCAGATGGCGTTGGCCCGGATGCCGAGCCGTCCGTAGTCGTTGGCCAGGTTCTTGGTGAGCAAGACCACCCCGCCCTTCGAGGCGTTGTACGTGCTGCCGCCCTCGCAACCTTCGAGACCTTCGACACTGGCGATGGTGACGATCGATCCGGAACGCTGCGCCATCATCGGCCCGAGCGCCGCCTTGGCGGTGAGCATCGTGCCCTTGAGGTTGATGTCCTGGACCCGATCCCACTCGGCGACGTCGAGGTTGTGCACCGTGCCACCACCAGCGACACCAGCGGCGGTGACGACGGCGTCGAGCCGCCCGTACGTCGCCACGATGTGGGCCACCGCCTCCATCTGCGCCGCCTCGTCGCGCACGTCGACGGTGAGCAGCTCGGCGCCGGGAAAGCCGTCCACACGCTGCACGTCGGAGCCGACGACCGCGGCACCCTCGGCCGTGAAGCGCTCGACGCACGCCAGGCCGATGCCCGACGCCGCACCGGTCACGTACGCGACCCTTCCGTCCAGTCTTCCCATCACGCTCCCCTCGCTGACCGACCGATCGATCCGCCGAATAGTGTCCCCTCTGCGCCGAATCGACGGCGAATCGACGCCCCTCCAATGTGACAGTGGCATTTCTCGACTGCAGTAGCAGGCGAGCGAGACCGATCAGACGTCGAACGTTCTCCTAGCGGCGGGCGTTCTCAGGGAATCGAGGATTCGACCATGATCGTCGCCGGCGTCGATGGCTGCCGTGGTGGCTGGGTGGTGGCGTCGGCCGGGCTCGGCGGACCTCCGACGGTCGAAGTGGTGCTGACGTTCAGCGAGATCGTCGCGCGCGACTACACGGTGATCGGCGTCGACATGCCGATAGGTCTCGCCGCCGACGGCGCCAGACCCGCCGACACCGAGGCTCGCGCCGTGCTCGGGCCGCGCAAGTCGTCCCTGTTCTCAACGCCGGCTTTCGACGTCGTCGACTCAGTCGCCTACCCCGAGGCACTGGCCCTCAGCCGGACCCGGACCGGCAAGGGGTTGTCGAAGCAGGCCTTCAACCTCCTGCCAATGATCCGCCAGGTTCGGGCCATTGCGGATGACCGCTGCTACGAAGTCCATCCCGAGACCTCCTTCGTCGTCATGGCCGGTGCGCCCATGACCCACCCCAAACGGGTCTACATGGGAGTCCAAGAACGCACGGCAGCCCTCGCCGACGTAGGCCTGTGGCCCGCGAACGGCTCCGCAATCGGCGCCTCACCCGACGACGTTCTCGACGCGTTGGCCGCGCTCTGGACCGCCCGCAGAATCGCCACCGGCACCGCCCGCGTCTTCGGCGACCCCACCGCCCGCGACCCCACCAAGTTCCCCCTCACCATCCACGCCTAACACACCCCCACCCCCCTGGCGAATAACGCGAATTCGCCTACCCCCGCGGTGGCTGAATGCGCGTTATTCGCCGAGGCGTGTCAGTCGATGGTCGCGACGCCGGGCTCGGGGATGACGACCACCTCGCCGGTCGACGCATCGAGCAGTAGCGGGCAACCGGCGAGGGCGGACGGCGCGGCGACGCTCAACGCTATGGTCCCACCGTCGTTGCTGATGTCGACTGCCGCGATGCGGGAGCCGGGTTCCCCGATGTCGATGGTGTGGGCCCAGGCACGCGTGCCAGCGACGTGATCGTACGCGACGACCTGAATCTCGCTCGATGCCGTCTCGAGGGCATTTCGAGCCACCAAGACGCTCAGTTCAGCTGTCGAGGCGTACCCGAGAAGGTCGACGTGCAGATTGTCGGCGCCGAGGAGAGCCTCGGTCGGGAACGGGAGGGTCGACGAGCGTCCCGTCGGACCGTACGCGGCGATTCCGTAGTCGGACTCGCGTCGCTCGAGAACCACGAACCGGTCGCCGGCCCAGCCGACGGTCTGCACGCTCGACGTCAACTCGTTGAGGGGTTCCACATCGACTTGCGGTCCACCGTCGAGCGGGACCAACCGGATGAACCCAGGGCGAGAGCCGTCGATCGAGCCGATGAGCGCGATGACTGCGGTCGGCACGCCGTCAATTCTTGCGACCGACATCAGACGCGGGCTTCCGTCCTCGGAGTCGGGCTCCGCGAGCAATGCCGGCTCACCCCCGGCGGGCACGTGGTACAGCCGCCCCGCCAGGCCGCCGACCACGAAGCCGCCCGACCCGTCGTCGACGACCAGTAGCTGACCTCGTTCGACCGGGGCAGTGTCGTGGACGTTCGGCGGGCCCGCGGGAACGAACCCCGGAGTGGCGAATCCCGCACGGCACGCGGTCCGTCCGTCGCTCGCCGGCACGGGAACCGCGACGCCGGGCCCGGTGAAGATCCAGAGGCCGTCGTTGGTCTGCACGATGATTCGCTCGCCGTCCTCGTAGATCACCTCCCCCTGTGAAGATCCGGGCACCGATTCCCAGTTCCCGTTGTCGGCTGTCCACCAGATCCCTCTGTCGGTCGTGACGGCGACGTGCAGGCCCGTAGACCCGAGAGTCCGACGCGGGTCGGACTCCGCCGGGCTGGCCCCCGACAGCGCGCTGACCGGAAGGCCTGGAACGAAGGTTCCG
>CAYMJU010000129.1:0-7029 GCA_964390555.1 uncultured Acidimicrobiales bacterium | reverse complement strand
AAGAAGCCGTCCTCGACCTCGGCGTCGAGCAAGTGCTGTCTCCAGCTCTCACCGCAGTCAACAACGCGTTCGTGGCGACGATGCTCGGCGAAGGGGTGCCACTCGAGGCGATCATCACCGAGCTCGTGCTCTCGGGCGAGGTCGAGCGGACCTACGGCCTGATGCGAGAGTCGGGCTACGCCGTCCAGAGCGAGTTCCACTCACCGACGAGCCAGTACGGCCAGCTGTCACGCCGCGGCCGGTACGACCACCTGGATTTCACATCGACCATGGCGTCGTTGACTGAGCACATCACGTCGGGAGCGTTCGCCGACGAGTGGGATGCCGAGCGCGACGCGGGGTACCCGGTGCTCACCAGGCTGAAGGAGCAGTATGCCGGTCCCGCGGTCCGTGAGTTCGAGGCTGACCTGCGCCGCCGCCTCGGCCCCGGTGTCTCGCTTCCCCCGTCGTGACCCCGCCCACCGAACCTGTCGCGAATCGTCCCGACATGGGTCGCAACTCGCGACACAATGCCGGGGGAGCCCGTGCCGGAGTGCTCAGAACGAGCGCGACTTGGAGGGCTCGCCTATCGGCTCGCCCTCTTTAAGGGAGTTGGGTGACGAAGTCCGACACGGCGTCGGTGAAGGCGTCGTTGCGGTCGCCGGCGACCATGTGGCCGGCATCGGACACATCGACGAACTCGACGTGGGGGAACTCGGCGAGGAACCGGGCCACTCCGTCGGCGCTCACGACGTCGCTCATCTGGCCCCGCACGAGCATCAACGGCACGTCGATGGCGCGGACCGCTCCCATCATCAGCTCGTAATCGAGCATCTCGTACAGACCCCGACCGGTGCCGCGGTTCATGAACGCCGGATCCCAGTGCCAGAACCAGCGTCCGTCTCGGAAGCGGAGGTTCTTCTTCAACCCCACGGTGTCGGACGGGCGGCGTCGGTGCGGGTTGTACGCAGCGACGGCATCGGCCACCTCGTCGAGGGTCGCGAACCCGTTCTCCATGTTGTCGAGCATGAAGTCGCGGATGCGGTCGGTGCCGGGCTTGTGCAGCTCGGGGATCACGTCGACGAGAACGACGGCGCGTGCCGAGCCCGGCGCGAGGATGCCCTCGAGGTGGATGGCAGTCATCCCGCCGAGCGACGCGCCGACCACCACCGGCGCTCGATCGAGGGTGTCGATGACGGCGCGAATATCAGCGGCGAAGCTCGACAGGCGATAGTCGGCGTCGGGTGCCCAGTCGGTCTCGCCGTGGCCGCGCAGGTCGACGCTGATCGCGTGCCATCCGCGTCGGGCGATCGCCGCCGCCGACCCGGCCCACGAGTGGCGGGTCTGGCCGCCGCCGTGGAGGAACACCACCGGCGCACCCGCGGGGTCGCCCAGATGGTCGGCCACGACCGCCAGCCCGGCGCCCTCGTACCGGCGGACTTCGGTTCTTTGCATCGGGTCGGTCTACCCTGCACCACGCCGTCGGGGCCAACCAGGGGAGCGCGATGGGGAATCAATGGGGTGTCGGGATCATCGACACGATGATGGGCACGAGGGCCGGAACCCAGGCCAAGGCCAACTACTCCAACCTCACCGGGATCAGGGATTCCGACTCGGCCCAGATGAACTTCCCGGCCCAGTACATGTTCAAGGACGTGCCGTGGAGCGAGCAGGCCCGCTCGGCGGAGGGCCCGGTCGAGGAGCCCCTCCAGGGAGCGGCTCTGCTGTTGCCATTGATGGACAAGTGGGGGATAGAGGTTTCCTTGATCGGCGTCTCGCCGGGTCGCGGTCCCGCGACCGAGGCCATCGGCAATCATCCGGACCGCTTCCGGGGCTGTCACGAGCCCGACCCGAACGATGTGATGGGCTCGATCCGCACGATCAAGCAGCTCCACGCCGACGGTCTCCTGCACGCGGTCAGCGCCTTCCCGGCGGGCCGCGACCCGCAGGTGCCGATCGACGACCCGAAGATGTACGCCATCTACGCCGCGTGCGTCGAGCTCGACGTGCCGATCTTTTGCTGCGCCGGCATCCCCGGGCCGAGGGTCCCGTTCGCCGCGCAACATGTCGAGCGCATCGACCGGGTCATGTACGACTTCCCCGAGCTGGTGTTCGTGACCCGTCACGGCTGCGAGCCATGGGAGGCGCTGGCTGTGAAGCTGATGCTCAAGTGGCCCGGGCTCCACTATTCGACATCGGCGTTCGCGCCCAAGCACTACCCCAAGGCGATCATCGACTACGCCAACACTCGGGGCGCCGACAAGATCATCTACGCCGGCTACTTCCCGATGGGCTTGCACATCGACCGCATCATGACCGACATGCCCGGCGTGCCGTTCAAGGACCACGTGTGGCCCAAGTTCCTGCGCGAAAACGCGGCCCGAGTGCTCAAGATCGGCCAGTGAGCCGACTGGTGCGCACCGGCGGCGTGACAGAATGGGCCCATGACGATGCTCGACGACATCACATCCAAGGCGGCTGAGGCCGCTCACATCGCCCACGACGACTGCCCGTTCGTCGACTTCGGCGGCGGCGTGGAGCTCAAGGTCGTGCAGGTCCGCGTGTCCGAGGGGCTCTGGATCATCAGGAACCGCTTCGCTCCCGGCGTGGAGGTGCAGACCCATCGACACACCGGGCCGGTGTTCGGCTACACCCTGGCCGGGGCGTGGAAGTACGCCGAGTACGACTACGTGAACCGGGCCGGCTCGTTCCTCTACGAGCCGGCGTACTCGACCCACACGCTCACCGTGCCCGAGGACAACATCGAGCCCACCGACGTGTGGTTCCACATGTATGGCGTGAACCTCAACCTCGACGCCGACGGCAACGTCGAGTCGGTCGCCGACGGCCCCCGCACGCTGGCCGCCTACTACATGCGCTGCGAGCAGTTGGGCCTACCCCGCCCGAATGTCCTCGTCCACTGACCGGCGCGCCGTTCGAGTCGCGCGGTTCGAGCCGGCTCCGGAATTTCTGGCTCATCCATCACGAGCTCCAGCGGGGTTCGCGCTTCTCAGCGAACGCCTTGGCGCCTTCGATGCCGTCGCCGGTGGCGCCCGCTGCGGCGACGAACGGCTTCTGCATGTGCCAGTACTCCTCGTCGGTCAGGCGCACGCCGCGGGTCACGATCTGGCGGGTCGCGCGAACGGCGGCCGGCGAGTTTCGCCCGATGACCTCGGCCAGCTCGAGCGCGGCGTCTAGTGCCGTTCCGGGCTCGACGAGCCGGTTGACCAGCCCCAGCTCGTGGGCCCGTTCGGCCAGGATCGGCTCGCCGGTGATCGCCATCTCCATGGCCAGCGCATAGGGAAGCGCCCGGGGTAGCCGCATCAACCCGCCGGCCGCCGCGACCAGCCCGCGCGTGACCTCGGGCAGGCCCAGCTTGGCACCGCGGGCGGCGACGATCAGGTCACACGCCAAGGCCAGCTCCAACCCGCCGGCAACGGCAAAGCCCTCGACAGCCGCGATCAGCGGCTTGGACCGGTCGGCCTCGGTGATACCACCGAAGCCCTTCCCCGGACCCGCCGACCCCGAGTCGCCGGTGACCAGCGCCTTGAGGTCCATGCCGGCACAGAACCCGACCCCGGCACCGGTCAGCACCCCGAGGCTGAGACCCGAATCGGAGTCGAGGTCGCCGACCGCGGTCGCGATCGCCCGGGCCAGCTCGGCGGTCATGGCGTTGCGGGCCTCGGGCCGGTTGAGGGTGAGGATCAGGATCCGGCCCCGCCGTTCGGTCATCAACACGTCGCTCATTTGGCGGTCTCGTTTCGTTCGAACGGGACCATGGCACAAGTCACGTCGGCCTCCTCATCGCGCGGTACCGTCCTCGACGGTGACACCGAAGCGGTCGATGTAGAAGCCCAGGGCGTCGTAGCGCTCCTGGGCGTCGAGCTCGAAGTCGGCCAGGTCATAGAGCACGCCACCGTGTTTGCCCCGGGGATGCTCGACCATGAAGCCCTCCATCGCGGCGCGGGTGCCGGTCGTGAAGGGCTGGCCGGCGACGTCGTAGATCCGTTCGACCATAGCCACGTCGTCGGCCATGAACTCGTCGAAGGCCAGGTCGATCGTTCGGTCGGCCGGAAGTTGGTCGCGGTCGCGCACGGCCGCGGTGAGCATGCGCTCCAGCCGGTCGGCCCAATAGCCGCCGACGTCGGCCGGGTCGACCGGGTCGCGGCTCTGCCAGCAGCCATAGGTGACCATGGTGCACATCGACGCCGTGACCGACACCGGGTCGCGGTGGGGGATCACGAACGTGGCGTCGGGGAAGACCTTGTCGATCGCCGGGTAACACTCGAGGTGCTGAGGCGACTTGAGCACCCACCGTTGCGGTTGGCCCGCCGGGCGCGCCCCTGGCGCCGGGTCTCGCTGCCACTGCATGACCTTCAAGATCGTCTTGGTGTAGTCGTAGTACGGCGCCTGGTCGTGGCTCAGGTACCAGTCTCGCCACTCGGGCACGATCGCCATGGTCTCGAACAGCTGGGTCGAACCGGCCACGGCGAGCAGTTGGATCTCCTCGTGCACGTGGTCGGGGTACATGTCGTGCATGCGCCTGAAGTGTGGCAACGCCGTGTTGAGGAACCCGAGCGCCTGGTCGCACCGGGTCCAGCGCGGGTCGACGTCGAAGGTCTGACCCTGCTCGTCGAGCGGCGCGACCGGCTCGAGGCTCTCCCAGTACGGCATGGTGCGCAGCGCCGGGTCGGCCGACATGAGGTTGTGCAGGTGCGTGGTACCCGTTCGAGGGAGACCGCAGATGATGATCGGCCGGACGATCTGCTCGTCGTGGATCTCGGGGTGTCGCTTCAGCAGATCCTCGATCAGCAACTTGTTGCGCAGGCAACCGATGAGCATGAGGTACACCTGCAATCGCCCGTTGGGGCTGAGGCCGGCGTCGTGGTCGAACGCCTGCAGGAGCACCCGCAGCGGCTCGTCGAAGAGCGGATCACCGAAGCCGTCACAGCCCGCGGCCGTGACGGCCTGCTCCTTCATCAAATCGAGGTCGAGGTGCACCGCGTCGGCCATCGCGGCCATCTGGGACCGGACCTCGGCGACCTCCGATGGGAACGAGGGGCGGGCGAGGTCGATTCGAACCGGGGCCGGGCGCTCGGACACGGCCGGAGTATGGCACGCCCGGATACCGTGTCGGGCATGAGCAGCACTGTCATCCTCGCCGGGGCCCGGACCCCGATCGGCAAGCTCGCAGGCGGGCTGGCCGCCCGGTCGTGCACCGACCTCGGTGGCGACGCCATCGCCGGTGCCCTGGCCCGCGCCGGGCTCTCGGGCGACCAGGTCGACTACGCCATTCTGGGCCAGGTCATCGCCGCCGGAACCGGGCAGGTCCCGGCTCGGCGGGCCGCCCTGAACGGCGGCCTGCCGCTGACCACACCGTCCACGCTGATCAACAAGGCGTGCCTGTCGGGGCTCAACGCGATCTACCTCGCCGAGCGGATGATCGACGCCGGAGACGCCGAGATCGTGGTCGCTGGCGGCATGGAGTCGATGACCAACGCCCCCTACCTGCTCACGAACGCCCGGGCCGGCTACCGCTACGGCGACGGCACCCTGCACGACGCCATGCTCCACGACGGGTTGTCGTGCACCATCGACCACTGCGCTATGGGCGCGTCGACCGAGCGCGACGCCGCCGCCCTCGGCATCGCCCGCGAGGCCATGGATGCGTTCTCGGCCCGCTCCCACGAACGCGCCGCGCGGGCCCAGAAAGACGGCCTGTACGACGACGAGATCGTGCCGGTGACGATCCCGCAGCGCAAGGGTGAACCGCTGGTCGTGAGCCTCGACGAGGGCGTTCGACCGGACACCTCGGCCGAGTCGCTCGGTCGGCTCCCCGCCGCGTTCGCGCCCGGCGGCAACGTGACCGCCGGCAACGCGTCGCAGATCAGCGACGGTGCCGCGGCCACGATCGTCACCACCCGAGCCCGCGCCGAGGTCCTCGGTGTCGAGCCGCTGGCCGAGATCGTGGCGACCGGGCAGGTGGCCGGCCCCGGTACCTCGCTGCTGCACCAACCCTCCCAGGCCGCGCTGAAGGCACTCGCCAAGGTCGGCCTGTCGGTCGGCGACGTCGACCTCTGGGAGATCAACGAGGCCTTCGCAGCCGTCGGCTTGGCGTCGATGGACGAGCTCGGCATCTCGCCCGAGATCGTGAACGTCAACGGTGGGGCCATCGCCCTCGGCCACCCCATCGGCGCGTCGGGTTGCCGCATCGTCCTCACCCTCGCCCTCGAGCTGCGTCGCCGCGGCGGCGGTGTGGGCGTCGCCACCCTGTGCGGTGGCGGCGGCCAGGGCGAGGCGATCGTCCTCCGCGTCGCCTGACGAGCGTTGCGTCTGCGTTCTGGCCCTGGCTGCAGCACGAATGCGGCCGGATCTGGGGCCAGAACGAAAGAGACGAAGCTCTGGACATACCCCACGACGCGAGTTCGGAGACCGATCAGTGACCCAAGACGCCGACCTGCAAGCGCTCGTCGACCGGATGATGAATTCGCCCATCACCCGCCTCGGCATCGTTGCCGATCCGATGGGCGATCCACCGACGGGTGTTCTCACACCAAATCCGAACCTCTGCACGCACGGGGGGATCCTGCACGCGACGGTGCACGTGATGCTCGTCGACATGCTCGCCGGGTTCGTGTCCGAGAAGTTCAGCGGCGACGACTGGACGTTCACGACCGACTTGTCCTCGCGCTGCCCGCCGAGGCCGGCGCCTTCGCGGGTCGAGGCCCACGGCCGGCTCCTGCGGCGCGGCCGGAACCTTGTCACCGCCGACGTCTCGATGTACGAACCCGACGGTACCTCGTTCGGTTACGGCCAGTCGACGTTCATCCGCGTCGCCAGCCGCCACGGCGACCCACCGCGACCGCAGATGAGCGAGGGTCGAATGATCGCCGAGCGAGCGCCGCTCGACGTGCCGCTCTCCGTCGCGACCGGTGTCGAGGTCGTCGATGCCGCGGCGGGACGGGTGAGCGCGCCCATACGCGACGACCTGCGGAACCCGGCGGGCGCAATGCAGGGGGCCATGGTCGCGCTCGTCGGTGAGCTCGCGGC
>CAYMJU010000128.1:0-5368 GCA_964390555.1 uncultured Acidimicrobiales bacterium | reverse complement strand
TCCCGTGGGCGTGAACCCGACGATGATGGCGTTGCAACGGATGCCCTTTGGCCCGTAGTCGACGGCGATCTGGCGGGTGAGCGAATTCACCGCACCCTTCGACGCTTGATAGGCGGGCCGGCCTTCGATGGCCCGGATGCTCGACGCCGCCGAGATGTTCACGATCGCCCCGCCGCCCGCTTCGATCATGTGAGGGATGGCGTGCTTGGCCAGCCACAACGTTCCGTGGAGGGCGACGCGGACCACGGCGTCGAACGCCTCGGGCGAGATGTCGGTCACGTGGCTGTCGCCACCACCGGGCCGGGTGATGTCGGTCGCGGCGGCGTTGTGGACCACGGTGGTGAGCCGCCCATAGGTCGCGACTGCGGTCGCCACGGCGTCGATGACGTCGGCCTCGACCGACACGTCGCCGCGGGCGAAGGTCACGGACCGACCCTGCGCGCGCAGGCGATCCTCGATCGCCTGGCCGCTGTCGGCTGAACGACCGGTGAACACCACCGCCGCGCCTTCCTCGGCCAGCCGTTCGACGATGGTGGTCCCGATGCCGTACGTGGCGCCCGAGACCACGGCGACCTTCCCCTCGAGCCTCATGTGGTGTCCTCTCAGCCGGTAGTGGCGGTCATCTCGTCGTAGAGCCGCCGGAACGACTCGGGGAACTTGGTGCGGCACGGCCCGGTTATCGATCGGCGACGGGTGGGGTCGGCGAGGGTCGCGGCCGGGCTACCGGGAACCGAGACGACGTCGAGGCGGCCTTCGCGCCCGGACCACGCGGCGGCGTCGCGCACCCAGTCCTGTGCGGTGGTGACGTCGTCGCCGCACCAGTTCGTGACGAGTGCCGGCACGCCGGAGGCTTCGAGCAACGGTTCGAGCATCCAGAACATGTCGTCGAGGTGGATGGGGGAGTGCGGGTTGGGGTCGCTCGGCGCGACCAGCGTGCGCCCCTCGAGCACCGCGCTGATGTGCATGCCCGGGAACGACGCCGGCACGCCCATGAACGTGTTCAGCCGGGCGATCGTGGTGGGCAGGTCGAACGCTCGAGCACAGAAGCGGGCGACCGCCTCGACACCGAGCTTCGACGCCGGGCTGGTGGGGGCGTAGGCCGTCGACCCCCGGCCGATCGGATCGGTCTCGGTGTAGGCGTGCCACGGGTCGGGATCGCCGCTGTAGATCCCCATCCCCGACATCACGAGCGCGGCCTTGGCTCGCCGGCAGTGCTCCAGCAGCAAGCCGGCGCCTTCGACGTTGGTGCGAAGGGCCTCGTCGAGATGAGCGAGGTCGGCGCGCAACCAGGCCAGGTGCACGACGTAGGTGAAGTCGACGGGCAGGTCACCGAACTCGCCCGAGCCCAGATCGACGGACCGAGTGATGATGCCGGCCGACTCCAGCCCGGAACGGTCGCCTCCCGTGAATCGGGCGACGCCCCACACCTCGTTGTCGCGTGCGAGGTGACGGGCGAGGGGTTCACCGATGCTGCCGGTGACCCCGGTGACCAGGATCTTCTCGTCGGCGATCACGGGCGGTGCTCACGTTCGACGTCGAACCGGCGGAGGTAGAAGTCGAACCGGCGCCGGATGCCCGATGTGGTGAGGCCGAAGTCCTCGGCGCGGTAGCGATGCTCGCCGTGGCGGGTCTGAGAGTGGTTGTCTATCCACGCCGTGACTCGATCCCGAGACTCGGCCGAGAACGGCACCCCGAACCGATCGCAGATCGCGTCGACGGTGCCGATCGGGTCGGCCATCAGCGAGCGGTAGTGGACATCGATCAACCGGCGCGCGGGAAGGTCGGCGGCGTCGCGGTACGTGAGGCCCCGGTGCAACGCCAGCTCCTCGATGGTGGCCCACTCGCGCCCGAACCGGACCGGGTCGTAGGCGGGCGTGTTGGTGGAGCGGATGTAGCCGGTGAGGCTGCAGACCGACGGGATCACGACGGCCGGGTCGCGGTGGGTCCATACCAGGCAGGCGTCGGGGTAGGTGGCGAGCAGCACGTCGAGACTCAACAGGTGCTTGGGGTACTTCAGCAGCCACCGACCGGGATGGCGCCACTGGAGATGCTGCAGGGTTCGCCGGTGGGCCTCGTAGGCGGGGGTCAGGTCGGCACCGAACAGCCAGTCCCGGTACGTAGGGATGTCGTGGTACGCGAGCAGCGCCTGGTTCATGAAGCTCCAGTCGTTGAGCAGGTTGCACTGCTCGGGCCGGAGGGCGCTCATCGGGTGGCGTACCAGCATCTCGGGGGGCATGGCCTGGAGCATCTCGGCGATGGTGGCGATGCGCGGGTCGGTGGTGGCCGACGTCGCCTCCGGTGGGGGCGACGGCAGGTTCTGCTCCCAGAACATCGGCACCCGGATGCCCTCGATGCAGCCCATCAATGCATGCAGATGGGTGGAGCCGGTCCGGGGCAGCCCGACGATCACGATGGGCGCCGCCACCTTCTCCCGAGCGATGTCGGGATACCGAGCCCGATCGGCGACGAGTTGCAGACGCTTTACGAGCAGGCCGATCAGCGTGCCTGCGACGGCAGTGCGGCGATCGCCATCGACGCGGGCGTCGCGTTCGAGGGCTTCGGTCAGCACGTCGAGCGGCTCGTCGAGAGGAACCTCGCCGAGGTCGTGGAGTCCGCTGGCGACCCGGGCCCGGGCGACCAGGTCGTGGCGCTCCAGCCGGTCGGTCGTCGCCGCGGCCATAGACGTCAGTTGGCCATGTCGGTGATGACGGCCCGGCCCAGGTACCGGGCGTGCTCGAGGTCGTCGAAGATCGCCGGAAGTTCCGACATCGGACCGCGGCGGCCCACGTGGGTCTTGACCTTGCCGGCCGCCGCGAGATCGACGAGCTCGCGCATCTCCTGCACCGTTCCGACGGCCGAGTAGATGATCGTCGGGTCCTTCATGAAGAACAGGAACGGATTGAGCTCGAAGTTGCCCTCACTCGTTGCCGGCAACCCAACAGCCACGAACAGCCCGGCCTTGCGCAACAGCTCCATGCCCAGGTTGAAGCCGCTGATTCGGGCCGAGAACACCAACACGGCATCGACTCCGCCGTACTCGCGCTGCACGACCTCGATCGCCTCGTCGGGACCGACGGCGAGCTCGGCGCCGAGGTCACGCACGAACTGCAGCCGGTCCTCGCCGATGTCGACGCCGACCACCCGATATCCAAATGCCGACGCGATCTGCACCGCGTAGTGCCCGAGCCCACCGGCCGCGCCGATCACGGCGACCGCGCGACCTGGGTTGACCTGGTGTTTGAACAGCTTCCTCACCGCTCCGTAGGCCGTGAGCCCACCACAGGCGAGCGGCGCCTCGCTGTCGGCGATGCTGTCGGGGAGCTTCACCAGTGACTGCGCACCCACACACATCTGCTCGGCGAAGGTCCCCATGATCGCGCCCGCCTGATCGCAGTGGCGCGGCTGGCCGCCGATGCAGTACTCACAGGCGCCGCACCACGAGTCGCCGCCCGCCCCCCCGAGTCCGAGGATCACCCGGTCGCCGACCGCTACAAAGCGGTCGGCGCCGGGACCGAGGGCTTCGACCACGCCGATCGCTTCGTGACCGAGCGAGCCGACCCCGCCGATCCCGAACCAGTCCGCCCGGGCGATGTGCAGATCCGAGTGGCACACCCCCGATGCCGTGATGCGCACGAGCGCCTGACGGTCCCGCGGTACCGGAGCCGGTTCGTCGCGGATGTGCATCTCGCCGGCCTCGAGTCGTACTGCCTTCATGTCTGGTTCCCCTCGCTCGGTGGTGTGGGGGATGGTAGACCAGCGGGAACCTCGCCTCGTCCGGCGGGGCAACGATCCGAGGACGGCGCGATGACGAGCTTCAGACTCGACGGCAAGGTGGCGATCGTCACCGGCGGGGGTGGCGGTATCGGCGTGGCCTACGGCCGGGGACTCGCTCAGGCCGGCGCCCAGGTCGCGCTCGCCGACATCAATCAGTCCGCTGTCGAGGCGGCGGCCGCCGACATGGTGGCCGAGGGGCTCGACGTGATCGGCGTGAGGCTCGACGTCACCGACCCCGAGTCGGCCGCCGCGGCGGTCGCGGCGACGGTCGCCGCGTTCGGTGGTCTCGACATCCTCGTGAACAACGCCGCGCTGATGGCCGAGATCGAGTCACCGTCGGTACTCGAGCTCCCGCTCGAGAGCTGGAACCGGGTCCTGGCGGTGAACACCACCGGGCCGCTGATCTGCGCCCGGGCCGCCGTACCCGAGATGCTCAAGCGCGGCGGCGGCAAGATCGTCAATCAGGTATCGGGCGGCGCGTTCATGGCCGGCTCAGGGGCGTACGGGGTCAGCAAGCTGGCTCTCGTGAGCCTCACGACGCAGCTGGCGACCGAGCTCGGACCAAAGAACATCAACGTCAACGCCATCGCACCCGGCTTCGTGAGCACCGAAGCCGGGTTCCGCGCCGCACCCGAGGACTCGATGATCCGTCAGATGATCCGCCAGATGGTTCCGCTTCGGGCCGAAGCGCCTGCCGAGGATCTCGTGGGGCCGCTCCTGTTGCTCGTCTCCGACGCCGGCAGCTGGATCACCGGCCAGACGATCGGCGTCGATGGCGGCTGGATCATGAGAATCTGAGACGACACCGTGACCGAACGACCAATCGACATCCGCAAGCAGGCCGGGTCGCTCGGCGCAACCATTCATGGGGTCGACCTGGCTGCGCCGGTCTCCGACAAGGTGTACCGCGCGCTGCGCCAGGCGCTGCTCGATCACCTCGTGATCGCGATCCGCGACCAGGGGCATCTCACGCCGGAGGATCAGATCGCGTTCGGGGCCATGTGGGGTGAGATCGAGCCGCACCCCTACGTGGAGCCGATCGACGGCTACCTCCAGATGATCCGGATCTACGACCCGAATCCGCTCACCGAGACCTGGCACGCCGACTTCACCTACGCCGCCACGCCGCCGGCGTTCAGCTTTCTCCTGGCCCGGGTCATCCCGCCCCACGGTGGTGACACGCTGTTCGCCAACGCCTACGCGGCGTACGACGGGCTGAGCGACGGGCTCCAGTCAGCACTCAGCGAGCTGCGGGCCGTGCACCAGGGCACCCCGCTAGCGCTATCGAGCGGGCTCACCGTCGATCAGATCACCTACACGCACCCGATCGTGCGCACCCACCCCGAGACCGGGCGGTCACTGCTCTACGTCAACTCGGTCTACGTCAAACACATCGAGGGGTGGACCCCGGCCGAAAGCGCAGCCCTGCTCGGGTACTTGTACGCGCAGTTCGAGCGACCCGAGATCAGCTACCGGCACCGCTGGCACGACGGCGACATGATCATCTGGGACAACCGCTGCGCCCAGCACCGGGTCGTCGGCGACACCGGCGGCCAGGAACGGTCGCTGCACCGCCTCACCGTTGCCGACGTCG
>CAYMJU010000127.1:0-22981 GCA_964390555.1 uncultured Acidimicrobiales bacterium | reverse complement strand
GTCCAGATCGATCCGGCCACGCCGGCCGCGAGCCGCGCCCTGCTCGGAACGACGTGCGGCAGCGTCGCCACCTTCACGCCGACCCCAGCCGTGATCGACGGCCACGCCATCCGCGTGAGCTGCCAGGGTCAGCCCGAGCTGGCCCCGGGCGCGGACGGCACCTTCGTTCTGCAGCGCAACGTGGTGTTCACCGCGTGCATCGACACCGGTGCGGCCTGCACCGACGCCACCGCGCTGCTCGTAGCCAAGGTCAACTTCCCCACCAACGCCGCCGGTCTGGTGGTCGGCGCGTTCGTGCAATCATGGAGCGTCAAACGATGAGAACCCAGCTGCGGTCACTCGTCGGGCGCCGGGGCGACGAGGGCATCACCATCGTCGAGCTCTTGGTGGCCTTCGTCCTGCTCGGCATGATCACCGGCTTGATCGCTACCGCGTTCCTTCAGAGCGTGCGCACGTCGAGCGCGGCCAGCGACCGGGTGGTCCGGTCCAACGACGCCCAGTTCATCGCCTCGTTCCTGGTGCGCGACGCCGCCAGCGCCGGCGGCTTCGGGGCCGACAACGCCGCGGTAGCCGACCAGTTCGGCATGGGTCTGTCGCCCGGAGTGAAGATCGCCACCGCGGCCGGGGGCTTCTGCGGCGACGCCGGAGCCGCGCCCCTCGTGCGGTTCGAATGGATCGAGCGCAGCGCCGGTGGCGTCAGCACCCGAACCGTGGCCAACTACGGCCGGAGCGGCGACGAGCTGATCCGGCGATTCTGCACCCAGCCCGTCGCCGCCGGCTCCACGGCCAGCGAATCTGGTGGGGCGATCGGCCACTACGTGAGCGCGGCCTCGGTGACCTGTGTCCCGGTGTGTGGCACCGGCAACGTTGTGCCGGTTCCCGAGAGCGTGACGCTGTCCATCACCGAGATCCAGAACCCCGACACCGAGCCCACGCCGTTCACGTTCTCGGTCACCGGCTTCCTGCGCACCGGCGGCAACGGCTTCGGCGTGAGCCAACAGACCGCCCCGTTCATCGCCCTCGGCATCCCGAGCACCGGAGCGACCTGCCCGGCGGGCGCGCCGCCTCGCACCTCGGGCCTCGGCATCAGCACCGGCGGTGATCTCACCGTCTACGGCATCGCCGCCATCGACTCCAACGCCACCGCGGCGGCCACCTGCGGCGTCGCCGCGCAGATGCCGTCGGCCGGGTCGCTGCTCGCGACCCAGACCATGGTCCTCAACGGCGGCACGTGCGTGAACTGCCCGGCCACCGTGGCGCTCCCCGCGCCGATCGCCGACCCCTACGCCGGCCTTACGCCCCCGACGTACGACTGCAACTCCGGCCCGAACACACCGTCGGGGAACTCCGGCGGAACCTACAACCCGGGCACGTACCGCACGCCGCTCAGCATCACGTTCAGCGTCTCCGAGCTGAACCCCGGCGTCTACATCCTGTGCCAGGGCATGGCCGTGAACGTGTCAATCCTCACCGCCGGCGAAGCCGACGAGGGCGTGCTCCTCTATTTCGCTGGCGGGACGCTCAACATCCAGTCGGGGATCATCCAGATCCACGGTCTCCCGAGCAACCACCCCACCTACCCCCACATGTTGCTCTGGCAGCCGAACGCTTCGACCGGCGGCGACGTGATCCTGCGGTCGGGTCTGCTGTTCAACAACGATTACGACGGCGTCCTCTACGCCCCCAACTCGCAGGTGCGCATGGACACCGGCCTCGGCTTCGAGGAAGCCACCGTGCGCAGCATCGTCGCGCGGAACGTCTTCTTGGGCCCCAACGGGCAGATGCGGGTCGGCCCCGGCGCGCAGAGCGCGACCGGCCTCACATCATCGCCCAGCCCCTCGAACCTCGGCCAGACCGTCACGCTGACCGCCACCGTCTCGGCTGTCGCTCCGGCCAGCGCCAACATCTCCGGTTCGGTGGGCTTCTACGACGGCGCGACTCAGATAGGACAGGCCAACTTGGGCGGCGCGAACGGGCCGGTGCGCACGGCCAGTATCACCGTCGCCACTTTGGCCGGCGGGCCCCACACGCTCCGCGCCGTCTACGGCGGGAGCCCTGACTACGCCTCGAGCTCATCGGCGACCGTCGCTCACATCGTCAACCAGGCGACGCCCACTGTGGCGCTCACCAGCACGCCGAACCCGAGCGGTCTGGGCCTGAACACCACGATCAGCGCCACCATCGCGGGAGTGGCCGGTGTGCCGGCCACGGGCACCGTGACGTTCTTCGACAACGGCACCCAGATCGGCGCTCCCGTCGCCGTGGCCGGCAACGTCGCCCAGATCGTCACGAGCAGCCTGACCCTCGGCACTCACCCGTTGACGGCCACGTACAACGGTGACAACAGCTACCTGCCGGCTGACTCGAACCCGGTCTCCCACTTGGTGAAGTTGGGCTCGGCGATCAGCCTGACCAGCAGCCTGAACCCGTCCGGGCCCGGTCAGAACGTCACGTTCACGGCCACCGTGACCTTCCCCGGCGCCCCCGCCTCGCCGGCGCCCACCGGCACGGTGACGTTCTACGACGGCGCCACCCCCATCGCCGGCTCGACGTCGAACGTCGGCGGGACCGTTACGTTCACCACGAACTCGCTGACCGCCGGCTCGCATTCGATCACCGCCCAGTACAGCGGCGACGTCAACTTCCTCGGTTCGACATCGAACGCGATCAACCAACTCGTGACATCGACGACGACGACGGTGGTGAGCTACAACGCCGGTTCGTCTGGACCATCGAACTGGGGAACCTCGGTCTCCTTCCGAGCCACCGTGACGGCGAGCAGCGGGACGCCAACCGGCACGGTTCAGTTCAGGGTGAACGGCGCCAACGTGGGTGCTCCGGTGGCGTTGAACGTATCGGGCGTCGCAACGCCGTTCAATCAGAACCTCGACCCCGGTTCGTACGTCATCTCGGCGGTGTACACCCCGAACAACGCGAACTTCGGCGCCAGCACCTCCCCTGGGTTCAGCCACACCGTCAGCAGGGGCGTGGCGCTCGTCGAGTTCGAGCTCGAGGATGGCTCCAACCCCTCCATCGTCGGTGACCAAGTGCGGTACCGCATCCACCTCCGAGAGCAGCCGACGTCGCTACCAGACCCGACGGGGACCATCACGGTCACGTGGGACGGCGCACCCCTGGGTGCGGGTACGTACACCCTCAACAGCGGGAGCGTGCTTCTGCCGTCACTGAGTGCGGCTCAGCTGAGCCAAGGTTCCCACTCGCTGGCGGTGTCGTATGCCGGCAGCGCCTCGTTCGACCCGGTCAGCGACACAGAGATCCATGTGGTGAACAAGGTCAGCAGCAACGTGTCCTTCACGCGGACCTCCGGCAACGACCCGTCGATCGTCGGCGACAGCGTGACCTACCGCGTCAACGTCACCGGCGGGTCGGGTACGCCGACTGGCACCGTGACGGTGACTCTGAACGGCAGCCCGTACGGGCCCGGGTCGAGCGGCACGCCCGGCGTCTACACCCTCAACGGATCGGGCCAGTACACGCTCCCGAGCTTCACGGGAGCCACCGCCGGTGCCTACACGTTCTCGGCCACCTACTCGGGCAACACGACCTACAACGGGGACACCGACTCCACCACCCACGACGTCGTGAAGGCGGCGAGCAACGTCTCGTTCACCCGCACGGCTGGGAACGATCCGTCGTTCGTCGGTGAGGCGGTGACCTACCGTGTCAACGTCACCGGCGGGTCGGGTACGCCGACTGGCGCCGTGACGGTGACTCTGAACGGCAGCCCGTACGGGCCCGGGTCGAGCGGCACGCCCGGCCTGTACACGCTCAATGGATCGGGCCAGTACATACTCCCCGACTTCACGGGAGCCACCGCCGGTACATACACGTTCTCGGCCACGTACTCGGGCAACACGACCTACAACGGGGACACCGACTCCACCACCCACGACGTCGTGAGATCTTCGACGTCGGTCACCCTCGTGAAGGTGCCAGCCAACCCGCCGTCGTCGCAGTCGGGCCAGTCGGTCACATTCCAGGCGACGATCACCGAATCCGGTCCGGGCGTGCCCACCGGCACGGTCACCTACTTCCGTTCGATCGCTGGTCCCGACGAGAATCTGGGGACGCTCGCCGTCGGGACGAACCTGACCATCTCCACACTGCCCGTCGGAGCGCAGTCGCTCTACGCGGTCTATGACGGTGACACCGCGTTCAACACGTCGACGTCCGGCAACCTGACCCATACGGTGGTCACGACCTACACCCCGACCATCGTCGCGACCCGCACGGTCGGGCCCAACCCATCGGTGCTGGGACAGTCGGTGACCTTCACGGCAACGCTCGGTGTGCCCTTCACCGGCCTACCGGCTCCGACCGGCACGGTGACGTTCCTCTCGGGGGGCACCAATCTCGGGACGGCACCGATCGTCGGGACCACGGCGAACCTCGCCGTCACCAACCTGCCCCTCACTGGCAACGGGCCGACGGTTCATTCGATAACCGCCCAGTACAACCCGACCGGGGCCTCGGCCGGCGTGTATGGATCGATCACGTCGGCAGGGTTGAGTCACACCCTTGTCCGCTACCTGCTCACCAGCGGTAGCGTCGGCACCACGAACGGTACTGCCGACGATCCCGAGCTCGTTGTCAACTCGCCGAACCCTGGCGGCGGCACGAACTTCCAGAACTACGCCATCACGATTACCGGCACCGGTTTCTCAGCGGGAGGGACAACGGTGAACTTCAGCGCTTCGGGCTGCGGAGGTGGGTTCAACCAGGGAATCACCGCTACCACGGCGGGATTTCCCGTGCCACCGATCGCCGCGACCTTCGTGAACTCGACCACCATCACGGTCAACATCCGTGTGGCCTCGAACGCCAGTGAGTGCCTGCGCAACGTCATCGTCTCCAACCCGGGGTCGAGCGGGACCGCCGGCAACGCCCTGCAGATCGATCCCTGACCGACCGGCCTTCGCCGGTCTGCTCGTCTCAATTGGTGGGTGGAGGTTCGAGGTCGTCTCAATTGGTGGGTGGAGGTTCGAGGTCGAGTCAATTGGTGGGTGGAGGTTCGAGCTCGAGTTCTTTGGGGACCAGGGCTACCTGTTCGGCGTCGGCGGGGGTGATCCAGCCGTGGTGGACGAGGGCGCTCAGGTTGTCCTCGAGGGTCTGCATGCCGTCGCCGCGACCGAGGCTGATGGCGTTGCGGAGTTGTTGGGTCTTGCCCTCGCGGAGCAGGTTCTTGACCGCCGAGTTCGCAGTCAGCACCTCGAACGCCGCGACCAGGCCGCCGCCGACCTTGGGTATCAGGCGCTGAGCGACCACGGCCAGGAGCGAACCGGCCAGCTGGAGGCGAATCTGGGCCTGGCGCTCCGACGGGAAGACATCGACGATGCGGTCCAAGGCCTGGGCGGCGTCGTGGGTGTGCAGGGTCGAGAACAGCAGGTGACCGGTCGCGGCGAGCGTCAAGGTGATGGCGATGCTCTCGATGTCTCGCATCTCGCCCACCAGGACCACGTCGGGGTCCTCGCGCAGCGCCGAGCGGAGGGCCCGTTCGAACGAGCGGGTGTCGAGCCCTACCTCGCGCTGGTTGACCAGGCTGCGGGAGTTGTCGTGCAGGTACTCGATCGGGTCCTCGATGGTGATGATGTGGCAGGCCCGGTTGTGGTTGATCCACTCGACGAGCGAGGCCAGGCTCGTCGACTTCCCCGACCCCGTCGGCCCGGTGAACAGCACCAGCCCTTGGGCGGCGCCAGCCAGCGCCCGAACCGACTGCGGCAGCCCTATCTGGTCGAACGTCGGGATGACATCGGGGATCAACCGCAGGGCCACCGCCAACTCGCCCCGCTGGTAGAAAGCGTTCCCCCGCACGCGCGCCCGCTCACCCCACGAGAACGCGAAGTCGAGCTCGCGGGCCTCCTCGAGCCGGCCGAGGTCGCCTCCGTCGAGAAGTTCCTTGAGCAGGTGGTGCATCTCGTCGGGCGTGACCTGGGCGTGCGGCAAGGCCCGCAGCTGCCCGTCGATGCGGCCCATCGGGACGGCCCCGGCGGCGAGGATGAGGTCGGTACCGCCGGCGTCCCACACCGTCGCCAGTAGCCCCTCGACGTCCGTACCCTGGATCTCCATGTTCGTCCTCGCGTTGGGTGCCTGGACCGTGCGTGTCTGGCGGCCCGGTGAGGATGCCGCCGTCGCCTTGTGGGCGTTGCTCGGGCTCCTCATCGGCAGCTTCCTGAACGTTGTTATAGCCCGGGCCCCCGCCGGTCGCAGCGTCGTCGGCGGGTCGTCGGCGTGCCCGGCCTGTGGGAGCGACCTCCGCGCACGCGACTTGGTGCCGGTGGTGTCGTGGATGATGCTGCGGGGACGGTGCCGGTCGTGCTCGGCGCCGATCTCGTGGCGCTACCCCGCGGTCGAAGCGGGCACGGCGGCGCTGTTCGCCGTCGCCGCCTGGAGGCTCGGATCACACGCCGACCTGGCGGCGCACCTGGTGGCGTTCACCGGTCTGCTCGCCTTGTCGGTGATCGATGTCGGCCACCATCGCCTGCCGTCGTCGGTCCTGTACCCGACGCTCGTTGGAACCGCGGTCGGGTTGTTGGCCGCCACGGTGGTGGACGGCGACGCCGATGCCCTGGTGAGGGCCGGGATCGGTGGGGCCGCGGCGTTCGGTTTCTTCTTCGGCGTGCACGCCATTCGACCCGATGCCATGGGCTTCGGTGACGTACGGCTCGCGGGGCTGTGCGGCCTGGTGCTCGGCTGGTCGGGGCTGGCCGAAGTGGTCCTCGGCTTCTACGCCAGCTTCGTGCTCGGCGCCGTGGTCGGCGTGGCGCGCATCGCCAGCGGGCGGGCGGCGCGTCGCGAAGCCATGGCGTTCGGGCCCTTCCTCGCCGTGGCGACGTTCGGGATGGTCTGCTTCGGCGGCCCGCTGGCCGAAGCGTGCCGCAACCAATTCTGAGCCGCCGACGCTGCTACGTTCGCCGCGAGCTTGATCGGGAGGGGTGATGGGACGACTCGACGGCAAGGCCGCGCTGGTCACCGGCGCCGGCAACGGCATCGGCAAGGAGATCGCCTTGCTGCTCGCCGGGCACGGAGCGTCGGTCGTGGCCTGCGACCTGGGCACCGACATGCTGGGCGGCGGTTCGGACCCCTCCTTCGCCGAGCAGACCGCGGCCGAGATCGTGGCCGCGGGCGGTCGGGCGGTGGCCAGTCACGCGGATGTGTCGACGTTCGACGGGGGTGCCGCCGCGGTGGCCGCCGTCGTCGAGGCCTTCGGCCAGGTCGACATCACCGCGTGTTGCGCCGGTGCGGCCATCGAGGGCTCGATCTTCGAGATGCCGCTCGATCTCTACGAGAAGACCATCGCCCTGCAGATGTCGCAGAAGTGGTTCGTCGCCCGCCACGCCGTCCCGCAGATGGCGGCCCAGGGGTGGGGGAGAGTGATCAACACCACATCGCACGGCGCGACTGGCGCGCTCGGCCAGCCGGCGTTCGCCGCCGCTATGGGCGGGGTGATCGGCATGACTCGCGCCATGGCCACCGAGACGGCGGGCACCGGCGTGACGGTGAACTGCCTGGCCCCGGGTGCCGCCACTCGGCTGTGGGCCAAGTCCCACGACGACTTCAAGGCGTGGCACGCGCAGGGGCTGATCGACGACGAGATGTGGGCGTCGTACATCAACACCCCGCCGGCCCGGTATGTGGCCCCGATCGTGGCGTGGCTGTGCACCGACGCCGCCGCCGGCGTGACCGGCCACGTCTTCCACGCCACCGGCGGGACGGTCGGCATCTGGAACCAGCTCCGCGACGAGCGCGGCATCCACCGGGGCGACCACACCCAGGTCGAGCCATGGACCCTCGACGAGCTCGACCAGCTCGTCCCCAAATACCTGCTCGGTGGCTAGGCGACTCGTCGCGCTCGCGAGCCTGGTAGCGCTTGGGACCGGCTGTGCCTCCGGTCCCACGACGGCCGCCAGCACGGGAGTTGGCGCCACGGCGACGTCGCTGCCGGTGGTCTCCGCGATGCCCGAGACAACGTCGACCGGATCATCGACGACGATCACCTCGACGACGGTGCCTCCACTCGTTGCGCCGGGCGCCGGGCGCCGGGCGCCGGGCGACGGGCGACGGGCGACGCGCGATTCACGAGTCGCCTACGCCGATCTTCGCCGGCCGTCCGGGCGGTCGGCGGTTCGAACCGATCGATGTCTGGCCCGGCCCGTCGAGTCGCTACCAGCTCTGGCGCGACTGCGTGAGGGATGACAACGGTTGGTGCGATCTCGATGCCGTTCCGCCGTTCCGCCTGTGGGTGACCAGCGACGGCGGCGAGCCGGTCGAGTGGTCGCTGCCCGAGGCCGAAAGCGGCGACCCGACCACGTTGGTGATCCCACTCAGCTGACGACGGGGCTAGTCGGTAGCTTCCGCCGCGGGGACAAGCTGGTACTCGACACCGAGCGATTCGTAGGTGCGAGCGGCGCGCCGGTCGGCGGTGAGGAGCGGGTGTCCGTGGTCTCGCGCGATCAACGCGATCAGACCGTCGTACGTCGAGCCACCGGAGATGCCGGCGTCGGAGAGTGTCGCGATGAGCGTCCGCTGCAACGGCGGATTCATCACGAGGATCGCCGTGTCGGTGAAACGCGCCTCGAGCAGGGCGCGGGCATCGGAGTGTGAGATTCGGTGGGGCGCGGGCAGCCGAGTGAGCACCGAGTACGTCTCGACGAGGGCGTGAGCGGGAATGGACGCGCCAGAGGCCGGCAGCGTGCACTCGTCGTGCAACTCGTGCCACGAGAGCAATGCGGCGACGGCGACGCTGGTGTCGATCGCTGTCAACGGCGGGACTCGTCGATGACAGCGAGGACATCGCTGTTGGCGAGCGCCGGTCGTGGTGTCGCAGGGCGGGCGATCACCCCGGCCGGCGTCGACTCGATGGCGATCTCGACCGGGACCGGGGTGATCTCGATGACGCCCCCGCGTTCGAGAACCTCGACTTCGCCGCCCTCGCTCAGTCGCAGCCGTTCGCGGATGGCCTTGGGCACGACGATCCGGCCGGCTCGGTCGATGGTAGTTCTCATGCCATCGAATCTACCATCAGTCACAGGATCGCCCGGCTGCCAAGCTGTTCGCGGACTTCGTGTGCGTTGGGTGTTGCTCATCGACACTCAGCGCACGGGACGTCGGGGTGTCGGCGCTAAGCAAGGTCGACAGTGAGGCAGCGATACCTGCGAACGCTCGCTCGTGTTCGAGGTCCGGGTCGATGGCTTCGACCACTCGCCATCCGGCGACGATGATCCGCTCGCGACGCGCGGCGTCGCGCTCCTGGCGGCGGGTACGGACACCAGGCCGTGGATGAGGCTGTGATCAAGGCAGCGCTCGACCGTCGCTGGATCCACGAAACGTGGGAGCTGCAGCAAGGTGGCTGTGGGCGTCGCCAGACGTGTCGTGCACCACCGCCGGCTCGGGAGCGGATGCGACGAGCGCAGCACGGTGACCCCTGCGGTTCGGGCCGAGCGGTGCGCCTCGACCACGACCGTCGGCTGAGCATTGCGGGTTGCGGCGAGGAGCGGCATCTGGTGGATGACGGCAGCGGAGGTAGCGCCGATCGTCCTCGAGTGTGACGGCAGGCTGTGACACTCCAGCCCGGCGAAGTCGCGTGCGTTCCATCTCGCTCAGCGACAGCCAGCGCACGCGACATGTGCATGCCGGTCCACCGTCCGGGCCTTAGCCTGGCGGGGTGAAAGGCAAGCGCAGCGGTAGGCGGCGGGGGCATCGGGCGCCGGCGAAGGCCGGGTTCAATCGGGTCGACCGATACAACGAGCTGCTTCGTGAGATCGTGGCCGAGGAGCTGCTCCGGCTCGGCGACGAGCGTCTCGAGTGGGTCACGGTCACCGACGTGCGCACCGACCGCGAGCTGTCTCAAGCCGTCGTGTACTACACCGATGTCGACGAACGCGAAGGCGACCCCGAGATCCGCGACGCTCTGGCCGAGCACCGCGTCGAGATCCAGGCGGCGATCGGGCGCCAGACCCGGCTGCGGCGCGTGCCGCCGCTCGTGTTCCAGCCCGATTCGGTCGCCCGGAGTGCCGCCCGGATCGATGAGGTGCTCCGCGGCATCGATACCACCGGCACCGACGCGAGCTGATGGGCAGGCGCTCCAGAGACTCGGGGGTCGACGGGTTCGCGGTCGTCGACAAGGCGCCGGGAATGACGTCGCACGATGTGGTGGCGCGAGCCCGCAAGCTGCTCGGCACCAGCCGCATCGGTCACGCCGGCACGCTCGACCCCGACGCCACGGGGGTACTGCTGCTCGGTGTCGGGCGGGCCACGAAGCTCCTGCGGTTCATGACCGAGCTGCCCAAGTCCTACACCGGCGAGGTGGTGTTGGGTGTCGAGACGTCGACCCTCGATGCGGCAGGCACGGTCACGGCGACCCACGAGATGGGCCACGTGACGATCGACGACGTGCGCGCCGTGGCCAGAAAGTTCGTCGGCGACATCATGCAGATCCCTCCGATGGTCAGCGCCATCAAGGTCGACGGCCGACGTCTCCACGAATTGGCGCGGGAAGGAATCGAGATCGAACGCGCCCCGCGCCCGGTCACGATCCGCCGAGTCGACGTCGAATCGACGGCTGCGGCGCACGTCTACCGAATCGAGGTCGACTGCTCGTCGGGCACCTACATCCGCAGCTTGGCCGCCGACATCGGGCACGCGCTCGGCGGGGGAGCGCACCTGCGCGACCTGCGGCGCACCGCGATCGGTTCGTTCACCGCCGCCGAGGCTCGCCCGGTCGAGGAGGTCGAGCTCCGACCGATGGCCGACGCCCTGCGCGACTTCGCCAACCGGGCGGTCGACTCCGAGGTCGCGGCGATGGTTCGAAACGGACGGGTTTTGGGCACGAGCGAGGTCGGTCCCTCCGGCCCGGCCGAACGTTGGAGCGTGACGAGCCCCGATGGCGACCTGCTCGCCGTGTACGAGCCGACGGCTGACGGCCGCGCCAGACCGGCGGTCGTCATTCCAGCTCGGTGACGGGCGTGCCGATACGGTGTGGAAACCCAGCACTGAGGAGACCACCGCCATGGCCAAGAGCCTCGAAGAAGCCCGCCAGAAACTCGACGACGAGTACGGGCAGGTTCGCCGGAACCTCGAAAACATCCACAAGCGCCTCGAGGAGCTCGAAAAGGCCGGGCCCGAGGAGGACCTGCGCGGGCTGCTCAAGAAGCTCGAGGGCGCCGTGAAAGACGTCCGTACCGGCGGGCTGCTCGGCCATGGCGCCAACGGCCACAAGCGGGCGCTCGACGACTACCGGAAGTTGAAGGAAGGGAAATAGCCTCTTCTGGTATGGAGATCCTGTACGAGGATGGTCCGCCGTCAGCCCGTGAGCGCGGGTCGGCGATAACGATCGGCGCGTACGACGGGGTCCACCGTGGTCACCAACTTCTGATCGACCAGCTCCGCAAGCTCGCGGCCGATCGCGGCCTCGACACCACGGTCGTCACGTTCGACCAGCACCCGGCTCGTGTGGTGCGCCCCGAGTCGGCGCCGCTGCTGCTCACCGACCTCGACCAGAAGCTCGAGTTGCTGGCCGACACGGGTGTCGATCGCACGCTCGTGCTGCGTTTCAACGCCGAGCGGGCGCTCGAGACCGCTCCCGAGTTCGTGGTCGAGGTCCTCGTCGAACGCCTCGGCGCCAAGGTGGTCGTGGTCGGGGAGGATTTCCACTTCGGTCATCAGCGCCAAGGCAACGTCGCGTTGTTGCAGCGGATGGGCGCCGAGCACGGATTCGCGATCATGGGGCTCGGGCTCATGGACTTGCGCGGCGACCGGGCCCGGGACCACGAGCAGGTGTCATCGACGGCCATCCGGCGCGCCCTCGCTACCGGTGACCTGGCGGCGGCCAACACCATGCTCACCCGGCCCTACGAGATCCGTGGCACCGTCGTGCTCGGCGACCAGCGCGGGCGCACGCTCGGGTTCCCGACCGCGAACGTGGCCGTTCCCGATCACATCTTGTTGCCGGCCGATGCGGTGTACGCCGGCTGGTACCTGCGTCCCGACGGGGTGGCTCGGCCCGCCGCCGTATGCGTCGGGACTCGCCCGACCTTCTACGACTCGCACGGCAAGCTGCTGGTCGAAGCACATCTGATCGACTTCGACGGCGACCTCTACGACGAGGCGGCGCGCGTGCAGTTCGTCGATCGGGTCCGGCTCAACCGGAAGATGTCGGGGATCGAGGAGCTCAAGACCCAGCTCCATCTCGACATCGACGAGTGCCGACGACTGCTGTCGGGCGGGTGAGCCTGCGGTGCTGATATTCCTGCGGCACGGGCGCACGCCGAACAACGCCAACGCCTTGTTACAGGGTCAAGAGGATTCGCCGCTCGACGAGGTCGGCTTCGAGCAGGCACGGCGCGCCGGTGAGTACCTCCGGTCGATCCACAGGATCGACCGGGCCCAGACCTCGCATCTGACCCGCACCCACCAGACGGCGGCGGCCGCCGGCTTCGGCGACTACCCAACGGTCATCGATCCACGGTGGGGCGAGATCGACTTCGGCTCGTATGACCTCCGCAAGATCGGCGAGGTGATGGCCGAGCTGGGCCGGCGTTGGCTCGACGACATCGAGTACGTGCCGCCCGGTGGTGAGTCGATGGGCTCGGTGTACCGGCGCGTAGCGGCGGCGTGCGACGAGCTCGAGGCCGAGTACCCCGGCGAGACGATCGTGATCGTCACCCACGCCACACCGATCAAAGCGGCGGCGGCCTGGGCGATCGGCGGCTCGGCCGACACGATGATGCGGTTGCGGGTCTCGCTGGCGTCGATCACCGTCGTCGAACACGGCGCCGGCGTCCGCCTGCTCTCCTCGTTCAACGACACCCGCCACCTCTGATCCCGCACCGCCCGCACCACGCAGCGGCGAATGCCAGCTCGCCGGGTGCGGAGCGAGCGGGAGGGGGTATGGTCTGACCATCGGACCACGCCGGTATTCGGGGCCGAGGAAGAGGTGGCACGATGCCGATCACCCGACTCAACCATGCGGTGCTCTACGTCCGCGACGCCCGAGCCCACCAGCGCTTCTACGCCGACGTCCTCGGGTTCTCGACGGTGGTCGACGACCCGGGTGGGAGCTATGCGTTCATGCGGGCGCCGGCCAGCCCGAACCACCACGACATCGCCTTCTTCACGATCGGTTCGGGGGCCGGGGCGTCCGAAGCGGGTCGGTCGAGCGTCGGCATGTACCACATCGCGTGGGAGGTCCCGACCCTGGCCGAGCTCGAGGAGATGCGCGACAAGCTGAGCCGGATCGGCGCGCTCGTGGGTGCCTCGAACCACGGCGCCAACAAGTCGCTCTATGCCCGCGATCCCGACGGGCTCGAATTCGAGGTGATGTGGCTGGTTCCGGCTGAGCTCTGGGGCGACGCCGAGCACCAGGCGATCATCGAGCCGCTCGATCTCGCCCGCGAGCGGGCCCACTTCGCCTCGCTCGGCCTGACGTGACCCCACAGTTCGCACCGGTGTCGCGGCGCACGGTGGCCGACGAGGTTCGCGTGGCGGTGCTGGAATCGATCCGTCTCGGTCAGCTACGACCGGGCGAGCAACTCCCGGCCGAACGGGTGCTGGGCGAGCAGTTCGGCGTCGCCCGCACATCGGTCCGCGAGGCCCTCCAACACCTGGTGTCGCTCGGGGTGATAGAGCGTCGCGGCAACCGCACCGTCGTAGTCGAGCACCTGCCGAGCGTCGACCTCACGGTGGTCGACGACCGTAAGCGCCGGGTCCGCGAGCTGTTCGAGACCCGCCGCCTCATCGAGATCCCTATGGCCGAGCTCGCCACGTGCCGGGCGCAGCCCGACCAGCGCCGGGCCCTGGTCGATGTCGGCGGCGAGTTCAGCTCCGGCATGGCGATCGACGACTTCCGCCGGCTCGACCGGCTGTTCCACAGCCTGCTCGCCGACGCGAGCGGCAACCAGCTCCTCGCCGAGTTGTACGGCAAGATCCTGCACGCGCTGTTCGCCGACGAGGGGTTCAGCGAGTTGCTCCACGCGGCGGCGAACCAGGCCGAGGTGGCGGTGATCGTCGCCCGGGCCGGCGATGCCCACCGGGCGATCGCCGCCGGCGTCGCCGCGGGCGACCCGATCGCGGTGGTCGCCGCGGTCGAGGATCACCTGGCCGACGTCGAGACCCGCATGATCCAGCGCCTCATCTAGCCACCAGGAGGACCGATGCTCGGAGATCTGGCCGACAATTACAGCTACTTCTTCGACGAGTCGACGTTTCGCGAGACGGACCGCCCCGGGTTCCGGCGCCGGGTGATCACCGGCGACAACCTGCAGCTGTGCTTCTGGCGCATCGATGGCGGGGCGACGGGCTCTTTCCTCCACCATCACCCCGAGCACGATCAGCTCGGGATCATCATGCGCGGCCAACTCGACTTCCGAATCGGCGGCGCCGACGTCGAGCAGCGCACGGTGCTCAACGCCGGCGAGGTCTACCTCGCGCCTCGCGGCGTGTGGCACGGTGACAGCGTCTTTGGTGGCGACGACGAGTACGGCGAGTGCTGGATCCTCGACGTGTTCAGCCCGCCGCGCGACGACCTGGCCGAGCAAGGGTGACGGGTGTGACCGACTGGAGGCTCGCGGTCGACATCGGTGGCACGTTCACCGACGTGGTGCTGCTCGACGCCGCGACCGGTCGGGTCGTGGTCGACAAGACGCTCACCACGCCGGCCGCGCCGCTCGAGGGTGTGCGCGCCGGCATCGCCAAGTTGCTCGCCAAGGCCGGGGTGGCCCCGGCTGACATCACCGCCCCGATCGTCCACGCCACGACGCTCGTGACCAATGCCTTGATCGAGGGGAAGACGGGGCGGGCGGCGCTCGTCACCACTGCGGGGTTCGGCGACACGCTGTTGATCCGCGACGAGCACCGATACGACATGTACGACCTCCAGATCGAGTTCCCGGCGCCGCCGATCCCTCGGGCGCTGACCTTCGAGCTCGACGAGCGCACCAATGCCCGCGGCGAGATCGTGACCGAGGTGTCGGCGGCCTCGCTCGCCGCCCTCGCCGACCAGATTCGCGCCGCCGATGTCGAGGCGGTCGCCGTCTGCTTCCTCAACTCCTACGTGAACGCCAGCAACGAGCAGGCCGTGGCCGAGCATCTTCGGCGCGACGTCGGCGTGCCGGTGTGCATCTCGGGCGAGGTGTCACCCCAGATCCGCGAGTACCCGCGCATGGTGACCACGGCGTGCAACGCCGCCACCATGCCGGTGATCGGGCCGTATCTCGACGAGCTCCAGAAGTGGCTGTCGGCGGAGGGCTTCGGCGGTTCGGTTCTCATGATGCTGTCCAACGGTGGGGTGGTGTCGGCCGACGACGCGGCCCGGTTCCCGATCCGGCTCGTCGAGTCGGGCCCCGCGGCGGGCGCGCTCGCCGGGTCGTGGTTCGCCCGCCGTCACGGTCTCGATCGCCTCCTCTGCTTCGACATGGGCGGCACGACGGCCAAGTCATGCCTCATCCAGCACGGCGAGCCCGAGCTCACCAACACGTTCGAGGTGGCCCGCATCTATCGGTTCAAGAAGGGATCGGGGTTCCCGGTGTCGGTGCCGTCGGTCGACCTGGTCGAGATCGGCGCCGGTGGTGGAAGCCTGGCCCGCGTCGACGACCTCGGCCTGTTGAAGGTCGGCCCCGAGTCGTCGGGCGCCGATCCAGGGCCGGCGTGCTACGGCCGCGGCGGTGAGCGGCCGGCGGTCACCGACGCCGACGTGCTGCTCGGCCTGCTCGACCCCGATTGGTTCCTCGGCGGGGACATGAGTCTCGACGCATCGACGGCGCGCCTGGCGTTCGCGCCGCTGGCGTCGGCGCTCGGTCTCTCGGTCGATGACACCGCGGCCGGCGTGCACGAGGTCGTGAACCAGAACATGGCCGCCTCGTCGAGCATGCACGGCGTCGAGCAGGGCATCGACCTCCGGGGGGTTCCGCTTATCGCCTTCGGCGGCGCCGGTCCGGTGCACGCGTGTGGCGTGGCCGAGCTGCTCCAGAGCGACACCGTGATCTTCCCGGTGAACGCCAGCGTGCTGTCGGCGTTCGGCACGCTGGTGACGCCGGTGCGCATCGACCTCGGCCGTAGCTTGGTGCAGCCGCTCGACGATTCGTCGCCGGCCACGTTGGTCGCCCGCGACGCTTTGCTCGCGACGCTGCAGACCGAGGGCCGGCGGGTCCTGTCGGCCGCGGGCGTACCCGAGGACCAGGTTCGGTTCCGTTACGGCGTCGATGCCCGCTACGCGGGGCAGGGCAACGAGATCACGATCTGGGTCGGCGAGGGCGAGCGTTGGCCGGCCAGCGCGGCCGAGGTGCATGCGACGTTCGAGTCCGAGTACCGCCGGATCTACGGGTTGGCCATCCCCGACGTGGCGATCGAAGCCGTCACGTGGCGCTTGTCGACCTACGCCACGGCCACGATCGTCGAGCCGAGCGCCGAGCCGTTGCCGATCGGCGGCGCGGTGGTGGCCCACCGGTACCGCCCGGTGGCGTTCGCTCGCGGTGTCCCGGCCGCCGACGTCGCGGTGTACCGGCGCGAGACGCTGCCGATCGGGGCCCGGTTCGACGGACCCTGCATCGTGGAGGAGCGCGAGACCACCGCGGTCATCCGGCCGGGTTGGTCCGTCGAGGTCGGTTCTGACGGTTCCTTGATAGCGACGAGAGGACGGTTATAAGATGAGTTCTCAAAACGTCGCCAGGAGAGAGTTCATGGTGCGAGAGTTCGACGCCGTGGAGCTAGAGGTGTTGTGGCAGAGCTTGATCGCCACGGTCAACGAGCAGGCCAAGGCGCTCCAGCGGGCGGCGTTCAGCCCGATCGTGCGTGAGGCGGGCGACCTCGCCAATGCCGTGTTCGACCGGCGGGGGCGCATGGTCGCCCAGGCGGTGACCGGCACACCGGGGCACATCAACTCGCTCGCCATCGGCGCCGCCAACATCCTCGCCGAGTACCCGGTCGACACCCTGGTCCCCGGCGACGTCCTCATCACCAACGACCCGTACAAGACGGCCGGTCAGCTCCTCGACGTCACCGTGCTCTACCCGGTGTTTCGCGCCGACCCGGCAACCGGCGAGGCGCGGGTCATCGCCTTGTTCGGCTCGACCATCCACCACACCGATGTCGGCGGCTACGGCATCGGAGCCGGTGGCCGCGACGTGTTCGAAGAGGGCCTGTGGATCCCCATCTGCAAGCTCATGAAGGCCGGCGAGCGCAACGACGACGTCTGGAAGTTCATCTTGTCCAACGTCCGCCAGCCCGACCACATGGCGGGCGACCTGCACGCCCAGATGGCGTCGGGCGAGGTCGGCGCGCGCCGCCTCGGCGTCCTGTGCGACCGCCACGACCTCGGTGACATCGAGGACCTGGCCGACGAGATCATCCGTCGCTCCGAGGATGCCACCCGGGCGTCGATCCGCGCCCTGCCCGCAGGCCGCTACGAGGCCAGCGCCGTGCTCGACCTGGCCGACGGCAGCCTGATCGACATCGTCTGCGCGGTGATCATCGATGCCGACGCAGGCGAGATCACCGTCGACTACGAGGGCACCTCGCCGGCCAGCCCGTGGGGCATAAACGTGGTCAAGAACTACACCCACGCCTATACGACGTTCACGGTGCGGTCGATGCTCAACCCCGACGTGCCGAACAATCACGGCAGCTTGGCGCCGATCAAGGTCGAGGCGCCGGTCGGTTCGATCGTCAACGCGGTGTCGCCCCAGCCCGGGACCGCTCGCCACGTGGTGGGGATGTTCCTCCCCAACGCCTTGCTGAAGGCGCTGGCGCAGGTGAAGCCCGATCAGGCCATGGCCGAGGGGTCGGGCGCGGTGTGGACCATGCAGGTGAGCGGCAACCATGACGACGGCTCGCCGTTCATCACCGCCATGTTCACCTATGCCGGCGGGGTGGGAGCCCGGGCGCAGAAGCCGGGGTTGTCGGCGTGCTCGTACCCGACCGGCGTGGCCGCGGTCCCTATGGAGGTGGTCGAGGCCTCGGCACCGATCCGGTTCCTGCGCAAGGAGTTGCGTGACGGTTCGGGCGGTGCGGGGAACCAGATCGGCGGGTTGGGTCAGACGATCGAGTTCGTGGTCGACACCGAGCGGCCGTGGCAGCTCAACGCGGTTACGTCGCGCCTGGCCGAGGCACCCCAGGGCATCTTCGGGGGCGAGCCCGGGGCGGCCGGGTCGTTCTCGGTGAACGCGGAGCCGGTCCGCACCCAACAGCGGATCACGCTGCAGCCCGCCGACGTCGTGCGCCTCGATCTCCCCGGCGGCGGTGGCTATGGCTGACGCCGTTTCGTTCGCCGATCTGTGGGCCGGCCAGGTGGCAGCGCGCCCCGACGCGCCGTTCCTCACGTTCGAGCGCAGCGACGGCGGGGAGCGGTCATGGACCTACGCCGGGTTCGACGCCCAGGTCCGCCGGGTGGCGCTCACGCTTCGTGACCGCGGCGTCAAGCACGGACAGGCCGTGCACATGGCGCTCACCAACTCACCGACGTTCGTGGCGACGTGGCTGGCGACGGTCCGGCTCGGCGGGTGGATCGTGCCGTCGGACCCGATGGGCAAGACGCCCGAGCTCGCCGGTCACATCAGCCGTACCCGGCCCAAGGTCGGCCTGTGTGCGGCAAGTCGGGCCGACGTGTACAAGGCGGCGTCGGGCGATCTTCCGGTCATCGAGATCGACGAGGACGACTGCGACCTGGCACCGTTCGCCGCGGCCGGCCTCGCCGACTTCCCCCCGGTCGACGTGCGTGATCGGGCGGCGGTGATGTTCACGTCGGGTACGACCGGTCTGCCCAAAGGTGTGGAGATAACCCAGGCCAACTACGCGTTCGCGGGCCGGTGCATGGCCGAAGCGGCGGCGCTCACCGCCGATGACCGCAATCTCGTGGTGCTGCCGATGTTCCACGCCAACGCTCAGTACTACTCGTTCGCGGCGGCCATCTGGGCCGGCGCGAGCGTGGCCCTCATGCCCACGTTCACCGCTGGCGGGTTCCTGCCCCAGGCCGTGCGGCATCGGGCGACGTGCGCCAGCATGTTCGCTGCGCCGCTTCGGATGGTGGTGGCGCGTGGCGAGAAGGTCGACGGTCTCGGACTGCGCCACTGCTGGTTCGCCCAGAACATCAGCGACGACCAGTACGCGACCGTGGTCGAGTGGTTCGGCTGCCGGCCCCGGCAGCTCTACGGCATGACCGAGACCATCCCGGCGGTTCTGACCGATCGTGCCGAAGACCCGGTCCCGTCGTCGATGGGGTTCCCCACCGCTGGGTGCGAGGTCGAGATTCACGACGCCGACGGCCAGCTGTGCCCACCGGGCGTGGGCGGCGAGATCGTGGTCCGGGGCGAGCGGGGGATCACCCTCTTCGCCGGCTACCTCGACATGCCCGAGGTGACCGAGGCGTCGTTCCGGGGCGATTGGTTCCTCACCGGCGATCAGGCCATCCGCACCGACGACGGCCGGTTCTTCTTCACCGGTCGGCGCTCGGACGTCTTGAAGGTGGCGGGCGAGAACGTGTCGACCGTCGAGGTCGAGCTGGTCCTGTCCGACCACCCCAAGGTGCTCGAAGCGGCGGTGGTCGGCCGGCCCGACCCGGTGCGCGACGAGGTGCCGGTGGCGTTCGTGGTCGCCGCGGATGTGGCCGACCCGCCGACTGCCGACGAGCTGATGGCGTGGTGCGCCGCCCGGCTCGGCAAGGCCAAGGTGCCCCGCGACATCACCTTCGTCGACGAGCTCCCCCGCACGAGCGTCGGCAAGATCCGCAAATTCCTTCTATCCAACAAGGGGGTAGAGGCATGATGAACCTCGATCTGTTGACGTCGCTCGACCAGTCGATCGTCGACGTGAGCAAGGCCCAGGCGCTGCCGAGCGAGCTGTACACGTCCGAGGACTTCCTGGCCTTCGAACGCGAGGCGCTGTTCTCGCACGACTGGCTGTGCGTGGGGCGAGCCGACCGGGTGCCCGGACCCGGGGATTGGTTCGCGACCGAGCTCGTGGGCGAGCCGCTGATCGTGGTCCGGGGCAAAGACGGCGAGATCCGGTGCCTGTCGGCGGTGTGCCAGCACCGGGCCATGCAAGTGTGCGAAGGGTCCGGCAATTCGACCAAGTTCACCTGCCCGTACCACCACTGGACCTATGGACTCGACGGCCGCCTGCTCGGCGCCCCGGCCATGGAGCGAGCCGAGGGCTTCGAGAAGTCCGACTGGGGCCTCCCCAACCTGGCCGTCGAGATGTGGCAGGGCTTCGTGTTCGTCAACTTCGACACGTCCGCTGCGCCGCTCGGCCCGACGCTCGACCGCTACGAGCCCTACGTCGCAAACTACGACCTGGCCGACGCCGTGTGTCCCGGCACCTTCACCCTTCCCGACATGCCCTGGAACTGGAAGGTCATGTTCGAGAACTTCAACGACGGCTACCACGCCAACCGCCTTCACCAGTTCGTCCAGGACTTCTGTCCCAGCTCGATGTCGGCGTTTCCGGTGCCGTGGGACGACGCGTCGAACGTGGTGTTCCGGACCGCCGGGTACACCCACATCGACGGCGGCTTCAACGCCACCCACCGCACGATCCTGCCGACGTTCCCCGGTCTCACCGAGGACGACCGGATGCGGTCGACGTTCGCCCTGGTCCCGCCGACGCTCTGCTTCGGCACCGCTCCCGACCAGTGCTTCTTCTTCCTCGTGAGGCCCAAGACGGCGACCACGGTCGACGTGGAGATCGGCTACCTGGTCCATCCGTCGGCGCTCGATGACCCGCTGTTCGAGCACAAGTTGGCGCTGTCCGACGCCGGGGTCCAGGTCTTCGTACGCCAGGACCAAGACGCCACCACCAAGGTGCAGCGCGGCCTCGGCTCGCGTTTCGCGCCGCGGGGTCGGTACTCGTGGCAGGAGGAGAGCCACGTGCAGTTCAACCGCTGGCTGGTGCAGCGCTACCGCCGCCACTGGCCGACTTCGGCGTAGCCGGGGCAGCAGCTAGGTTTCTGGCGGCCTCATGGCCACCAGGAGGGGAAATCCGGGGGTACCCGCCCGGACCGACAGGGGAGATACACCCGAATGAACACACGAATCTGGAAACTGGTCGCCGTTCTGGCGGCCCTGACCTTCGTCGCCGCCGCGTGCGGCGACGACGACGACACCACGACCGACGTCACCGAAGCGCCGACGGACGAGACCGCGGCGCCCGAGGGCACCGAGGCCCCGGTTGACGACACGACCACGACCGCTGAGGCCGCCGGAGGCGATACCGGTGGTGACACGCAGCTGACCCTCGACGCCAACGGCGACGGTCAGGTGGTGTTCGGTGTGGCCGCGGCCGGGCCCCGCGACGATGGCGCGTACTACGAGGCCGTGGTTAGCGCGGTGACCGAGGCATCCGCCGAGAACGGCTTCGCCGAGCCGATCATCGCCGACGAGATCGAAGCCGCCGACGCCGCGACGGCGATCGGCGACTTGGCCCAGCAGGGCGTCGACGTGATGATCATCGGCGCCAGCGAGATCGCCGAGCCACTGCCCCAGCTCATCGCGGAGTACCCGGACATCTTCTGGTACTGCAACTGCGGTGCCGGATTCCCGCCCAACGACGGGCTGGCCCAGAGCGTCGATGACGGTTCGGAGATCAACTACAGCGCCGGTGTCGCGACCGGCCTGCTGCTCCAGGACAGCGGTGGCGACAGCGTGAGCTTCATCGGTTGTTGCGATCTCGGCTTCGAGAAGGAGTCGTACATGGCCTTCGAGCTCGGCCTGCAGTCAGTCGACCCGTCGTTCACCATGACGTATGTCCAGACCGGTGACTTCCCGTTCGACTTCGACAACACCGCCAACGCCACCGAGGCGCTCAACCAGGCCATCGCCGACGGGGCCGACGCCGTGTACCCGTTCCTTGGCGGCGCCCACCGGCCGATCGTCGAGCTTGCTGAGGAGGCCGGGCTGATCACCATGTCGGCCGGTTCGTCGACGGTGTGCGACGACGGCGAGGAGCTGGCCTACGACATTGCCGTGCGCTTCGACGGTGGCGACTACTTCCGTGCCCTGCTGCCCGAGATCCTGAGCGGCGAGCTGACCGAAGGCACGATCCGCGCGTTCAAGGTCGGTGTCGACCCCGAGCCCGGCGCAATCATCTGCGACGCCACCGCCGACCAGCAAACGGCGCTCGACGACGTCTACGCGGCGATCGCCGCCGGTGACTTCGCGGCCGACTTCGGCGCCATCAAGGGCGAGGCCTACGCCGGAGGCTGACGTTCTCCGCGACGCCAGAACGTGACCGATCCCGACGACCGTGCCGGGGAGGGGGCGACCGCCCCCTCTCCGGCCGCGGTCGAGCTGCGTGGCATCACCAAGCGCTTCGGTGCGGTTGCTGCGTGTGACGACGTCGACCTCGACATTCGCCGCGGCGAAATCCACGGCATCCTCGGCGAGAACGGGGCCGGCAAGTCGACGCTGATGAAGGTGTTGATCGGCCTGGTGCTCCCCGATGCCGGCCAGATCACTTTGTTCGGTGAGCGCTGCCAGATCCGCGACCCGATCGACGCCGCGGCCCGGGGTATCGGCATGGTGCACCAGCACTACAGCCTGGTCGACACCCTGACGGTGTGGGAGAACGTGGCCCTCGGCGACTCGGGCCGGTTCGACCCCCGGGCGGTCCGGGATCGGGTGGCCGAGCTGAGCCGGCACTACGGCCTCGACATCGAGCCCGACGCTGTCGTCGGCAATCTGCCCGCGGGCATGCGTCAGCGCGTCGAGATCATCAAGTGCCTACGACGTGACCCGCAGATCCTGGTGTTCGACGAGCCCACATCGGTGCTTACGCCCGACGAGTCCGAGCAGCTTTTCGAAGCTCTGCGCCGGGTGGTCGACGAGGAGGGGCGGGCCGTGGCATTGGTGAGCCACAAGCTCGACGAGGTGCTGCGGGCAACCGACCTGATCACGATCATGCGCCGGGGCCGGGTGGTGGAACGAGTCTCGACCGCCGCTACGACCGCGTCGGCCTTGGCCCACGCGATGGTCGGTCGCGA
>CAYMJU010000126.1:0-3234 GCA_964390555.1 uncultured Acidimicrobiales bacterium | reverse complement strand
GCAATCCGGAGCGGCTCGATGGGCCCTGAGTCCCGCCGTTCAGGCCAAACTGGCGACCGGCAGGACTGGGCCAATCCGGCCCGGGTCGCCACAATATGACCGGCGGCGGGGTCAATCCAAACCTTCCGTTCGTCTTCGCACTGCAACAAGGCACCCCCGGGAGGCGCTGCAATGGCAGGTTCGGATTGAGCCCGCCGTTCGCGTCTTCCCGGACAGCCTCACGCTTTTCGCCGATAATGGCCGTTCCGCAGCCCTGACATGTCCGCCGCAGCTCAAGCGCCCGAAGTGCGCCGGCCCCGCGTTTCTTGCCGATTTCGGCGCCCCAACCTACGCTTGAATGGTCTTTAAGTTTGGACGGGGCGCTCGAACAGCGCGGGGGGCACGCATGGACCTGTTTTTCTATCTCGTGGTGGGCGTCTTCGTCGCCTTTGTGCTGGCCGTGTGGATCAACATCGGCTCGCGCATGTGGCGCCAGCGTGAGCGCAATGCGTTTGCCGACAAACTTGCGCGCGACGACGCGCCGACCGGCCCCTTTGCGGTCTACTTGCGTGCGTTCCGCCATCCGGCTTATGTCGGGGTCGATCTTGATTTCGGTGAACAGCTGAAGACACTGATCCTCCACAGGCACACCGGTGCCGATGGCCGCAACGGCGTGCGTCCGTTGGAATCGGTGCTGGCCGAGATATTGGATAAGGACTTGCCGTTGGTAGGGCTCGGGCGCCCCAGCGCAGGCCTTCATAAGACGGGCGCAGGCTTGGTGCGTACGACCGACGCGGAATGGAAAGCCGTAGTCACGTCGCTACTCGACCGCTGCGACTTGATTGTGATGGCGCCCGCTGGCACGGCAGGCACGGCCTGGGAAATCGAACAGCTTGGCCTTCGCGATTCATGGCGCGACAAAACCATCTACTTTATGCCCAATTATCAAGTTGAGCTCATTCGCGCGCTGCAACCGTTCGTGGCCGGATACGAAACGTTGTTCGGCACAACTCACTTTGTTGATAAGGAGCAAGCCTCCAAGAAGGCGGGAAGCATCATCCTTTACGGCCTGGGCATGATCCTGCGTGCGCCGTTTCGCTTCATCGTCGATGTTGCATACGGATGCGTGATCTTGTTCATGCGCTTTGCGCAATCGATCGGATTACGCAACCGTTGGGGTGCGGCGCGCAAAGCGGGACGCCAGCACGGCCTGGTCTTCCCAAGCTATTCAGCAAAAGGCCGGTTGTTTGCGCTCGACCAGCAAGGGAAGTCGCAGAAACTCGCCGAGCTAAACGCCATATCGCCGGGCGATCTGGGGAACTCGCTGCTGCAAGCGGCCAAAGAGGCGCGGAAGCGCCGGGAGCGAGCGGCGCGCGAGGCGGCTTCGGCAACACCGGGCGAAGAAATCCTGGCCCCAGCGGCGCCTTTGATTGAAGGCGCGCCCTCTACTGAAGCGATCGTGCCGCCTGCCGTGCCCCAGGACGCGCCGGTTTCCGTTGAGATCGATGTCGATACACACAGGACTGGACCGACCTAACAAACCGGATGATCGCGTTGCCGGCGGCCCGCTCGACCGGCCGAGTCGACCAATTGCGGTCGCTCATCCATTGCACATGAGACGGCTCGCCATCGCCGAAGAGCGACACTCGTATTTGTGAAAACCAGCCGCCTCGACGACCCTGGCCATTGGACAAGGCGGACCTCTTCTTCCAACATCACGATGGAGGATTTGCCATGAGATTGTTCGTTGCTTTGATTGTGCTCTGTTCGGTGATCGCCTGTTCGCCCGGATCTCAACCGCCAACCGCTCCCGCTGCGTTCGCCGCCGGCGACCCGCCTGCGACGCCGGGTCCCCTCGATGGAAGCGGCGGCGCACTCGGCTCCGGTTGCGCTGCAAGCCAAGGCCAGCTGCCAGACGGGGTTTGGTTTGGATACGCCATGGCCTGGGATGCAACGGGCATCGAGTTCGATGTCGCATGCTTCTATTCGGGCGATGCCGCCGCCGCGCAGGCGAGCGCGCACAACGAGGAGTCACCGCCGCCGAACGACTACTATCTCGTCAACGGAGCAACGACGACGCAGCATCTGGATGTCGCCGCGAACACCGCAACGTATCGCACGCCGGATGGAGGGGTGGGTCTTGAGCGCTCCACTTATGCCGACCTGATTTCCAACCCAGGTCCGTCCGGCAGCGCGGTTTGTCCAGGTGAGTCGTGCACGATCTGGGTGTTCGTCAACGGCGGCCGTGTCACCGAGGTCATGTGGCAGTTCTTTCCCTGAGCCGGGCCAAGCAGCAGCGCTGATTTCGGCGCGTGGCTTGGTCAACACAAAATGGCCATTCGCGCTTGCGCAAGGCAAGTGGCGGGTTCCGCCGAATGCGGACGCAAGGATTAAGCGTGCGGATGATCGCTAACGCGGTCTCGATCCGGTCGTCTTATTGCCCACCCGATGAGTCCTGTCAGGACGCCCACCGACACGGCGCTGATTGAAAGGAACGCCGGTGCCTGCAACTCGCCAGTCGCGGCGGCATACAGCGCGAGAATTGCGGTGACACAGATGGCGGTGGCCGCTCCTGCCAAGAGGTAGTGAAACCACCGGCGCCAATTACGCCGCTGCAACAGCGCGTAAACAAAAGGTCCGATCAGAACTGTCGTCGGCACTGCGAAGACCGCGGCAATCCAAAACACCGCGATTGCGACACGCCACCCAAATCCGCTAACCGCCCACGCCACGCCGCCGGCGATGACGCACGCGGCTAGGGGTGCGACCAACATCGCTAGAATGGTTGAGTATCGGACGCCTGGATTGCGCATGTCGATCTTCGGGGTAGATGAGAGGGCCAAGCTAACACGCAGGACCGAATCGGACCAGCGGTCCGCTTCGGCCAAGCCCACGCTGATCGCCAGATTCCCACCAAAGGCAAGGTCGCTCGGAAACTGCCGCTGGCGCGGCCCCTTGGGGACCGGGTCAATCTCGCCGAGAAAGGTCGTAGCGCGCCGCTGAGGTAATGTCGGCTTTGTGAAGCGATTCCGACGCCTCTGATCGGCACGCCCAGTTCAGACGAAATCGCCAAGGACGACATTCCCGCTGAAAAGGTGCAAACGAGATCAGACGTCTACTGTCCTCCCTTTGCGGCCTGTGCGGCCGAAACGACGTTCACCGAAGGCAGGCCCGCAGATGACACTCGATAGACATTCAGAAAGGCTGGCTGCAGCTTCGTCCATCAAGGTGATCGCCGCAGCCAATACGTCGCGA
>CAYMJU010000125.1:0-119483 GCA_964390555.1 uncultured Acidimicrobiales bacterium | reverse complement strand
CCAATCAGGCGGAGAGGAACTCGATGATCGCCGGCCAGGCGGTCGGGTCTTGGCCGAAGAACCCGTGGCCGCCGTCGAACACCTGGAGCGTCGCGGTGGGGATGCGAGAAGCGAGGGCTTCAGAGTTGGCGAGAGGCGCGATGCCGTCATAGCGCCCGGCGGCAACCAGCGTCGGCACCGATATCGCGGGTAGCCGGTCCCAGGTGTCGTGTCGGCTCCGCGCGTCGAGCTGGCGGACGGCGCCGGGAGGGGCGGTCGTCGGTGTGGCGGAGGTCCGGCTGGTGAACGCCCGCATGGCATCGCCGAAGGCCGGGTCGTCGGCGGCGCGGGTGTCGATCAGCGCGACCATCGACTCGAGGCGCTCGGAATCGTCGCGGTCCCAGAGCTCGTGGAGTGGGTACGACGCACCACCGGCACCGCCGCTCGACGTGCAGCACAGCACCAGCCGGGTGATCCGGTCAGCGGCGATGAGGGCCAGCTCCTGGGCCACCATGCCGCCGAAGGAGACGCCGATCACGCCGAATCGGTCGAGGTCCAGGTGGTCGGCGAGCGCCAGCGCGTCGGCACCGAAATCTGCCATGGTCGGCGTGCGCTCGGCGTCGGTGGGCTCGGACTGTCCAAGGCCTCGATGGTCGTAGGCGACCACGCCGAATCGCTCCGTCAGCGGCCAGTCGAGGGGTCCGGGGTGCTGGCGGAGGTCGGTCGCGCTGCCGTTGAGCGTCAGGATCGGAATGCCGGCTCCGGTTTGTTCGTAGTACAGGGCGACACCGGGCAGATGCGCAACGGGCATGAGACATCATCGCACGCGACGGCCTGTACGGTGGCGGCCGTGGTCAGCGAGGTCGCACACTGTTATCGGCATCCCGACGTGCGAGCGGGGGTTCTGTGCCAGCGCTGCGAGCGTCCGATCTGCCCGAGTTGCATGAATCAGGCCTCGGTCGGTTTCCACTGCCCCGACTGCTTCAAGGGTGGGCGCCAGACCGTCCGTACGATGAGCAACCTGCACGGTCCGCCCCGGGCGACCGTCGGACTCATCGTCGCCAACGTTGCGGTGTTCCTGTACAGCCTGGGGCAGGGATCGCGGAGCGGCCGGGCCGGGGGTGAGTTCCTCACCGACTGGGGGCTGTTCGGTCCGGCAGTATCGTTCAAGGAGGTACCGCGGGGTATCCCGAACGGGGAGTGGTGGCGCATCATCACCTCCGGGTTCTCGCACAGCGGCCTCATCCACCTCGGTCTCAACATGTGGATCCTGTGGCTGATTGGCCAGGCCGTCGAGCGATCGCTCGGGCCGTCCCGGTTCGTAGCTGCGTGGTTCTGCGCCATCGCCGGTGGTGCCCTCGTCGGTTTGCTGGAGGCGCCCTTGGTCTTTGCCGTGGGGGCGTCGGGCGGCGTCTACGGGCTCTTCGGTGTCGTGTTCATGGCCCAGCGGCGGTCCGGGATCGATCCATGGCGATCGGGAATCGGCGGCACCATCTTGCTCAATTTGGTCATCAGCATCGCCTTGCCGGGGATCGCGCTCGGCGGCCACGTCGGTGGGCTCCTCGCCGGGTTCGCGTGCGGGTGGATCTACTACGAGGGTGGTGCGCAGCTGAAGGGTCGCCACGCGCCGACCGTTGCCGTCGCCGTGCTGGCGGTCGCCCTCGGGGCAGCCGCGGTGGTCGCGGCCGGAACGTGGACCAACCCCCTCGTCGGCGACGGCTTCGGGCTACTCAACTGATCTCCCGCGGTCCTCGAACCGGGCCCGCAGCCGGGAGAGGTTGCGGCGCCAGATCCAACGGAAGACTGGCGCCGCGGCGATTGCGCCGGCCCGACCGCCCATCCACCACGGGAACCGAAGCGACTCCTGCCAGGTGAACTCGGTCTCGTCGGCGCCCAGAGGATCGAATGTGAACCGACCTTGACCGGAAACAGCGCCGGTGTGGGCGACGCCGATCGATCGGCCCGGCTCCCACTCCGTGATCACCATGGTGTCGGTGCTCCGGAACGGGCCGATCCGGGTCGCGCAGTCGAACCTGGTGCCCACGCCTCGGGTCTGGTCGGTGAAGAATTCGATCGTGACCGCGTCGGCCATCCACTCGACGTGCGACGCGATGTCCTCGATGTCGGCCCAGACCCGTTCTGGTGGCGCCGGGAGGACGGTCGAAACGCGGATCGTCGCCATGGGCTCAGCCTACGGCCGAGGTCGGCGACCTGTTCTAGTCGCCTGGCCCGGCGGTTCGACTTTGAACCATGCTGCAAGCCATGGGAAGGGGAGCGACCGATGAGTGATACCGGGCGGCGACCCATCGAGCGCGTCGCCGTGATCATGGCCATGCGGATCGAGGCGGAACCGATCCTCGCCGCCCTCGATGCCCGTCCGATCGACCTACCGGCCCACGTCGCGGCGATGCCGTTCCGGTGGCACCGCGCCCGGCGCGGTGGGATCGACGTCACCGTGAGCCTCAACGGCGTCGACCCGACCCACGGCGTCGATTTCATCGCCTCGCAACCAGCGGTGCTCAACACCCACGTGGCAATCACCGAACTGGCCCCCGACCTGGTGATCACCGCCGGAACCGCCGGCGGTTGGCAGGGCCACGGCACCCAGGTCGGCGACGTGTTCGTGAACGGCGACCGCTTCGTGTATCACGACCGTCGCATTGCCATGCCCGCCTTCGACGAGTACGGCATCGGTTCCTACCCGGGTGTCGACGCGCGGGCCATGGCCGCCGCCCTCGGCCTGCAGGTCGGCGTGATCACGACCGGCAACTCGCTCGACGAGTCCGACGCCGACCGGGTCATGATCGAGCGGGTCGACGGTCGGGTCAAGGAGATGGAGGCGGCGGCGGTGGCGTGGGCGGCCGGGCTTCACGGCGTGCCGGTGCTCGGGCTCAAGGTGATCACCGATCTCGTCGACCACCACACCGCCACGGCCGAGCAATTCGTCGCCAACATGAACATGGCCCGAGTCCGGCTCACCGACGCCTTCGTCGCCGTGCTCGACTATCTCGCCGGCCGTGCTGTGGGCGACCTCTCCGGCGCCCCACCATCAGTGACGGGGGATGAAGCGGCCTGACACCTCGGCGGGGCGCACCCGGACCCACCGCGGTCGTTCGATGGCATCGGCCCATGGTTCGATGTCGAGGTTTTCGAGCCACCGCAGGACGACGGGGTCGATCTCCTCCTCGATCCACCCGCGCAGCAGAACGCTCCAACCTGAACGGTTGACCGGATCCCACTGATCGGCCTGAAATGTGGCGGTTCGCTCGCGTACTGCGGCGTCGAGCTTGGCGCCTCCCGCGGTGCGGAACACGACGGTATGGCCGTCGAGTCCGAAGTTGACCGGGAGCACCACGATCTCGCCAGCGTCGATGAACGCCAGCCGGCCGATCGGGACCTGGCCCAGGAGGTTCCAGCACTCGGCGTACCCGATAACGGCCATGCCGTTGCGGTCGAGCGGGGCGGTGGCTTCGATTGACATGGCGGGACCTCCAGAGTCTCGGGTGAACTCAATTACCGATTGCGGTCGCTGCGCTCGCGAGGTCCACGGCGGTGAGCAGGCGGGCGAGGTCCGAGGGCGACACGATGCCGACCAGCTGCCCGTCATCGACGACCAGCGATCGCGTCTCATGGGAGCGAGAGAGCGCGTGGGCCAGGTTCCGGATCGGGTCGGTCGACGACACGACCGGCGTGTGCGACATGTTCGTCGCGACCTCGCCGATCCGCGTGGTGGGCCACCGCGACGGATCCACCTGGCGGACTTGGTTCACGGTGAGGAGCCCAGCGAGCGCGCCGCTCCGCTCGAGTACCGGGTACGCGGCGTGCCGGCCGCCGAGGATCAGTCCGTGCACGACCTCGGCAAGGGTGCCCTCGATGTTCACCGTCAGCGGAGCGCTCGACATCACGTCGCGAACCCGGTACGTGTCGAGCGCATCGTCGATCCGTGCCGCGTCGGCTTCGACTCGGCCGGCCTCGCGGAGGAAGAAGCCGATCATCACGAGCCACAGCCCGCCGACGAATGAGATCATCGCTGCCTCGAGCAGGCCGAGCGCGACGAGTCCGCTGCCGACTACCCGCCCGAGCCGGGCCGCTTTGTCGGTCGCGACATCGTCATCCCCGGTTCGTCGCCAGGTCCACGCCTGGTAGATGCGTCCGCCGTCGAGTGGGTAGGCCGGGAGCAGGTTGAACAGGGCGAGCATGACGTTCATCGCCGCCAGCCATGCCAAGCCGGCCACCGCGACGTCGGCGCCGCCGAGAGACGACAGCGATCCGGCGAGAACGGCGAAGCCGAGGGACAGTCCGACGCTAACAAGCGGCCCGGCCGCCGCGATCGCCAACGCGTCGTCGGCCCGTGCCGGGCGCCGTCCCAGCGACGCCAGGCCGCCGAGCAACCACAACGTGATGGACTCGACCTCGACCCCGCGGCGCTGCGCGACCACGGAATGGCCGAGCTCGTGAAGGATGAGGCTGGCGAAGAACGCTGCGGCGACGGTCGCGCCGGTGAACCAGTACACGGCGTCGGCGCGGCCCGGAGCGGAATCCGGGAGGACCTCGGTCGACAACGACCACGCGATCAGCCAGGCGACGAGCAGCACGCTCCAATGGAGGCGAACCGCGATGCCGTGGATTCGACCGAGGAGGAGACCGTTCATCGGGAGCCGCCTCTCTCGTTCGTCGGATCGACCCGGCACATCTTTGTCACTCGATCATCTGATCGTCAGCGACATCGCGACGACAGGGACCTAGGTCCTGTCGCTGGCCGCGGCGGCCGACGCCGGCCGGATCGGACCTTGGCCCCTGGCGGTGGCGAGTCACCGCGCCCGCGCTGGATCCAATCGTGACGAACCGGAGCGAGCACCGTGAGCCAGCAGGCAGAGGCCGATCGGAAACCGGAATCGGTGGCCGTCGAGTAGCAAAGTTCGTGCTGTTCCACCTGCGGTGACAAGCTTGCCGGGTGCGAGTCGAGAGCCTGGGTGGGGACGACAGGTGGCAGGTCCTCGAGTCGGCGCCTGACGCCGTCGTGGTCTGTGACGGCGAGGGTCGCCTGGTGTTCGTGAACCGGCAGGCCGAGGCGATGTTCGGCTACGACCGTTCGAACCTGCTCGGTCGACCGGTCGAGGAGTTGATTCCCGAGCGGGATCGACGCGTACACCGGAGCCACCGTCGGCGGTACGCCCGGGAGCCCGCGGTCCGGACCATGGGTCAAGGCATTCGGTTGCTCGCCCGCCGGGCTGACGGCTCTATCTTTCCGGCCGAGATCTCGCTCAGTCCCGGCGATCTCGATGGGACCGTCGTCGTGGTCGCCTCGGTCCGAGATGTGACCGAGCGAGAAGCCCTCGAATCTCAACGTGAGACAGCGCGGGCCGAAGCCCGCGCGGCTGCGACCCTGCTCGCCGAGCGCGAGCGCATGGCCGGTGAGCTTCACGACACCGTGATACAGCATCTGTTCTCGATCGGGCTCGGGCTCCAGGCGGTTGCGGCCACCGTCCCCGAAGCTGCATCGGCCCGGCTGCTCGCCGCCGTCGATCAGCTCGACGACGCAATTCGTGAGCTGCGGCTGTCGATCTTTCGACTCAAGTCGCGCGTCGTGTCGTCACCGATCTCGGCCGAGCTACGGAGCGTGGTCGAAGATGCCGCCGTTCTCATGGGCGTCGAGCCACGGTTCCAACTTTCCGGTCCCGTCGATGATTTCATCGACGGCGAGCTACGGGTTGATCTGCTCAACACGTTCCGGGAAGCGATCTCCAACGTCGTTCGCCATGCGGAGGCATCGACTCTCGACGTGAGCGTGTCCGTTCGCGACGGTGAGCTACGGATCGTGGTGACCGACGACGGGGTCGGCCTCGTTCGCCAGCGCACGGGTGGGAACGGATTGCGGAACATGGGGGAGCGAGCGGCCCGCCACGGCGGTCGGCTGATCATCGGCCACCACCAACCGACGGGCACCGTCGTCGACTGGTCGGTACCGCTGCCCTCGTGACGTTCGCTCGGCGGATGTCGTCGATCGCGAGCGGGGGACCAAAGGCTCTGGAGCCGTTCGGCCGGCGCGGCGACGGTAGCTGCCGTGGACGCCGATCCCCCGGGTCGATCGATGGTCGGCACCCCGAGTCGGGGTCACCAGGGCCTGAGCGCGACCGACGTAGCGACCCGCCTCGCGACGGACGGCCCCAACCGTCTGCCGTCACCTCGCCGGCCGAGCGCGTCGCGGCGGTTCGCGGGTCAGCTCTTCCACTTCTTCGCTCTGATGTTGTGGGTGGCGAGCGGGCTGGCCTTCGTGGCTCAACTTCCCGAGCTCGGCATCGCGATCATCGTCGTCATCGTCTTCAACGCGGCGTTCGCCTTCGCGCAGGAGGGACGCGCGACCGCGGCGGCCGACCGCCTTCGTTCGCTGCTGCCGCGGCGCGTGATCGCTCGCCGCGACGGCCAGCTCGTCGAGGTCGACGCCGACTCGGTCGTCGTTGACGACGTCCTCGAGCTGGGACCCGGCGATCGTGTCCCGGCCGACGTGACGGTCGCCGAGTCCCACCAGTTGCTTGTCGACACATCCTTGCTAACCGGCGAGAGCGTGCCGACGGCGCTGGTCGAGGGTGATCGGGCGTTCGGCGGCACGTTCGTCGTGGAGGGCGAGGCGACGGTCGTCGTGACCGCCACCGGAACCCGTACTCGTCTGGCCGAGATCGCCCGACTCACCACCGTCACGCCGGATCCGACGAGCCCCCTGACGGTCGAGCTCGCTCGCGTCGTGCGCACGATCGCGGTGATCGCGGTTGGGGTCGGCGTGAGCTTCTTCGGACTCGCCTGGCTGCTCGGCACCGCGCCATCGGAGGGGTTCGTGTTCGCGATCGGCGTGACCGTCGCTCTCGTGCCCGAAGGCCTGTTGCCCACCGTCACGCTGTCGCTGTCGTGGGGCGCCGAGCAGATGGCTCGCCGCCAGGTGCTCGTGCGGCACCTCGATGCCGTGGAAACCCTCGGATCGACCACGTTCATATGTACCGACAAGACGGGCACGCTGACGAGGAACCAGATGACCGTCATCGAGGTCTGGACGCCGTCGGGTTCGGCGACCGTTCACGGCGTCGGCTACGACCCCGCCGGTCATGTCGAGTGTGTTGCGGCCGCGCCGGCCGCTGGTGAGATTGCGGCCGCGCGAGCCGCGGTGGTCGAGCTGGCGCGGGCGGCGGCGCGCTGCTCGAACGGTCGGACGGCGCTGACCGACGGCGAGTGGGTGCCGATCGGTGATCCCATGGAGGTGGCCCTTGACGTCCTCGCCCGGCGCTGTGAGATCGATACCGGCGCCGACCGGTTGGCGAACCCGCCGTCGCGCCGGTTCCCGTTCGATCCCCGGCGGCGCCGCATGTCGGTCGTGGTCGACGGCGCCCTCCTCGTCAAGGGCGCGCCCGATGCCGTCTTGCCCCGATGCCGAAGCGTCGAAGAGGCCGGCGACGCGCTCAGTTCGATGACCGACCGGGGACTGCGGGCGCTGGCCATCGCGCGCGGCGACGGTCGGCGATGGCGTGATGGCGACGACCCCGACCAAGTCGAACGCGACCTCGATCTGCTCGGTCTCGTGGGACTCGAAGACCCGCCGCGCGACGATGTGCGCGACGCCATCGACGCCTGCCGGCGGGCACACATCAAGGTTGCCATGATCACCGGCGATCACCCGGTTACGGCGTCGGCGATCGCGGACCAGGTCGGACTCCGACGTCGGGGCGATCCCGTGCTCGTCGGCGCCGACCTGCCCGACGACCTGGGGGCGATTGCCACGATGGTCGATCACGATGGGGTGGTGGTGGCCCGCGTGTCGCCCGAGGACAAATTGCGCATCGCCCAGGCTCTCCGTCGCCGCGGTCACATCGTCGCCATGACGGGCGACGGTGTCAACGACGGCCCCGCGCTGCACGAGGCTGACATCGGGGTGGCGATGGGACGATCGGGCACCGACGTCGCCCGCGAGGCCGCCGATCTCGTGCTGCTCGACGACCATTTCGCCTCGATCGTGGGTGCCGTCGAGCAGGGCCGGGCCAGCTATGTGAACCTCCGGCGGTTCCTCACCTATCACCTGACCGACAACGTGGCCGAGCTCACCCCGTTCGTCGTATGGGCGCTGTCGGGCGGGCGGTTCCCCCTGGCCCTCGGCGTCATGCAGATCCTTGCCCTCGACATCGGGACCGACACGCTCTCGGCCGTTGCCTTGGGTGCGGAGCCGTCGTCGCCGACGTTGCTCGAGGGTCCACCGGTCAGCGGCCGCTTGCTCAACGCGACGGTCGCCAGGCGAGCCTTCGGCGTGCTCGGCCCGACCGAGGCCGCGATGAGCATGATGGCGTTCCTCGTCTCGTTCGCCGCCGCGGGCTGGCGGCCCGGAGACGGGTTCCCCGAGGGAGCGACGCTCGAGTCGGCGTCGGGGGCGGCCTTCATGGCAGTGGTCATTGGGCAGGCTGCGAACGCGTTCGCGTGCCGGAGCTCGACGCGTCGCATCGGGTCGTTGGGTTGGCGCTCGAATCGACTGCTGCCGCCGGCCGTGCTGTTCAGCCTCGGACTCTCAGCGGTGATGTTGTTCGCGGGACCGGTGGCCGACGAGCTCGAGCAGGCCAACCCCCCTCTGGCCGGTTGGGTGGTCGCCCTCGCTTCGGCGCCGATGGTGCTGCTGGCGGACCGCTTCGACAAGTGGCACCGGGGACGACGGCCGCCCCGGCCTCACCACGATCAGCCGGCCGCGGCGACCAGGTAGGCGGCGAACACCTCGATGCTGGTCAGCTTCGGGTAGTCACGTTCGGGGATCTCGATGCCGGTCCGCTCGGCGACGGCAACGGCGATGTTCAACAGATCCATCGAGTCGAGCTCGAGCGCGTCGATCAGGTCGTCGGCCGGGCCGAGCTCGTCGATCGCGGCACCAGGCGCGATCGACCGGACGGCCTCGACGACGATCGCTCGGGCATCGGTGGGGTTCATGGGATCTCCAACTCGGTCAGGACAGTTGCGAGCGTGGTGAGAAAGCGTGCCCCGCGATCGCCGTCGGTCGCACGGTGATCGCCGGCGAGGCTGGCGGTGACGACCGTGCGGACTGCGAGCTCGCCATCGACGACCCATGGTCGCTCGACGACCCGGCCGAAGCCGACCATTGCGACCTGCGGTGGATAGATGATGGGGAGCACGAGCGTGGGCCCGCGGTCGCCGAGGCTCGTGACGGTGATCGTCGGTGACTCCATCTCCGAGCTGCGCAGCCGACCGGCGCGCGCCCGACCGACCAGTTCGGTCAGCGCTCGCATCATCTCGTCGGGTCCGAGCATGTCAGCGTCGCGGATCGCGGGGGCGACCAACCCGCCGCCGCGCTTGGCGACAGCGACTCCCAGGTGGACGCCGTCTCCGGGTTGGAATTCGCCTTCACGCCAGAACCCGTTCAATTCGAGATGTTCGCGTGTTGCTCGGGCCGCGGCGATCAGGAGGGGAACGACACCGAGTACGCGAGCGGTGACCGGCCGCTCCTCGTTGGCCCTGGTCAGGTCAGCCATCACCCGGGTGCAATCGATCTCGGTCGCCACGTAGTAGTGCGGGATCTCGCGGTTCGACCTCGACATCAGCTCGGCGATCGCCCGCCGGGGCGAGGTGGCACGCTCCCGATCGGGCTGAGGGGTCGATGCCGCTGGAGCAATGCTCGCGGTGGAGTGGGCGAGCTCGACGTCGGCGGCGACGATCGCGCCGGCGGGACCCGTGCCGGTCACCAACGCCAGATCGACGCCGATGCGGCGCGCCAGCGCCCGAGCCCGCGGCGAGGCACGAACCGCGGTCGCTGCCGGTGCCGCGGTCACCGCAGTCGCTTGGTTCACGTCGCTCCGCTGGATCCGACCGCCGGGGCCCGTCCCAGCGACGCGGGAGAGGTCGACATGGCGTTGCTCGGCCAGGTGGCGTACGAGTGGCGAGAGCACGCGGGGGCTGTCGTGGTGCACAGTCGGCGCCGAACCGGTTTTCGGGCTCGCCGTCACCGACTGCTCGTCGTTGCGGAGCCGGGCGAGGACAGTCCCGACGGGGATCACCTCGCCGACGCCGACCACGAGCTCCTCGACTACTCCACCGTGCCAGATCTCGAGGTCGATCTCGGACTTCTCTGTGTCGATCAGGGCCACGATGTCGCCGCGCGCGACGCGATCACCAGGCTTCACGCGCCATTCGAGGATCGTCGCTTCCTCCATGTCCGCGCCGAGCGACGGCAGCCGGAAGTCCTGGTTCGATTCGGTGTCAGCGGCCACGGACGACCTCGCGAGCCGCGGCCGCAATGGTGCCGGCCTGGGGCAGCGCCGCTTCCTCGAGATGTCGGGCGTAGGGGATCGGCACCTCAGCGGTGCACACCCGCGCAACCGGGGCGTCGAGCGACCAGAAGCAGTGCTCCGAGATCGACGCCGTGATCTCCGCTGACAGGCCCCCGGTGCGCCATGCCTCATCGACGACGACCGCTCTCGTGGTGCGGGTCACCGACGAGACGACGGTCTCGAGATCGAGCGGTCGGAGCGACCGGAGGTCTATCACCTCGGCGCTGATCCCCTCGGCGACCAGGGAGCCAGCGGCGTCGAGACATTTCGGCAGGCTGCCGCCATAGGTCACGATCGTGACATCGGTTCCCGAGCGCCGCACGGCAGCGCGGTCGATGTCGACCGGATCGCCGCCGTCGAGGCTTCCCCGCGTGCTGTAGAGCGACGCGTGCTCGAAGACGATCACGGGATCGGGGTCGGCCACCGCGGTCGCAAGCATCCAGCGAGCGTCGGTGACGGTCGCTGGTGCCACGACCCGCAGCCCTGGGACGTGGGCGTACCATCCCTCGAAGCTGTGGGAGTGCTGTGCCGCCAGCTGTCGCCCCGCCCCGGTCGCCATCCGGATCACGATCGGCACGTTCACCTGGCCGCCCGACATGTGGAGCAGGGTGGCGGCGGTGTTCACGATCTGATCGAGCGCGAGCAAGCTGAAGTTCACGGTCATGATCTCGACGATCGGACGCATGCCGCCTATGGCAGCGCCGATCCCCGCGCCGACGAATCCCGACTCCGACAGCGGCGTGTTGCGTATCCGGTCGCGGCCGAACTCCTGGTGCAGGTCGCGGGTGACGGCGTAGGCCCCGCCGTAGTCGGCGACGTCCTCGCCCATGACGAATACCCGGTCGTCGGCGGTCAACACCTCCCGAAGGGCGTCGCGAATCGCGTCGCGGTAGGTCAGCTCGGCCCCCGTCACGACCGACCCTCGCGTCGATATACGAACGACGTCAGGGTGCTGACCGGTTCGAGCTCAGAAGCCTCCGCGAACTCGACGGCGCGCTCGACCTCGTCACGGGCCAGAGCCCACAGCTCCTCGACGTCTTCGTCGCTCAGCACCCCGTCGTCTCGTAAGCGGGCGCCGAACAGCTCGATCGGGTCGCGTGTCTGCCACCGTTCGATCTCGTCCTTGTCCCGGTAGAGATCGGGGTCGAACATCGAATGGGCCCGGAACCGATAGGTACGCAGCTCGAGGAAGACCGGCCCGCCGCCATTGCGGACGACGTCGAGCGCTCGCGCAGTCGCCGTGCGAACGGCCAGCACGTCCATGCCATCGACGGTCCAGGCCGGAACCCCGTACGACATGGCCTTGGCGGTGAGGTTCGTCTCGGACTCGCTCGATGTCAGCGAGGTGCCCATGGCATAGAGGTTGTTCTCGCAGCAAAGCAGCACCGGCAACGTCCAGAGCGCGGCGAGGTTCATCGCCTCGTGGAACTCGCCCTCGGCGACGGCGCCTTCGCCGAAGAAGCAGGCCGTCACGCGGTCGTGCGCCTGCATGGAGTCGGCCAGGGCCAGCCCGGCGGCGAGCGGAAGATGGCCGCCGACGATGGCGTTGCCGCCGTAGAACCGCCGCTCAGCGTCGAACAGGTGCATCGATCCGCCCCTGCCCCCGCTGCAGCCGGTGACTTTGCCGAACATCTCGGCCATGATCCGCTCGACCGGGATGCCCTTGAGGAGGGCGTGCCCGTGCTCGCGATAGGTGGCGACGACGGCGTCGTCGGACCGGAGCTGCGAGATCACGCCGGTCGCCACCGCCTCCTCGCCGATGTAGAGGTGCAGGAAGCCCCGGATCTTCTGCTCCCCGTACAGCTCGGCGCACCGTTCCTCCATGGCACGGATCCGGATCATGTCGCCGAGAAGATGTCTGGCGTCCTCGGCCGAAAGCGTCAGGGCGGTCATGCGCCGGACTCCAACGTTGAGAGGTCACCTTCGGGTAGGCCGAGCTCGCGGGCCTTGAGCAGCCGGCGCATGATCTTGCCGCTGCGCGTCCGGGGCAGCTGATCGACGAGCTCTACCTCGCGGGGCGCCGCGACGGTGCCCAGGTGACGCCGGCTGAACGCGATGATGTCAGCGATCACCTCTGGGCCTGGTTCGATGCCCGGAGCCAATCGTACGAACGCCTTGATCACCTGGCCGGCGGTCGGGTCGGGTTTGCCGATGATCGCTGCTTCGGAGACGGCCGGGTGTTCGATCAGCACCGACTCAACTTCGAAAGGACCGATCAGGTGTCCGGCCGACTTGATGACGTCGTCGCCTCGCCCGACGAACCAGTAGTAGCCATCGGCGTCGCGCCGGGCCAGGTCGCCGGTGCGGTACCAGTCGCCGGCGAAGGAACCGGCGTAACGGTCCTCGGCTCCGAGGTAGTTGCGGAACATCGACGGCCAACCGCGCCGGAGGGCGAGCTCGCCCACCTGATCGTTCGGGACCTCGGCCGGGTGACCCTCATCGTCGGTGGTGAGCTCGCCTTCGTCGTCGCGTTCGAGGATCGTCGCGTCCACACCGGGAAGAGGCTTTCCCATCGACCCGGGCTTGACGGGCATCGACCGGTAGTTGGCGATCATGATCCCGCCGGTCTCGCTCTGCCACCAGTTGTCCAGGATCGGCACGCCGTAGGTGCCCTGGGCCCACCGCACGACCTCAGGGTTCAGGGGTTCGCCGACGCTCGCGACCAGCCGGAGGCTGCCGAGGTCGTACTCCCGGGCAGCATCGGCGCCGATCCGCATCAACATCCGCAGCGCCGTCGGTGCCGTGTACCAGACGTCGACCCGCTCGTCCTGGATCGTGCGGTACCACCGGTCGGCGTCGAAGTCGCCCTCGTCGACGACGCTGGTGACGCCGTTGGTGAGCGGCGACACGATGCCGTAGGACATCCCCGTCACCCACCCCGGGTCCGCGGTACACCAGAACACGTCGCCGCCGCGCAGATCGAGTGCCATCTGCCCGCTGATGTGGTGGGCGACGACCGCTCCGTGAACGTGGAGCGCTCCCTTTGGCGTGCCGGTCGTCCCGCTCGTGAAGTGGATCAGGGCGGGATCGTCGGCGCCGGTCGCCACTGTGTCGAAGCGGTCCGATGTCGCGGCCATCAACTCGTCGAGGTCTTGGACGCCCGGTCCCGACCCGGGTCCGCCGCACAGGAGCACGGTCCGGAGGGCTGGGAGTGCCGAGCGCATCGGGGCGATCTTGCGTTCGTACTGGCTCGGTGTGGTGGCCACCACGTCGATCGAACCCAGGCTCAGCCGTTGCCGGATGGGGTCCGGTCCGAACGCTGGAAAGAGCGGGCACACCACGCCGCCGGCCCGGAGCGCGCCGAGGACGCTGACGTACAGTTCGGGGATCCGCCCTGCCAGCGTTGCCACGCGGACGCCGGGACCGTGGCCGAGCGCCCCGAGCACGTTGGCGAAGCGGGCGGTGCGCTGCTCGAGATCGCCGTAGGTGATGTCATGGCGGTCGCCGGATCGCCCGAGCCATCGCAGCGCCGTGGTGTCTCGACGCCGACCTTCGGCGTGGCGCACGACCGCCAGATCAGCGATGTTCACGCCCGACCGTGACCCGTGGAGCTCAGCTCGCGCCTGGTCCCAGGAGAAGGTTCGCCGGGCGCGGTCGTAGTCCTCGAGGTTCGGTGTCACACGCGCCATGACCGGACGATGGTCCCGTGGTGCCGGGTTCGAAAAGGGCCGAAGGTCCCTGCCGCGCCCGTGGCTCCGCGCGCAGCGTGTCGGTGGTGGACGAGCCCGAACCCGGCGGCGACGCGCCGTTACCCCCCGAGATGGCTCGGCGCGCCGAGGCCGTGGGCGTCGCCAAGGCATCCATGCCCATCGATCGGATGGTCGTGCTCGCGGTGCTCGGCGGCGCGTTCATCTCCCTGGGTGCGGCGTTCTCGACCGTGGTGACGGCCGGCGGCGACACGGCGTTCGGGGTGTCCCGGCTGCTCGGGGGCGTGACGTTCGCGCTCGGCCTCGCCCTCGTGGTCGCCGCCGGGGCCGAGTTGTTCACCGGCAACACCCTGGTCGTCATGGCGGTCGCGAGCCGACGCGTGCGCATCCGCACGCTCCTCCGGAGCTGGGTGATCGTGTACGCCGGCAACCTTGCCGGCGCGGTCGCTACGGCCGCTCTCGTGGTCGGGGCGGAGCAGTACCGCCAAGGCGACGGAGCCGTCGCCCGTCGCGTGATCGACATAGCGGGAGCCAAGCTCGACCTCGACTTCGTGCCCGCGATCCTGCTCGGCGTCCTCGCCAACGCACTCGTGTGCCTGGCCGTGTGGCTGAGCCTGGCCGCCCGAACGCTGACCGACAAGGTCGTCGCCGTCATTCCGCCCGTCGCGGCGTTCGTCGCCCTGGGCTTCGAGCACAGCGTCGCGAACATGTACTTCGTCCCGACCGCGTTGTTCGTGCGCTCCTGGTCGCCCGACGGGTACCTGGCGTCGGTGGGAGCCGATGCCGGCCGGACCGCCGATCTGAGCTGGACGGGCTTCGTGGTCGACAACCTCGTGCCGGTCACGATCGGCAACGTGATAGGCGGCGCCGGGCTGGTCGGGATCGTGTACTGGCTGGCGTACCTGCGCCGTGGGGGGCCTTTGGTCCCTGGGGAGTCCGGAGTGGATACGTGACGATCACGACATGAGCGTTGCAAGCACCGCCGACCCCGAGCTCCGGATCGAGGCCGTGGTCGGACTCGACCGCATCACGCTCGCCGACGTGGCATCGGCAGGAGGCAAGGGTGCGAACCTCGGCGAGCTCGTCTCGGCCGGTTTCCCCGTGCCACCCGGGTTCGTCGTGACCGCCGCCGCGTACATCGACGCGATCGTCGCCGCGGGCGCGCGGGCCGAACTTCAACAGATCACCCAGGACGCGATCCACGCTGACCCCGACGCGTTGGCTCGCCTGGCGGCCCGCGCCCGAGAGATCGTCGGTGCGGTGACCATCCCCGGGCCAGCAGCCCAGGCGATCGAAGGGCACTACCGCGAGATCGGCGACCGGCTGTCGGTCGCTGTCCGCTCCTCGGCGACCGCCGAAGACACCGCCGAGACCTCGTTTGCCGGAATGAACGAGACGTTCACCAACGTGACGGGTACCGATGCGTTGCTCGACCGGGTTCGCCGATGCTGGGTTTCGCTCTGGGGCGACCGCTCGGTCGCATACCGCGCCGAACGGGCGTTGGCCGCGGAGCCGGCGATCGCGGTAGTGGTCCAGCAGATGGTCGACTCGGATCGCTCGGGTGTGATGTTCACCGTCGAGCCCGGTGACCCCGCTCGCGCTCACCTGGTTATCGAAGCCGCCTTCGGACTCGGTGAGGTCGTCGTGTCCGGCGCCGTCGAACCCGACACCTACCGGGTCGAGCGTTCCACGATGGCGATGCGCGAGCTTCGCGTCGGGCATCAGGCGTTCCTCCTGCGCCGAGGCGTCGAAGGTGGTGACGAGCGGGTCGAGCTCGACCCAGCTGATGCCGATCGGCGGGTGCTGTCCGACGACGAGATCGGCACTGTCGCTCGGGTCGGTCGCCGGATCGAGGATCACTACGGCTCCCCGCAAGATATCGAATGGGCCTACGCGCGGAGCGAGTTGTTCGTCCTCCAGTCGAGGCCGATCACGACGCTCGCCGAGCCGGCGACCGGCGCCCCAGAGGCGGTGCTGCACGGACTTGGGATCGGCCGGGCCTCACGGTCGGGGGTGGTACGGATCCTCAGATCGCCCAAGGACGGGGCGCGTCTCAACGATGGCGAGATCCTGGTCGCCGAGAAGACGTCGCCAGACTGGATGCCGGTGTTGCGACGCGTCGGTGGCCTGATCACCGACGCGGGCGGATCGACGTGCCACGCGGCGATCGTGAGCCGCGAGCTGGGAATCGCGGGACTCGTCGGCACCCGCCGGGCGACCCAGGTGCTGCGCGACGGCGACCTCGTGACGGTCGACGCCGCCGCGGGCGTGGTGTACCGGGGACGAGTGGGCGCTCCGGTTGCCGCGACGCCGAGCGTTGTCACAACGACGACGCAGTCGGTCTCGGCGTCGGCTTCGGAGTACACCCCGCTGGCGACACGCCTCTACGTCAACCTCGCCCTGGCCGATGGTGCCGTCGCCGCCGCGGCTCTCCCCGTCGATGGTGTGGGCCTGCTGCGGGGGGAACTGATGTTGACATCGGCGCTCGGTGGCCGCCACCCGAAGGCGCTTCTCGCTGACGGTCGGTCTGACGAGTTCGTGGCGAGCATGGTCGGGGACCTCAAGACGATCTGCGCCGCATTCGCCCCGCGCCCGGTCGTGTACCGCACAAGCGACTTCCGCAGCAACGAGTTCCGCGAGCTCGCCGGCGGCGACGCGTTCGAGCCGATCGAGGCCAACCCGATGATCGGGTACCGGGGCTGCTACCGCTACATCCGCGAGCCCGAGACGTTCGCCATGGAGCTGCGCGCCCTTGCCCGAGCGCGAGACGAGCACCCGAACTTGCACCTCATGATCCCGTTCGTGCGCACGGCCTGGGAGCTCGAGGCGTGCCTCGATGCGGTGGATGAGAGCCCGCTCGGGAACCATCGGGGAATGCACCGTTGGGTCATGGCCGAGGTGCCGTCGGTGGTCCATCGCATCGGCGACTATGCCGCGCTAGGCATCGACGGGGTGTCGATCGGATCGAACGATCTCACCCAACTGATGCTTGGCGTCGACCGCGATTCTGAGATCTGCGCGGAGTTGTTCGACGAAGCCGACGCCGCAGTGTTGTGGGCGATCGGTCAGATCATCGCTCAGTGCCGCGACCACGGGCTCAGCTCGTCGCTGTGCGGTCAGGCGCCGTCGAACCGCCCCGAGTTCGCCGAGCACCTGGTGCGTTTCGGCATCGGGTCGGTGTCGGTCGACCCTGATGCCGCGCTGGCCACTCGCCGGGTGATAGCGGCGGCCGAGCAGCGGGTGTTGGTGGAGGCCGCCCGGCGATGACCAGTTCGGTCGACGCCGTCGAGACCCACATCTCTCGGGTCTTCTTCACGCCCGATCGGGCGTACAAGCTGCTCAAGCCCGTCGACATGGGGTTCCTCGACCACCGCGATCGTGACGTCCGCCTGCACGCGGCGAAGCGCGAGCTCGAACTCAACCGGCGAATGGCGCCCGATGTGTACCTGGGTCTGGGCGACGTCTTCGAGAACGGCGAGTTGGTCGACCAGCTCATCGTCATGAAGCGGCTTCCCGCCGACCGCCGTTTGAGCGCGCTGGTCGACAAGCCGGAGTTCGCCGACGCCGTCCGTGCGGTCGGCCGGCGAGTGGCCGCGTTCCACGCCGGTCAACCTCCGGCGAGCGATCCGTCGTCGGCGACCCGCGACGCGGTGGCGGCAAATTGGGAGGACAACCTGCGCACGCTCGAGCGGTTCCGCGACCGGGTGATCGCTGGGGCTGCGATCGATCAGGTAGCGGCGCTCGCCCGGGCGTTCCTCGCCGGACGCGAAGCACTGTTCGACCACCGCATTGCCGAGGGATTCGTCCGCGACGGTCACGGTGACTTGCTGGCCGATGACATCTTCTGCCTCGATGACGGCCCCCGGATCCTCGACTGCCTGGCCTTTCGGGACGACTTGCGGATCGCCGACGTGCTGTGCGACGTGGCCTTCTTGGCCATGGACCTGCATCGGCTGTCCGGCCCGGCTTCGGCGCGGGTACTCATGGCCGCGTACCAGCAGCACTCCTATGAGCACCATCCGAGCTCGCTCGCCCACCACTACGTCGCCTATCGGGCTCACGTCCGGGCCAAGGTCGCGTGCCTTCGCTACGAGCAGGGCGATGCGGAGTCCGCGTCGCTGGCCCAGCGCTACCACGAGTTGTGCGCCCATCACCTGGCCCGGGGTCAGGTGCACCTGGTTCTCGTGGGCGGAGGCGCCGGTGTCGGCAAGTCGACCCTTGCGCTGGATCTCGGCGAGCGGCTCGGCTGGTCGGCCGTGCGGTCCGATGAGGTGCGAAAGGACCTGGCCGGTCTCGGTCACGACACCCACGCCTTCGCCGCCCCGGGAGAGGGGATCTACACCACCGAGATGACCGCTGCAGTTTACGACGAGATGATCCGCCAGGCCGAGGTGCTGCTCGATCGGGGCGAGAGTGTGATTCTGGACGCGACGTGGAGTTGCGAGTCACAACGCGAGCGGGCGCGGGCCCTGGCCTGGCGCCACGGCGGTTGGCTTCACGAGATCGAGTGTCGGCTCGATGCGACCGTGGCCCGCGAACGCATCGCTCGCCGGCTCGCGAGTCCCTGGAATCCGTCTGACGCCACGCCCGATCTGGTCGATCACCTGGCCGCCGGACGCGACCCATGGCCGCAAGCTCGGGTCCTCGACACTGCGCTGGCGCCCGGCGATCTCGCCGCGCTGGTGTCGGAGCAACTGATGGCCCTCGGCGGATTCTGACGCCGGGTATCTGTCCGATTCCGAGATCTTCTAGCAACATCCGTGCGTTCGGGTCTGGTCCGGGGGGGGAATCCGTTGACGGCGCCGTTGAGCCAGCCGCGCGGCCGGAGTCGCCAGCACGATCGACGGCCACAAGCCTGGAACCTCGCCGATGAGGTGATCGCCGGATGGCGTCAGGCCTCACCCGATCACGACCGGGATGGCGGTGAAGTCGCCGGGGTCGGTCTCGAGTCCCACTCCGCCGCGCACGAGCAGCAGGACCGTCTCACCAGGAGCGACGCCCGACAGATCGACCTCGGCCGAGAATGGTTCGGGGGTTTCGAACGACCCGCCACTCGCGATCTTTTGGAGAAGACGGACAGCGTCGCCGGCGACAAAGGCTTCGACGACGACAAGTGCCTCGAACCCGCGTGCTAGTCCGGATACGGTCAAGGCTCCCGCACCGACGGTGGTCCCAGCCTGGGGCGAGTCGATCGACGCTCCGTCGCTCGCCGCGCCGAGTACGAACCACCCGTCGTCGGGACCGAGCTGGCGAAGGAAGAGCGTGGCTCGCACGATGCGCGTGGCCCCTTCGCCCTCCCCGGGGAAGATGACCTCGATCTCGCCACTTCGCGAGTCGCCCAGTACGAACTCGCCGAGGACTGGTGGCACACCGAGAACCTGGGCGACGAAGTCTTCGGCCGCCGACTCGGGAGAATCGAAGACCACGCCCGCCGCGGGCCACACTGCGGGTTGCACCGGGCCCGGCGTCACGGTCGTGGTCGACTCAGCCGTCGTCGTGGACTCGGCTGTCGTGGTCGACTCGAGCGTGGTGGTCGACTCGAGCGTGGTGGAAGTATCCGCGGGATTGACCGGGGCACTCGACGTCGTCGATGCGGAGTCGTCGTCAGTGCCACACGCACTGGCCACGAGAACGACAATCGCGACGGCCACGAGTGGTCCGCGACGGTGGGGTCGGGTTGATCGGTTGGTTGTCACTGATTCTCTTCGGGATTCGATGGCGGCCCGTCGGGCGTCAGGAACTGGGAATCACCTGGCCGAGACGATGACGCCGGGACAACCTCGGGACGAGCCGGTTGAGTGAACCAGCCAACGCCAGCAACAACACGCCGATCACGAGGAGCGTTGCCGTCGTGCCGAGCCGGTCGCCCAGGTACCGAAGCGCGACCTGGGGCACCCACTGGAACAGCCCAGCCGTGCCGACCAGCAGCACCTCGACCCGCGACCGGGCGGCACCGTAAGCCACCAGCGCCGCGGTGCTGGCGAGCCCCAACCAAAGGCCGGCGTGTTCGTTTCCTGCCAGCACGATCTGGGGGCTGAACAGGATCGTCAGCCCTCCGATGACCATCGCCACGATCGCAGGTGTCATCCGCTCGACGGCCCCGAGAGCGAGCCACGCTGTGCCGAGCGCGAACAGAGCCAGGCCAGAGGCCACCGTCCAGCCGTCGCTGTCGAACTCTCCGAAGGCATCGATCGCCCCGACGACGGTTGCGACCACCGTCGCGTACAGGCCCAACTGCTGCAGCGGCTCACGCCGCAACCACCACGCCGCCAGCGCCGGCACAGTGGTGATACCCCCGACGAACAGAGCGCCGCCGTGGTCGGGCGGGTCGCCGTCATGGATCACATCCACGAACACCTCGGCGGCCAAGCCGGCGACACCGGCGCCGGCGAGCAGCCACAGCACGCTTCCCAGCCGTTGGAACGCCTCGTCGGGTCGCCGGCCAATCGGCCAACCGAGGGCACCGACGAACACGGTGGGAATCCCGATGACCAGGAGTCGGGCAGACGAGCCGAGCTCGTGCCAGCGCTGCCCCGACTGCACCATCACCGCGGCGAGGACCAGCGCCCCACCTAGGTACCCGATGGCTTCGGACGCGAGCGGGATACGCGTGGGATCCGGCTTCGCTAGCGCCGTTTCGTGGGTCTCGATCGCGGTGGCCTGCTGGGCATCGATCACCCCCGCATCGACCCACTCGCCGAGCTTGACTTGCAGGTTCGGCGCGATCGCGGATCGACCGCCGCCACCGGAGCTGGGCGAGAGACCGAGAACGCCACGCCGGCGTCGCCAGGCCTCGTAGGCCACGACGACTGCGACGACCACGATGATCGGCAACGCAAACATGGGTCAATTCGATCGCCACCGTAGCCCGGGTCACATGGTCCAAAGTCCCGCCGCCGTCGGGCTGGCGCCTCTGCTGATGGTGCGCCGGCTGGTCCGCATGGACCTTCCATCGACGTTGCGACTCGTCGAATGACCTTCGGCCCTGTCGCGCCGACCTCGCGAGCGGGACGCTCATCTGAGATTCAGGAGCCGACATGCGACGCATCGTGATCATGGGTGCCGGAGGGCGCGATTTCCACGACTTCAACACGGTCTACCGTGACGACGCGCACGCAAGGGTCGTCGCCTTCACTGCCGCCCAGATCCCGGGTATCGACGATCGGCGCTACCCGGCGTCTCTGGCCGGAACGCGCTATCCAGATGGAATCCCGATCGTCCCCGAGGCGACGTTGGCCACGCTCGTCCGCCGGGAACAGATCGACGAGGTCGTGCTCGCGTACAGCGATCTGTCCCACGTCGAGGTCATGCACAAGGCCTCGGTCGCCATGGCCGCGGGGGCCGACTTCCGCCTGCTCGGGCCGGCATCGACGATGGTGCCGAGCAGCAAGCCGGTGATCGCCGTGTGCGCGACGAGGACGGGTTGTGGCAAGTCTCCGACCAGCCGTTGGGTCGGCCGGCATCTGATCGAAGCCGGGCTACGGGTGGCGTTGGTTCGCCATCCGATGCCCTACGGCGACCTCGAGGCCATGCGCGTTCAGCGATTCGCCACGATCGAGGACATCGACGCATCGCACCCGACGATCGAAGAGCGCGAGGAGTACGAGGAGCCGGTCAGGGTCGGGATGATCATGTACGCCGGCGTCGACTACGAGGCGATCCTGCGCCGCGCCGAGACCGAGGCCGACGTCATCATCTGGGACGGTGGCAACAACGACTTCCCCTTCTACCGGCCCGATCTGATGATCACGATTGCCGACCCGTTGCGTCCGGGTGACGAGGTCTCCTATCACCCGGGCGAGGTCAACGTCCGCATGGCCGACGTCGTGGTGGTCAACAAGGTCGACACCGCATCGCTCGAGTCGGTCGCGACCGTCGTCGCCAACACCGAGGCGGTCAATCCCGACGCCGTCATCGTGAAGGCCGCGTCGCCGGTGACGCTCGGCCCGGGCCCCTCGCTCGTCGGGCGGCGGGTCCTGGTCGTCGAGGACGGTCCCACGATCACCCACGGCGGGATGCGCTTCGGGGCCGGCACCGTCGCCGCCCGGCAAGCGGGCGCGACCGCTCTCGTCGATGCCCGGCCTCACGCCGTCGGCTCGATCGCCGCGACCTTCGAGCGGTACCGACACATCGAGTCGGTCCTTCCGGCGATGGGGTATGACGATCAGCAACTCGAGGATCTGGCCAAGACGATCGCCGCGACCGACTGCGACGTGGTGGTCACCGGCACGCCGATGGATCTCAGCCGACTGATCGACATCTCGTCCCCCGTCCGCCACGCGAGCTACAGCTTTCGCGAGGTCGGCGAGCCGAGCTTGTCCTCGGTCCTTCGCCCGCTGATCGCGCAGTGGACCATCTGAACCGGCCGCTGGTCGTCGCCGCCATCGGGGGCAACGCGCTGCTCCGGCGCGGTCAGCCACTCGACCACCGAACCCAGGTCGCGAACGTGCGGGTGGCCGGTCGGGCACTGAGCGAGCTGGCCCGCCATTCTGACCTCGCCATCGTCCACGGGAACGGCCCCCAGGTCGGTCTGCTGGCGCAGGAATCCGAGCTCGGCCCCGCGCCGATGCCCCTCGACGTTCTGGACGCCGAGACCCAGGGTCAGATCGGGTACCTGCTCTCGATCGAACTCTCCAACCAGCTCTCCGGTCGTCACGTCGCGACACTGCTCACCCAGGTCGAGGTCGAACCTCACGACCCCGCATTCGCGATCCCGACGAAGCCGATCGGAGCGATGCTCGACAAGGACCAGGCGGAGCGCCTGGCCCGGGAGCGAGGCTGGTCGATCGGCCATGACGGAGACGGCTGGCGCCGCGTCGTCGCATCGCCCGATCCGGTGTCGGTGGTGGAGCTCGAGGTGATCCGGCTGCTCCTCGATCGCGGCGTGGTCGTGGTGTGCGGGGGCGGGGGCGGCGTGCCCGTCACCAGGTCGGAATGTGGCCTTCGGTCCGGGGTCGAGGCGGTGATCGACAATGATCTCACCGCGGCGCTGCTTGCCAGTGCGCTCGGCGCGTCGAAGCTCCTGCTCCTCACCGATGTCGATGCCGTCTACGACCAGTGGGCGACGCCGCTGTCCGACGCCACCGTCGAGGAGTTGCGATCCCGATCGTTCGCGCCGGGTTCGATGGGTCCAAAGGTCGAAGCGGCATGCCGTTTCGTCACCGACACCGGGAGATCGGCGGCCGTCGGCGCGCTGGACCAGGCGTTAGCGGCCTGCCGCGGTCTGGCCGGCACCCAGGTCTGGCCCTGACCGAGCGCCGCGGTTCGATCGAAGACGGTCGAGGGCGCGGGCGCCATCGACCGCGACCAGCAAGACGACGAGGCCACCGACGGCGGCCAACCACCCATCGGCGGGCACGGGTTCGAGGTCCAGCAACGAGCGCACGGGGGGCGTGACGAACGCGAGCGCGTGCACGACGGCCGAACCGGAGATGGCGAGCAACACGGGCTTGTAACGCGCCCAGCCGCGTTCGAACGTCCAGCGCTCGGATCGGGCGATCAGCGCGAGCAACATATGGGCCGAGCCGAGCGACAACAGCAGCTGGGTCCTGATCGATCCTTCAGCCGAACCGTCGGTCACGAGCCACGTCGAGGCCAGCACGATCGCGGTGATGACGGTCGCTCGTCCCGCGATCCGGAGCTGCGCCGGTCGAGCCAGGATCTCATCACCTGGCCCGCGCGGGCGCGAGTGCAGAGGCTCGTGCGGCGGGTCGTCGATCCCGAGCACGATCGCCGGCAGGCCGTCGGTGATCAGGTTCAGCCACAGGATCTGAAGCGGCAGGAGCGGCACCGCGACGTCGGGGAACACGATCAGTGCCCCTACGAACACCAGCACCTCGCTGACGTTGCCCGACAACAGGTAGCCCGTCGCCACCTTGAGGTTCCGGTAGATGCGCCGTCCTTCTCGGATGCCGACGAGCAGCGTCTCGAGATCGCCATCGGTCAAGACGACGTCGGCCGCGGCCCGCGCCACGTCGGTCCCCGAACCGCTCACCGCCACACCCACGTCAGCGCGCTTGAGGGCCGGAGCGTCGTTGACCCCGTCGCCGATCATGGCGACGACGTGACCCGCGGAGCGGTGGGCGTCGATCAGGGCCAACTTGGTGAGGGGATCGACCCTCGCGACCAGATCGGCGTCTCGCAGATCGGCGCCGTGATGGTGGTCGTCGAGGCCCGAATAGACAGTTCTCACCGGAAGTCCCACACGGCGGCAGACCGCCGTGGCGGTGATCGGGCTGTCACCGGTCGCCATGACGACGCGGATGCCCGCGTCGTGAAACCCTTGCACTGTGCGCGCCGCCGTGGGCCTGTTCTCCTCGCTGAACGAGACGACGCCCAGCGGCCGCAGGCCCGCCGCGTCGAGGTCGTCGCTGGCTCGGCTGGCGTAGGCGATCACTCGTTGACCGGCCGCGGCCAATCCCTCGGCCATTTCGGCGAGGCGCACCGCGTCCGGTCCGGGGTCACAGCGCGTCAACACTCCTTCGGGCGCGCCCTTGACGATGAGGACCGGCGTCGCGTCCGAGTCGAGCGTCACGACGGCCATCGACCGCGCCAACCCGTCGAAGGGGCGGCTGTTCAGCCGGACGCCTGCCGGTACCCCTCGATCGGCCGCCGCGGCCGCGACCAGCACGTCTATCGGATCGCCGAGCCCGTCGTGGGCGTCATGGCAGTGGGCAATGGCCGTCCAGAGGTCGTCACCTCGACCATCGAGCGGATGGACTCCATCGAGTCGGAGTCGCCCCGTCGTGATCGTCCCCGTCTTGTCGGTGCACAGCACGGAAGTGGCGCCGAGAGCGTCGATCGCGGCCAGGTTCTGCACGATGGCGCCGCGTCGAGCCATCGCTCGTGCGCCGAGGGCCAGGGCAGCGATCACCGTGGTTGGGAGGCCCTCGGGTATGGCGGCGACCGACAGGGCGACGACGGCCAGCAGAGCGTCGCCCGCGTCGGCGTCTCCCCGTCGGGCGACGAGTAGACCGAGCACCGTTCCCAACGCGATGGCTCCCACGCTGAGGGCCACCGCGATCGAGCGGAGCTCGTCGACGAGCGGCGGTGTGGTTTCGGTCTGGATGGATCGGGCGATGCTGCCGATCGCGGTCGCGGCTCCGGTGGCGACCACGACACCCGAGGCGGATCCCTGGTGCACCATCGTTCCGCCCCGGACGAGCGCTTCTTCAGAATCGCCATCGGCATGACGTGTCACCGGCGCCGACTCGCCCGACAGGATCGACTCGTCGACGACGAGGGGCGAGCCTTCTGTGAGCTCGATGTCGGCGGGTGCCCGATCGCCCGCGGCCAGCTCGACGACATCGCCTCGGACGAGATCGGCGGCGTCGATGACCCGCGCCACACCGGCGCGCCGGACGGTCGCCTTCGGGCTGGTGAGCTCGGCGAGCGCAGCCAGGGCCGATGTTGCTCGCCGCTGGAGCACCACCTCAACGGCGACGTTCAGTACCACCACGCCACCGATGGCCAGGCCCTCGACGAGCTCGTCGAGGACGAGTGCCGTGGCCAGGCCCGCGGCGACAAGCACGAGGGACAATGGCTGGCGGACGGCGTGGAGGATCTGTAACGGGAGCCGCGGTGGCGAGGGCAGCGGGACAGCGTTCGGTCCGTCGTCGGCCAGTCGCCTCGCGGCCTCCAGTGCGCTGAGCCCCGGATCGCTAGGTGACTGTTTCAGCTTCCGATCGGTTTCGCTCGCCTGCTGGCGCAGTCGAGAAATGCCACTGTCACATTGGAGGGCTCGCCTATCGGCTCGCCCTCTGAGCCCCGGATCGTTCATCCGCGCATCCCCTCTGCATCGTGGTGGTGCTCATCGTGGGTCGGGCGACCAGTCCGGGCCAGGGCCGATGGTCACCCGGGCAACAAACTCCGGGATGATCCGTGGGACTTTGGGCCCTACGTGAGCGACATGTGGTGCTCGACAGTTGCGCCATGGGCATGACGAGCGCTGAAATGGCCGCAATGGAGGACACCGGCGACGCCGAGGATCGAGACCCGGTGCGCGTGTTCCTGCTCGACGACCACGAGATCGTGCGCCAGGGTCTGCGCGAGCTCCTCGAGTCGACTGGCGAGTTCCGGGTGGTCGGCGAGGCGGGCACGGTTGAACAGACCCTGGCCCGGATCGGGCCCGGTCAGGTCGACATCGCCGTGCTCGACGTTCGACTGCCCGACGGTAACGGTGTCGATGCCTGCCGCCGGTTGCGAGAGCGTCATCCCGACCTCGCCGTGTTGATCCTCACGTCGTTCGCCGACGACGAGGCGGTGGTCGCGGCGGCCGAAGCCGGTGCCCAGGGCTACGCGTTGAAGGAGTTGCGCAGCAACGAGATCGTGTCGTCGCTCCGCTCGATAGCGGCCGGCCGGCCGACGCTCGACGCCGCGACGGTCAAACAAGCGCGAGCCCGCGCCAGCCGTGGCGACGAGGACGATCAGTTGCTGGCTCGACTGACCGATCAGGAACGGCGGATCTTCGAGTTGATCGGAGAAGGTCGGTCGAATCGCCAGATCGCGGAGACCATGTACCTAGCCGAGAAGACGATCAAGAACTACGTGTCGAACATGCTCGACAAGCTGAGCATGGACCGCCGGACCGAGGTCGCCGCGGCGGCGGCGCGGATGGCCGAGCGTCGCCGCCGAGCACTCTGAAGGCCATGGACGCTGCGGGTCGGCCGGACCTCGAACCGCGACCGGTACGTTCGCTGTTCATCGTCGAGGACGACTTGCGGGCCCGCGAGGGGCTCGTCGATGTTCTGAGCGCCGAGCTCGATGTCGATGTCGTCGGCTGGGCCGGCTCGATCGCCGCAGCCCAGATCGCGGCGCCCCCATTGTCACCAGCGGTGATGCTCATCGACTACCGGCTGCCCGACGGAACGGGAGCGGACCTGATCCACGCGCTTCGAGCCGAACTGCCACTGACGGCGTACATCGTGCACTCGGGCTTGCTCGATGACGCGGTCGCCGAGCGATGCCTGGCTGCCGGGGCGTTCGCCTGCCTGCCCAAACAGGTACGCCTGGCCCCGCTGCTCCACGCGATCAGAACGGCTCACTCCCCTGCTTCGTGAACCGGTGAAGCGGCGCGGTGTCGCAACGGTCAAGAGGCCGAAGGTCCCTGGTGGCCGGATGGGCGTCACGTGAGGCTCGGGGTGGGCGATGCGGGCGAACCGCGGTCCGGACAACACAGGAGCAGTTATGTCGATGACCCTCTCGACGGTCATGGTCGGTACGTATCCGCCGACTCGGTGTGGATTGGCGACGTTCAGCGAGAACCTTCGTACGGCGCTCATGGGCGATCGGCCCGGCTGGCGGCACAGCGTCGTTCGGATCGTCGCCCCTGACGATCCGTCGATCTCGGACCGAGCCGAGATCGACATGGTCTGGGCAATCGACGACCGGCATGCGGGCGATCGTGTCGCCCGCCGACTGGACCGATTCGACGTGGCCATCGTGCAGCACGAGTTCGGCATCTTCGGTGGGCCCGATGGGATCGATGTCGTCGAGCTCGCTGAGCGGTCGACCGTTCCGCTGATCACCGTTCTACACACTGTCCTCCGGTCGCCATCGGCGCGGCAGCAGACGATCGTCGAGACCCTCTGCGACCGCTCGGCGGTCGTCGTGACGCAGAGTGGCACCGCGCGGTCGCGACTGCTTCGCTCCCATGCCGTTGATCCGGGGAAGGTCGAGTTGGTGCCACACGGCGCGACGCTCAACGTCGGCGCCGACATCTCGCCTGCGGGCGTTCGGCCGACGATTCTGACGTGGGGGTTGATCGGCCCTGGGAAGGGAATCGAGACGGCGATCGGCGCCCTCGCGTCGCTCCGGCGGTTTGGCGTCGATGCTCGTTACATCGTTGCGGGGCAGACGCACCCCCGGGTTCGCGCCGCTCATGGAGAGCAGTATCGGAGCAGCCTGTCCGACCTCGCACGATCGCACGGTGTCGCCGATGCTCTCACGCTCGACGACTCGTACCGCGACTGGGAATCGCTTCGCGCTTTGGTCCGATCTGTCGATGTGGTACTCCTGCCGTACGAGTCTGTCGATCAGGTGACGTCCGGTGTCCTCGTGGAAGCGCTCGCCAGTGGCAAGCCGGTCGTCGCCACCGCGTTCCCTCACGCCATCGAGATGCTCTCAGCAGGAAGCGGTCTCGTCGTGGACCATCGCGATCCCGAGGCCATGGCCCTCGCCCTCGGACGGGTGCTCACCGATCCGGCGGCATCGGTCGCCATGCAGCGGGCGGCCCGTCGACAGGCCGGCGAACTCGACTGGTCGAACGTCGGCCACCGCTACTCGGGTCTTCTCGAGCGGGCGGCCGACCGTCGGCCAGTGGGCGTGGACCGGTTGGCCTCATGAGCGTCGATGCTCGAGTCGGAGGATTCGATGCTTCGATGTGACCCGCGCGAGATGTTCCGCCGCTACAGCGGGAACCCGATCCTCACGGCGCACGACATCCCGATCATGACCAACGCGGTGTTCAATCCGGGAGCGGTGCAGATCGGCGACACGACGTTGCTGCTGGTCCGCATCGAGGACCGCACAGGCCTGTCCCGGTTTGCCGTCGCAACGAGCCCCGACGGGTTGACCGGCTGGAAGATCGATCTCGACGCCGGGCTTATCCCCGATCTCGATCGATACGAGGAACACTGGGGAATCGAGGATCCTCGCATCACCCGGATCGGCGAGCTCTACCACGTCGTGTACACCGGGTTCTCGCAGGGCGGGCCTCTCGTCTGCCGCGCGACCACGCGTGACTTCGTCACCTTCGAGCGGCATGGTGTTCTCCAGCCTCCCGAGGACAAGGATGCCGCGCTGTTCCCGGTCACCTTCGACGGTCGCTACGCGCTCATCCACCGGCCCGCGCCGGCGATGGTGGGCCTCGGCGCGCACATGTGGATCTCGTTCAGCCCCGACCTGCGTCATTGGGGCGACAGTCAGGTCCTCCTCGCCGCCCGTCGCGGGGGCTGGTGGGACGCCAACAAGGTCGGCCTGGGGCCGCCTCCATTGCCGACCGATCGAGGGTGGCTCATCGCGTATCACGGCGTGCGCACCACTGCTTCGGGGTCCCTCTACCGGGTCGGCCTGGCGCTCCTGGACCGGGATCACCCGACGACCGTCCTGGCTCGGGGCAACGAATGGGTGTTCGGGCCCCACGCCACCTATGAGCGGTCCGGCGACGTCCCCGACGTGGTGTTTCCGTGCGGCTGGGTGGTCGACGACGACGGAGACACCTTGCGCATGTACTACGGCGCCGCGGACTCGGTCGTGTGCGTCGCGGAGGCCAGCCTGAGCGAGCTACTCGACCATCTGACCGCCCACCCGTGCTTGGAGACGCGCACATGAACGCCGCCGGCACCGAGCGATTCCGGGTCGCGCGGGCCCCGTGATCACAACCGGCGGTCGCTGATGATCCAGAATGGGCGCCAGCATGATGGCGGCGAGCAGCTCCCCACGTCGGCCGAGGGTGACGGTGCGACCTCGCAGCCCGGTCGAGGTGATCGACGCGGGGTTCGATCTGGTGAAGTCCGACCCGATCGTGCTCGCGGTCACCGCGGCGATCGTCGTGCCCGTCGAGCTGGTGGCGGCCTGGCTCAACCGTGATCTGCTCGCCGCAGGCTTCGACGGGGTGATCGAGTCGATCTGGGGTGCATCGGGAGCCGGTGGTGGTGACCAGCGCACCACGGCCTCGGTGGTCTGGTCGCTCACCGCCGGCAGCCTCGTCCTGCCGCTGACCGCCGCCGCCCTCGGTCGTCTGGTCGTGGGCTGGCACGAGGACCGTCGACCGCGGTTCGGCGCGACGATGGTCGAGCTTGGCCGTCTCTCGTGGGCGGTGGCGCTGGCCTGGCTCCTCGTCCACCTCGTCGAAGCCGCGGGCTTGGTGACGTGCGGAATCGGCTCGCTGTACGCCATGACCCGGTACTCGGTGACCGCGCCGGCCCTGGCGATCGAGCGGATCGGGCCGATCGCGGCAATGAAGCGCTCGTGGAGGCTCGTGCGCGGCCGAAGTGCCGAAGTGTTCTGGGCGTGCATCCTCGTCGGTCTCGTGACGATCGTGATCGAGGGAAGCCTCACCGTCTTGCCCGAGGCGTTCGGGGTGGCGACCGGTGTCGATCCCGGTTGGGTCACGACCGCGGTGGTGTCGGTGGCGGTAAGCGTTCTGACGACGGCTGTCGTCGCCAGCTGCGCGGTCGTGCAATACCTCGACCTCCGGTGCCGTCACGAGGGTCTCGACATCGAGCTTCGAGTCATAGAGCAGATGGGCCCGGCACCCCGATGACATCGGTGGGATCGACGACATCGGCACCTCGTGGAGCCGCGGCCGATCTGCCCGCGCCCGAGCCGCCTCGCGATCCGGAATCCATCAAGGAGCTGGCCGGTCGGGTGCTCGCCGACTCGGACTTCGACGAGCCGTCGCCGTCGCTGCTCGAACGGATCTTCGACTGGATCGGCGGCCTGTTCCCGGACATCGATGTGGGCGGCGGCGGTGGTGGAAGCGGTGGCTCGTCGATCCTCGGTTGGCTGATCCTGTCGGGGATCGCCGTGGTGGTGGTATGGCTGGTCGTGCGGGCGATCGAGAACTGGGCGCCGAGGGGGCGTCGCCGCGACCGCGATCTCGACATCTCGGTCGACCGTCCCGCCGACGTCGATGCTCTCCGGCGCCGCGCCGAGCTCTTCGAGAGCGAAGGGCGGTGGCGGGCGGCGGTTCGGGCGTGGTACCGCGTGCTCGTCGCGGAACTGTTGGCCGGCGCAGTCATCGACGACGTGCCGGGCTGGACGCCGCGCGAGGTGACCGCCGCCGTCGCGGCGCGCACCGAAGCACCCACCAATGACGGTGTTGGCTTGGTCGACTGCGTCGACGGTGTTGGCTTGGTCGACTGCGTCGACGGTGCTGGCCGGGTTCTCGAGGAGGTCTGGTACGCGGGGCGGCCGGCGACTGCCGACGACGCTGCCGCGGTGCGCGCCGCCGCGGCGCGGGTGCGAGAGCGTGAGGGGGTGGCAACGTGAGCCGTGGTCGTGGCGCGCTGGCGGCGACGGTGCTGATCGCGATCGTGGTCGCCGTGATCGTCGGTATCGGGCGCGGCGGCACGAACCGGGCCGCTTTCGATCCCGGCAGCGTCGGGCCGCTCGGATACCAGGGACTGGTGCGGCTCGCCGAGGGGCTCGGTTCCGATGTCGACGAGTCGGTTCCGCTCGACGACAGCCTCGGAGGCGCCGTCGACGTGCTGGTCGTCGCGGACGGCCCCGACGACTTGTCGATCGACACGCGGCTGCGGTCGTGGGTGAACGACGGGGGAGTGGTCGTCGTGCTCGACCCCGCATCGGCCTTGCTCCCTGTCGTCACCGGTTCGATCGATCGGTCGGGCATCAGCGCGACCGACGAGCTCTGCCCCATCGATGCCTTGTCGGGCATCGACGAGCTGGTCGCGGATTCGTTCGTTTCCTTCGACGTCGATGATCCCGGGAACGGGTTCGTGGGGTGTTTCGACACGTATGAGGGCGTGGCCGACATCGGGCCGGCCGTGGTGGTCGACGGGCGCCTCGACGGAGCGATCGTCGGCGTGTCGCCCTACGTCTTGGTGAACCAGCACCTCGACCAGGGTGACAACTCGGAGCTGGCGGCCGCGCTGTTTGCTCCGACCGACCGAACCCGCGTCGGCTTCGCGAGCCGAGCCGCCCTGGTTGGCGGCGACCGGACCCTCGGCTCGCTCGTCGACGACGGCTTGAAGTGGGCGGTCGTGCAACTCGTGGTCGCGGTCGCAGTCGCGATGTGGTGGCGGAGCCGTCGCCTCGGCCGGCCGGTGCCCGAACCGCAACCGGTGTTGCTGGAGGGCTCCGACTTGATCGTCGCAACCGGGGCGTTGTGGCAGCGCAGCCGGCGCGCTACCGAGGCCGCTCAGCGCCTCCATGCCGACCTCGCCGTGGCGACTCTCGGGCCACTGGGGCTGGGGGCCGGCGCCGCTGACGCAGGCGCCGTAGCGGCGCGGGCCGCTCTCGATCCGGCCGTGGTCATCGCCGCGCTCGATCCGAGCGTCGTGCGAACCGAACGCGACCTCGTCACCTATGGGCGCGCGGTCGCCGACGTCCGCCGCGCGCTCGGCCGTCGAGGCACCCACAGAACCGACCGCGAGACCGTCCGCACCCACAGGAGTCCACCATGAACGACGACAGCCGAGCACCAGTCCTCGCCATCCGCGGTGAGATCGCCAAGGTGGTGGTCGGCCAGGACGGTGCGATCTCGGCGTTGGTCGCGGCCCTGCTCGCCCGCGGGCACGTTCTCCTCGAAGGCGTGCCGGGGGTGGCCAAGACGCTGCTCGCCAAGACCCTCGCCGTCGCTCTCGACCTACCGTTCGCTCGGGTCCAGTTCACGCCCGACCTGATGCCATCGGACGTCGTGGGCCAGATGATCTTCGAGCAGGCCACGGGCCAATTCCGCTTCCGTCCTGGTCCGGTGTTCACGAGCGTGCTGCTGGCCGACGAGATCAACCGCACCCCACCCAAGACCCAGGCCGCGCTTCTCGAGGCCATGGAGGAGCGACAGGTGTCGGTCGGGGGCGAGACCCGCTCGCTGGCCGAGCCGTACTTCGTGATCGCCACGCAGAACCCGATCGAGTACGAGGGGACCTACCCGCTGCCCGAGGCCCAGATCGACCGCTTCCTGTTCAAGATCGTCGTGGGTTACCCCTCGGCCGACGAGGAGCGGATGGTGGCGCGGCGCCACGATCAGGGACTCGACCCCCACGACGTGGTGGGTGCCGGCGTGCGGCCGGTGGCATCGGCGGCTGACGTGATCCGGGCCCGTCAAGCCGTCCAAGCCGTCACCGTCGATGACGCCGTTGTGGCGTACATCGTCGAGCTGTGCCGGGCGACCCGAACCCAGCCGTCGGTGTTTCTCGGAGTCTCGCCTCGTGGAACGGCCGCGCTGCTCCGCGCCGCCAAGGCGTGGGCCTGGCTCGCCGGCCGGTCCTATGTCGGTCCCGACGAGGTGAAGGCGGTCGCCAAACCGGCACTGCGCCACCGAATCTCGCTCACCCCCGAGGCCGAGCTCGATGGCGTGACCGCCGACGGCGTGCTCGACGGCCTGCTGCTCACCGTCCCGGCGCCGAGATAGAACCGTGCTCCCGATCCCCACGTGGCGCCTGGCGGTGTTGGTGGCCGTCACGTCGGTCGCCACCGCGCTGGCGCCGTGGGATCAGCCGGCGACGATGTTCGTCGTTGCGGGGGTCGTGCTGTGCGTCGGCGCGATCGACGCCGCCCTTGCGGTCGATCCTGGTCGCATCGAGGTTTCCCGAATGGCGCCGTCGGTCGCGGTGCTCGACCAGCCCGCGTCGCTTCGATGGACGGTCGTGAACCCGACCGGACGTGTGGTTCACGTGGCCGTAGCCGACGAGCTCGCCCCGTCGCTCCTGGCCGCGACCCGCCGGTTCCGCTTGGTCCTGCCACCGGGGTCGTCGGCGACCGCGGCCACCCGACTGTGCCCGACGCGCCGGGGTCGCTTCGAGCCGACCGCGGTGGTCGTCCGGGTCGACGGCCCGGGACGCCTGGCGTCTCGCCAGCGCACCCGCTCGCTGCCCGGCACGATTCGTGTGCACCCCGTTTTTCGTTCACGAGACGAAGCCGAGTTGCGCATCCGTCAGGCCCGGTTGCTCGATGTCGGGTTGCGGTCCGCCCGCGGCCGTGGGGGCGGAACCGACTTCGATCAGCTCCGCGAATGGACCGACGACGACGAGACCCGGCGGATCGACTGGGCCGCGACCGCCCGCACCGGGCGCCCGATCGTGCGCACCTACCGGGCCGAGCGCAACCAGACCGTCTTGGCGTTGCTCGACACCGGACGGCTCATGGCGGGCCGCGTCGACGCGGTGCCTCGACTCGACCACGCCCTCGACGCGGTGTTCGCGTTGACGACCGTCGCCACCCGACTCGGCGACCGGTTCGGCATGGTCGCGTTCGATCACCAGGTCCGGTCGGTCGTGTCAGCGCACGCCGGACGGGCCCAGTTCGGGCGCATCCTGGAGTCGTGTTTCGATCTCGAGGCGCGGCTGGTGGAAAGCGACTACCGGCAGGCGTTCGTTCACTCGCTCACTCGGTTCCGGCGACGCACGATGCTCGTGGTGTTCACCGACCTGGTCGAGCAGGCGATTGAGCTCCACCTGATCCCCGCTCTGCCGTTGGTCACGCGATCACATCTGGTCGTCGTTGCCGCCGTGCGAGACCCCGCGGTCGAGGCGTGGGCCGCCGAGCCCCCCGTCGATGGAGCGGCGGCGTATCGAAGCGTAGCGGCGCGATCCGCGCTGGTCGAGCGTGAGCGGGTGGCGGCGAGGCTCCGCCGCGTCGGCGCCACCGTGATCGAAGAGCCGCCCCACCTCCTGGCGGCCCGGCTGGCCGACGCCTACATCAAGACCAAGGCGACGGGACGCCTCTGACCCTGCCGTCGTGCGCGGACGGGGTTCGGGCTCGGTGGCCCCCGATGGAACGCGACGACGTAGGTGAGAAACGCCAACTCGACCAGCGCCCCGACGCCGACTCTCATCGCCGTCGGCAGATCGCTCGGCGTCACGAAGCCCTCGATGATCCCGGCGACCACGAACGCCGCGACGAGGCCGATGATGACCGTCACCGCGCTGTGGGCCTCCTCGGCCAGGGCGACGGCTCGGGATCGATCCCCCGGGTCGACGATCGCCCACCCGATGCGGAGGCCGGCCGCACCGGCGATCACCACCGCGGTGATCTCGAGCAGACCGTGCGGGAGCACCAGCCCCCAGAAATGGCCCGGCTGGTCGACGTTGTGAAAGACGCCGGCGGTCGCGCCGATGAGGCGACCGTTCGTGATGAGCACCCACGCTGTGCCGACGCACACGACGATGCCCGATGCGAAGGCGAGGAACGAGACCTGGATGTTGTTGATCAGCACCTGCGTCGAGAACTGGGCCGCCGGAGCCGATGAGTAGTAATCCTCGAACTCCTCCTCGACGAACGCCTCGCGATACTCCGCCGGTAGCTCGGCATCGAGCGCCACGTCGCTGTTGGCCAACCACACGCCGAAGATCACGGCCGGGACGAAGAAGAGCGCGGCCGACGCGGCGACGAACCAGCGGATCCGCCACAGCGCGACCGGAAACGCGTAGGTGACGCCATCGATCGCGCTACGCCACGACCGCGGTCGGGTCCCGTAGATCGTCGCTCTCGCGTTGGCGACCAGGGTGGTGAGTCGGCTGGTTAGCGCCGGGTCGTCGAAGGTGACGCGTACATAGGACAGCTGGCTCGACGCGCGCTGGTAGAGGGTCATGAGCCGGTCGATCGACGCTCCATGCAGGTTTCGCCGCCGCCGCGTGGCCGCAGTCGCGGCCTCGAGCTCGCTCCAGAAGGCGCTGTTCTCGACGATGTAACGGTCGATGTCCAAGCAGCGAGAACACTACCGTGGGCTCTGTGCACAGTAGAGCCATGCCTGGCCGACCGAATGGGCTTGTCACGCCCGAGGCGGTGCTGCTCGAATTCTCGCTGGCCGGCGTCGGGTCGCGCATTCTCGCCCGCCTGATCGACCTGATGGTCATCGCGGCGGCGCTCTACGCGATGTTCTTCGCCCTCGGCCTCGCGCTGCTCGCCGGAACCGAAGCCGAGTCCACCGTCGTGATCGTGCTCGTCGTCGCAGTCTTCCTGGCCTTGTTCGCCTATCCCGTCGTCTTCGAGCTGTGGTGCCGGGGTCGCAGTATCGGCAAGCTCGCCCTCGGGCTTCGCGTGGTTACCACCGCGGGCGGGCCGGTCGGATTCCGGGCGGCGTCGACCCGCGCCATGCTCGACCTGATCGACGTGTTCGTCAGCTTCGGAGGTATCGGTTTGGCCTCGATGATCGTGTCGTCGCGAGGGCAACGTCTCGGTGACATGGCGGCGGGCACCCTGGTCATTCGTGAGCGGCTCGGGGCCGGCACCCTGGCCCCGGTGCGGTTCTCGGTGCCCTACGGCTACGAGTCGTTCATGGCGCGACTCGACCTGGCCCGGCTTCGTCCGGCGGACTATGCGCTGGTGCGCTCGCTGCTGCTGCGCAGCGCATCGCTCACGCCGGCCGCCCGAGGCAGCCTGGCTGTCCAGCTGGCGACGCGTGTCGCTGAACGGACCGGACAATCGCTCCCGCGCGAGCTGCCGCCCGACGTGTACCTCGCCTGCGTCGCCGCCGCCTACCAGCAGCGCTCCGACGCCCGAGCCGGCATCTGATCGCACGATCGAGTCGAGCGAAGACTGTCAGCTCAGTGCTCGGCGCCGGAGTCGGACTGGACCTCGCCGGCCTGGAACAGGCCGAGGGCACCCTTGCCCACATTGGCGAACTTGTGGGTGACCATCGGGTACAGACCGCCCTCGGCGAAACTGAACTCGACGAATCCGCCCTGCGCGGGCTGGAGGTCGAGGACCTGCGAACCGCCTTGGCCCTCGCCGGGTCGCAAAAGGTAGTCGCCTTCCTTGTACACGGTGTCGAACACGGTGCCGACGATGTGGAACGCCGAGTTCTCCGACGGCCCGGCGTCGACGACCCAGACCCGGACGCGCTCGTCTGTCTCCACCCGGATCGGCGCGTAGCGGTACTGGTTGTAGTAACCGTTGAACACGACGGCGTCCCAGTCCTCGCCGACCATCTTCGTGAGGTCACCGGGTTCGCCGTCGGGTCCGAGGTACAGCTCGCTCTGGACGACGACGAACTCGTGGTCGACCGGCGCCAGGTTCGGCGGATCGATGATGATCGCGCCGTACATCCCGTTGCCGATGTGGTGCAGCGCCGGCGGCGTGCCGCAGTGGTACATGTACGCGCCCGCGTACTCGGCCCGGAACTGGTAGACGAGAGACTCGCCGGGCTCGATCGTGCGCATCTCGTCGTTCCACGCGACCCGCGACGCGTGGAAGTCGATCGAGTGGCCGAGCTCGCCGTCGTTGACGAGAGTGACGGTGAACAGGTCGCCGACTCGACCGCGCAGCACCGGCCCTGGCACCTGTTCCCCGAACGTCCACATGAGCTGGGTCACGCCGGGAGCCACCTCGACTTCCACCTCGGAGGCGTGCAGCTCGATCTCGTGCTCAGTGGCGCCGGGTGCCGGTTCGAGCGCGGGGTCGAACGGAACCCACTCCGGCCCGGGTTCGAGGGCGGCATCGATCGACGCCGCACCGGAGCCAGGCGCTGGGGGCCCGTTACCGGGCGCATCACCCGAGACGGTGATCTGCATCGACATGCCCGCCTCTCGGTGACCCGGGACGGTGCACCAGGCCTCGCCGGGCTCCTCGATCACGCCGAGGGACACTTCCTGGGTCTGGCCCGGGTCGAGCATGTCCGTACCGCGCTCGCCGTCGAGCTTCAGGTCGTGGGGCATCGCCCCATCGTTGGTGACCACGAGGGTCAGGTCGGTCCCGGCTGGGACCTCGAGCGTTGCCGGCTCCACGAAGAACTCGCCGAGTGTGACCTCGACGGTCATCGGCGTGCCGACGGCTGCCGGCTGCTCGTCGTCGGTTCGCACGATGGCGATGCCGGCGGCGACGATAGCTCCGATCATGCTCACCGCCGCGAGCAACGAGACGAGGATCAGCCACCCCTCAAGGCGCACCTGCCGGTCATCCCCGGGGTTCGGCGCCTCATCGATTCGAGGCGTGGGCGGGATCAGCGTCGTGGTCATGATGCCTCCTGGGTCGCGCCGGTTCCGGCCGCGTTTCGCACCGGGTGTTCGATGTGGGTGTCGGAGCCGGGGAAGAACATGACCTCGTGGGGTGGGTCGTGATCGTCCTCGAGCCAGGTGACGAAGTACGGCGCCTCGCCGTCCGGTCCGGTGCGGGTGATCACGCCCCGGCGCTCCTTCGTGCCGATCGCCTTGCCGTGCACGACGACCAGATCACCGCGCTCGGCGCGTTCGTCGCTCCGCTCCGGTGCGGGCCGCAACTGTTCGGGGATCCGGTGGGCGAGTTCCCTCAGCAGATCGAGTGACGACACGATGCCCACCAACTCGGTTCCATCGACCACCACCAGGTGGTGGATCCGCTCGTCGAGCATGGCGCTGGCGACCTGGGCCACTGTGGCGCCGGAGTCCACAAAACGGACATCGGTAGACATCACAGTCGTGATGCCCTGCTCCGGCGCCCACTCCTCGACCAGGTCGAGCGACGACACGATGCCGACCACCCGGCCGCCCGCATCGACGACCGGCACGGCGTGGATACGACGGTCGAGCAGTCGATCGCGGACTGTTCCGACGACCTCCGAGCGGTCGACGGTCGACACATCGACGGTCATCAGATCTCGAACCGTCTTCATCGGCGATTCCTCCTCGTGAACGGTGGTGTCTCCAGTGGACCCGCGGGGCGATGGGGGGAGTAGGGGCCAAGGTCACAGGCCGCCGCGCGGTCGTAAGAGGGCGAGCCGATAGGCGAGCCATCCAATGTGACAGTGGTACTTGTCGCCTGCGCCAGCAGGCGAGCGAGACCGATCGGACCTCGAGCACTCACCTATTGGCGCGGGTTCTAGGCTTTGGGTATGGCGTACCTCGACCACGCCGCGACGACTCCGGTGCGCGCGGCGGCCATCGCCGCGATGCTGCCCTGGATGAGTGATCGGGCCGGTAACCCGTCAGGCTCACACCGGGTGGCTCGCCAGGCCCGGCGAGCACTCGACGATGCCCGCGACGTCGTGGGCGCCGCACTCGGGTTCGACCCGGGCGGGGTGATCTTCACGTCGGGTGGGACCGAGGCCGACAACCTCGCGGTCCTCGGCGTGCACGCCCGTCGCGGCGGGCGGGTTCTCTGCTCGGCCATCGAACATCACGCGGTGCTCAACGCGGTCGTCGCCCTCGGAGGAGAGCTCGTTCCGGTCATCTCGGACGGCACCGTCGACCTCCAGGCGCTGGAGGCGAACCTCGACGATGGTGTATCGCTCGTGTCGGTCATGGCGGCCAACAACGAGACGGGGATCGTGCAGCCGCTGGCCGACGTGTCGGCGATCGTTCGCCGCGCGGCGCCGAACGCGCTGATCCACGTCGACGCCGTCCAGGCCATGCCCTGGCTCGACCTCGCCCACCTCGGCGAGATCGTCGACCTGGTGTCGATCAGCGGTCACAAGCTCGGCGCCCCCCAGGGGGTGGGCGCCCTGGCCGTCGGCCCCGATGTCGTGATCGCCAGCCGCACCTACGGTGGTGGCCAGGAGCGGGGCCGCCGCGCCGGTACCCACAACGTGCCCGGCGTGGTCGCGTTGGCCGCGGCGATCGGCGAGCTGGTCGAACAGCGGGTCGCGACCACGGCTCGCGTGTCCGCCCTACGCGACGGCCTCGCCGATCGGTTGCTGGCCGAGGTGCCGGGCCTGGTAGAGACCGGGGGCCGCGCCTCCCGAGCAAATCGGCTCCCCGGCCACGCCCATGTGCGCCTGGCCGACGTCGAGGGCGAGGCCCTGCTGTTCCTGCTCGAACGCCACGGTGTCGACGCATCGGCCGCGGCCTCGTGCGTGAGCGGGGCCAACGAGCCATCCCACGTGCTGGCGGCGATGGGGGTCCCGCTGGCCGAGATCTCCGGGTCGGTGCGGCTCACCCTCGGTCACTCCAGCACCTCCGCCGATGTCGACGATGCCGTCCACGCCTTCGTCGCGTCGGTCCACCAACTCCGCGATCGGGCCGCATGACCGGCCCGCCCGAGGTTCTGGTCGCCTTGTCGGGCGGCGTCGACTCGTCGGTCGCGGCGGCTGAGTTGCTCGAGGCCGGCTACCGGGTGACCGCGGTGACCATGAAGCTGTGGGGCGGCGACAGCGACTCGGGCTGCTGCAGCGTGTCCGACGTCGATGACGCCCGCCGCGTCGCTGACCACCTCGGCATCGAGCACCACGTGTTCAACTTCGGCGACGCCTTCGAGCGCCACGTGGTCGAGCCCTACGTGGCCGCCCATGCGGCGGGGCTCACCCCGAACCCATGCATCGAGTGCAACCGGCACCTCAAGTTTTCGGTGCTATTCGACCGAGCCCACGCGCTCGGGTTCGCCACCGTGGCGACCGGCCACCACGCCCGGGTCGTCGAGCGCGCCGACGGGACGCGGCGCGTCGCCCGCGGCGCCGACCGTGCCAAGGACCAGTCCTACGTGCTCTACATGCTCGGTCAGGGCCAGCTCGGGCGGCTGCGGTTGCCGATCGGCCATCTCACCAAGGACCAGGTCCGAACCCGGGCCCGGGTGCTCGGCCTCCGCACCGCCGCCAAGCCCGATAGCCAAGACGTCTGCTTCATCACGGCAACCGGCGGCCGCGAGTCGTTTCTCGGGTCGCGCATCCCTCTGACGCCGGGACGGGTGGTCGACGAGTCGGGTTCCGTCGTCGGATCGGTGCCCGCCGTCGAGCTGGTCACGATCGGCCAGCGCAAGGCGCTGGGGGTGGCGAGCGGCGAGCGTCGCTACGCCGTAGCGGTGGATGTGACGACCGCCACCGTTCGGCTCGGCCGGCGTGCCGAACTGCTGACCGATCGCGTCGAGTTGACCGATTTCGTGTGGGCGGCCACGCCCGTCACCGGTCCGGTGATCGTGCAGGCGAGCGCCCACGGCCGGCCCCTCGCCGGGGTCGTCGTGGGCTCCACCATCTCGTTCTCCACGCCCCAGCGCCGCATCGCTCCGGGTCAAAGCGTCGTGCTCTACGACGGCGACCAGGTCCTCGGCGGCGGTATCGCCGTCAGTTGACCGACGACGCTGGCGAGCGGCTCAGGCGATGGTGATGCGGCGGGCGGCGGCTTCGGCGACCGCCACCCCCGGCCGACCGGGCGCGAGCAGGAGCGACGCCGCCGGTTCGGTGCGGTCGCTGCGGGCGAGGGGCAGGTCGACGGGTGACCGCACGTCGAGATGGAGCACCAGGCCGGCGGCACCCTTGGTGAGGTCCAAGGTCGCGGTCGCCGCGTCGACCGGCGCGGGACCGAAGCCGGCGATGGTGTGGCGTTGGAACAAGACCGGCTCTCGTAGCGCGAGGGGATCGTGGACCACGACCCCGGCCGGGACGTAGACGAGCCACCGCCGAGACAGCTGGTTCAACGCCCGCCACGCGACAACCACGACGGCCCCACCGGCAGCTACCGCGAGCGCGCCGAGCACCCATTGGCGGGCGGCCAGTAGGAGGGGGCCGGTTACCACCCCCGCGGTCGCCGCCGACCACGTGAGTGGAATCGGGCCGAGCAGGAGCATCGGCGGTACCTTCAAGCCGACGCGACGCTCGGGGCCGTACGAGGATCCGTCGACGAACGCGTCGGTGACCGGCGGGCTCAGCGCCAGCGCGGTCGCCGCTGCCGCGAGCGCGACCGATGCCACCGTGAGAGCGCCTACATCAGCATCGATGTTTGCCCACCCGGCGGCCGCGAGTGCGCCCGGCACGACGATCCGGACGACCGTGAGCGAGGGTGCCCGGGGCACGGCGAGCGCGGCGAGGCCTGCGGCCCACGCCAGCCAGGCGATCCACGAGGCGGTCGAACGGATCGGTTCGTCGAGGTCGTGGAAGGCGTCGGCCAGGGCGGCGCCGACCGTGAACGGAGCGCCGAGCCAGCCGGCACGAAGGAGCCAGAGCGAAACCCGCTCGGCCCGACGCCCGGCGGTGCTCCCTACGCTGGGTCCGGGTCGCTCTGTCGCCATGGCGCGCACGTTCGCGCGGCGCCGCCCGCGCTGACCACTCGCGGCGCCGCCTCCGCTCGAGCTAGCCGACGCCGCAGTCCCGCGGGTGATGCGCAGTCCGTTCACTGTCAGCGCACGTCGGTAGGCTCGCCGCGATGAGCGAGACCGACATCGCCGGCCAGATCGCCGCGCTGCGGACCAGCATCGCCGCACACAACCGGCGCTACTACGACCTCGACGAGCCTGCGATCCCCGACGCCGACTACGACGCTCTCGTCCGCGAGCTGCGCTGTCTCGAGGAGGCGCATCCCGACCTCGCGGGCGACGATTCGCCGCTGAACCTCATCGGCGGTGCTCCATCGGCGGCGTTCGCACCGGTCGAGCATCGGGTCCGCATGATGTCTCTCGACAACGCGTTCAGCTTCGACGAACTGCGGGCCTGGAACGATCGATTGGTCAAGCGTCTCGAAGGTGCCGATCCCGCCCCGTACGCCTGCGAGCTCAAGTTCGATGGACTGGCGGTATCGGTCCGCTACGAGAACGGGGTGCTGGTCCAGGGCGCGACCCGGGGCGACGGCCGCGTCGGCGAGGACGTAACGGCCAACATCTCGACCATCGCAGATCTGCCGCATCGCCTGGCAGTGGGGGCACCGCCGGTGCTGGAGGTGCGGGGCGAGGTGTACCTGCGGCGGTCGACGTTCAAGGCGTTGAACACCGCGATCGAAGCCGTCGGCGCCAAGCCCTACGTCAACCCCCGCAACGCCGCGGCGGGTTCGCTGCGCCAGAAGGACGCCTCGATCACCGCCACTCGCCGGCTGTCGTTCTGGGCGTACCAACTCGGCCAGGTCGAGGGTGGCCCCGACATCGCCAGCCACCACGACACCTTCTCGCTGCTGGCGTCGCTCGGCTTGCCCGTGAACGAGCACACTCTCGTGGTCGCGACGATCGCCGAGGTCGAGGCGTTCATCTCCGGGTTCGAGCGCCGTCGTCACGACCTCGACTACGAGTTCGACGGCGTGGTCGTCAAGGTCGACGACCTGGCCCACCAGCGCCGGCTCGGCGCCACGGCCAAGGCGCCGCGTTGGGCCATCGCCTACAAGCTTCCGCCCGAGGAGCGAACCACCCGGCTCCTCGACATCGAGGTGTCGATCGGGCCTTCGGGGGTCGCCACCCCGTTCGCTCGCCTCGAGCCGGTGTTCGTCGGCGGCGTAACCGTCGGCACCGCGACGCTTCACAACAGCGACCAGGTGGCCACCAAGGACGTGCGGCCGGGCGACATGGTGATCGTGCGGCGGGCCGGCGACGTGATCCCCGAAGTGGTGGGCCCGGTGCTGGCCGAGCGGACCGCTGACAGCCATCCGTGGGTGTTCCCGACCCACTGTCCGGTGTGTGGTCACCCGCTCGTCCGCGCCGACGGCGGGGCCTTCACCATGTGCGTCAACTACGACTGCCCTCGCCAGGTCCGCGGGCGCGTCGAGCACTTCGTGTCCCGCGGCGCCATGGACATAGAGGGTTTCGGCGAGCAGCGCATCGACCTCTTCGTCTCTCTCGGCCTGGTTGGTGATCCCGCCGATCTCTACGTGCTCGACCTCGACGCCATCCGCCAACTCGACGGCTTCGGCGAGCTGTCGGTGGCCAACCTGGCTCTGGCCGTCGACGCGTCGAGGGCCCAACCACTAGGCCGGTTGCTGTTCGGCCTGCGCATCCCGCACGTCGGCGGCACGATCGCCGAGACGCTCGCGCGGGCCTTCGGTCATATCGACGGTCTGCTCGAGGCGTCGGTCGACGACCTGGCTGCGGTCGAAGGGATCGGTCCGACGATCGCCGGCGCCGTCCACGCCTGGCTGGCGGAGCCGCGTAACCGCCAGCTGATCGAGCGCCTGCGGGCGGTCGGGGTCAATGTCGTCGGTCCCGAACGGTCCCTCTCGCCGCAGACCCTTACAGGGAAGGCGGTCGTGGTCACGGGCACGTTGGCCGGCTACACGCGCGACGCGGCCGAGGCCGCCATCACCGACCGCGGCGGCAAGTCACCAGGGTCGGTGTCGAACAAGACGTTCGCCGTCGTCGTCGGCGAGGCACCGGGCGCGTCGAAGCTCACCAAGGCCGACGAGCTCGGCGTGCCGATCCTCGATGAGGCCGGCTTCGAGCGGTTGCTCGCGACAGGCGAGCTGCCTGGTTCCGCGTGAGCGGGCCGGCCCGGATCGCCGTTCGGCTGACCGATGGTGGATTGCGGCGCGTCCGGTCCGGTCATCCGTGGGTGTTCGAGCCTTCGATCCGATCGGCCAGTGCGCCGGGGCGCCCGGGCGATCTGGCCGTGGTGTTCGACGACCGGAAGCGGTTCGTGGCCGTGGGGCTATGGGATCCGGGGTCGGCCATCCGGATCCGCGTCTTGCACGTCGGTGAGCCCGAGCCGATCGACGACGCTTGGCTGGTCGGGCGCGTCGCGGCGGCGACCATGCGCCGGTCCGAGCTGAACGCCGACCCCGCGACCACGGCATTTCGCATCGTGCATGGCGAGAACGACGGGCTACCGGGGCTGGTCGTCGACCGCTACGGCTCGGTAGCCGTCGTGAAGCTCTACTCGGCGGCCTGGCTCGCCCACCTCGACGCAGTGGTGGGCGCCGTGGTCGCGGTGCTCGAACCCGATTCCGTCGTCGTGCGACTGGCCCGCCTCGTAACGGCCGCCGTCTCGGCGGGTGTAACGGCCGCCGTCTCGGCGGGTGTAACGGCCGCCGTCTCGGCGGGTGTGGCGGTCGACGGCATGGTGGCGTTCGGCGCTCCTCCGCCCGATCCGGTGCTGTTTCGCGAGAACGGTCTGTGGTTCGGTGCCGATGTCGTGGCCGGGCACAAGACCGGGCACTTCCTCGACCAGCGTGACAACCGGCGCCGGATCGGTGCGCTGGCGGCAGGCGCCGAGGCGCTCGACGTATTCGCGTGTACTGGAGGGTTCACGCTCGCCCTGGCGGCGGGCGGCGCAAGGTCGGTCACGAGCGTCGACATCAGCGCGCCTGCGCTCGCCGGACTGGGGGCGAACATGGCACTCAACCCCGATCAGGTGTCGAAGTGCGACCAGCGGTCTATCGCCGGTGACGCCTTCGCGGTGCTCGACGACCTGCGCACCCGCGGCCACCGCTTCGACGTCGTCGTCGTCGACCCGCCAGCGTTCGCCACGCGCCGTGAACACGTGTCGCGGGCCGAGGCCGCGTACCGCCGAATCTTCTCGGCGGGGATCGACTTGGCGCGCGATGGCGGTCTGGTCCTGCTGGCTTCGTGTTCGCGGCCGGTGTCGTCGGTTGACCTCGACGCCTTGGTCGGCGCCGCGGCGCGGGACCGGGGCGCGGAGCTCGACGTGGTCGAGCGCACCGCCCACCCCGCCGACCATCCGATCGGCTTCCCCGAGGGCGCCTATTTGAACGCCGTGCTGGCACGGGTTTCGCGTCGGGGCCGGCGTCGGGCCACACTTCAACCATGATCGACGTGGTGTTCTGGGATCTCGGCGGGGTGTTCACCGCGTCGCCGGTCAGCGGCATGGCCCAGTTCGCTGAGACGATCGGCATCGAGACCCCCGAGTTGTGGGACGTGGTGTTCGGGGCGTACCACCACAACAACGATCACCCGTGGCATCGGCTGGAACGCGGCGAAGCCACTCTGGCCGACACCATGGCGGCGATCACGGCCAACGCCGCGGGCCGAGGCCTCGATCTCGATACCGCGTCGATCTTCGCCGCGATGGGCTCGGCCGCCGACGGGGAACGGCGGCGGGAACGCTCGCTTCGCACGCTCAACGTTCTGACCGAGCGCGGCATCCGCCACGGGATGATCACCAACAACATCAAGGAGTTCGCCGATCGGTGGACCACGCTGATCGACGTGGGGCTTTTCGAGACGATCGTCGATTCAAGCGCCGTCGGATTGCGCAAGCCCGACGCGGCGATCTATCTCCTAGCGATGGAGCGACTCGGCGTCGCCGACCCGGGCCGAGCAGCGTTCGTCGACGACATGGCGAGCAACGTGGCCGCCGCCGTCGAGCTGGGCATGCACGGGGTGATAGCGGGCGACGACATAGACATCGCCATGGCCGAGCTCGAGTCCCTCGTCGGCTGACCGGCGGCCGAGGGGCGCTGGTAGGTTGACCGCGTGACCGGCAACCAGCGATTGATCGTTATCACGATGGTCACGGTCGCTTTCGGATTCCTCGTGCTGGCGTATGCGCTGGCCGACACCGACAGCGACGAGACGCTGGGCCCGGCAATCGAGACGCTGATCCCCGCCGAGGGGACCGAGATCCTCGCCCAGGCCCGGGTGGGGATCGATCTGGCGCCCGGGTACGACGCCACGCTGGCAGTGAACGGTGTTCCGATCCCCGACGACGAGCTGATCAAGGCGCCGGCGCTCAACCTCGTCGAGTACCAACCCGGGGACGGGCTGATCATCGAGGCCTGGCGAGGTGGCCGGAACTGTGTGCTGGCCCTGTTCTGGCGAATCCAGGACGGGCCGGGCCAGTCCCAAGCCCGGCAATGGTGCTTCGAGGCGGCCTGAGCCTCACCCCGACCGCACCCACCAGCGCCTAGCCTTCTTCGTCGATGACCGCCTCGGGACCGGATGACCAGGCCGGCCGCGTGCTCGGCGGGCGGTACCGGCTGATCACCCGCATCGGTGCCGGCGCGTCGGCTCAGGTGTACCTGGCCGACGACACCACCCTGCGACGCCGGGTGGCGGTCAAGATCCTGCACCGGGCGCTCGCCGAAGACGACACGTTCCTGCGCCGCTTTCGTGCCGAGGCTCAAGCCGCGGCGGCCCTCAACCACCCGCACATCCTCGCCGTTCACGACTGGGGCAACGACGGTGGGCCGTATCTCGTGTCGGAGTACTTGGGCGGTGGCAGCCTGCGGGCCCTGCTCGACGCCGGTCACCGGTTGTCGCCATCGCAGGCGCTGCTGGTCGGGCTGGCTGCGGCTCGGGGTCTCGACCACGCCCACGAGCGCGGGTTCGTGCATCGAGACATCAAGCCCGCCAACCTGCTGTTCGGTGACGACGGCCGACTCCGGATCGCCGACTTCGGGCTCGCCCGAGCCATCGCCGAGGCGTCGACCACCGAACCGACCGGCGCCGTGATCGGCACCTACCGGTACACGTCGCCCGAGCAGGCGCTCGGTCGGCCCGTCGATGCTCGCTCCGACGTGTACGCGCTGGCCCTGGTGCTGTGCGAGGCGGTATCGGGCGAGGTCCCGTTCGCTGCGGACACCGCCATCGGCACCCTCATGGGTCGGGTCGACACGCCGCTCGTACCGCCGGCCGAGCTCGGGCTGGTCGGCCCGGCCGTCGCCCGCGCCGGGAATCCCGATCCCGAGCTGCGCCCCGACGCCAACGAGTTCGCCACCGCGCTGATGGCGGTGGGGGAGGGGCTGCCGCGACCCAAAGCCCTGCCACTGGCCGGGGCGATCCGGCCCGGAGACGATCGACCCGAGCGCGCCGATCGGGATCGCACCGTGCTGGCGCCGTCCGCCGCCGAAGGCGCCTCCCTCGCTGGCGCCGACTCGAAGTCGCGCCGACGGCGACGCTGGCCCAAGGTGCTGCTGGCGCTCGCCCTGTTGGCCGCCCTCGCGGTCGGTGGCGTGGCGATGTGGTCGTCGCTCGACCAAACCGAGACCCACGTGGTGCCCGACCTCGGTGGGCAGTCGGCGGCCGCGGCGGTGACCACGCTCGAGGATCTCGGGTTCGTGGTGACGACCGTCGACGGTCGCGACGACGTGGTGGCTGAGGGTCAGGTGATCAGCACCGATCCGGCCGCCGGTACCGACCTCGAGGAGGGCCAGCCGATCACCGTCGTCGTGTCGATAGGGCTGACCCTGGTCCCGTTGCCCGATGTGCTCGGCAGCACGCCCGACGAGGCCGCCCAGCGGTTGATCGACGCGGGGCTGATCGCGGGCGGGTCGGTTCCTGTGGCCGACGAGACGGTCCCGATCGGCAACGTGGTCGGCTTCGATGTCCCGGCGGGAACCGTCGACCTTCCGCGCAATTCGACCGTCGGCTTGATCGTCTCGTCGGGCCCCGAGCCCCGCGCGGTGCCCGCCGAGGTCGTCGGCATCGACTTCGACACGGCGACCGCCCAGCTCATCGCATTGCGGCTCGTACCGACCCGATTCGATGAGTGCAACGACACCGTGGCCGCGGGCCTGGTCCTGCGCACCGAACCGGCGGCCGGCACCGAGTTGCCCGCCGACAGCCCGGTGACCGTGGTCGTGTCCAATGGTCTGTGTCCGATCCCGGTGCCCGACGTCGACGGCCTGTCGCTCTCCGATGCCCAGGCGGTGCTCGAGGGTGCGGGGTTCGTGGTCGAGGTGAACGGGGATCCCGGCGGTGCGGTGTTTGGTCAGACCCCCGACGCCGGCACGTTGCTGGCCCCCGGTAGCGAGGTCACCATCGCCCTCGACTGATGGTGGGCCGGGCCCCATTTATGTCAGAGAGGGCACCATGGTCGGCCTACGGAGTGGCGTCGTCGGCCTCGGTGAGCGCTTCGCAGGAGACGTCGCACAGCTCGCGAACGTCGAGGATCCGGCACGCGGCCTGCGGAGGGACAACACGATCGGCGGTCGCCGTCACCGTTACCGAACGGGCGGCGCCCGACGGCACGAGCATGGGGTCACTCACCACCCGAGCGAGCAATTCGCCGTCGGCTTCTACGACGATCTCGATCGCAACGTCGATCGATCGGGTCCACGGGTTGTCGAGCGCCAACTCGACATCGACGGTGTCGACACCGACTCGGCAGGCCGTGAGCGACACGGCGTCCTCGACGGTCGCTCTGGGCTCGATGTTGTCCGCGGCGATCGCGCCGAGCACCGCGGCGCACGAGATCGGGATGGCGACCAGCCCGGAAGCCGCGGCGGCGATCAGCGCCCAGGTCTTCCACCGTTCCCGCGGCGGTGGGTCGTCGTCCCCGTCGAGGTCTTCGTCGAGGTCGTCCCAGTCTGTCGGGTCACCGTCGTCTGGTTCGGTCACCGGCGCGGGCCTGGTGCTACTCGGTGAGATCGCGGAGGCGGCGGTAGGTCTCCACGAGGCGGGGGTCATGCTGGGCGCCCGGCGGTGGCTGGAGGGCCAGAAGCTTCATGACGTCACCGACGGCGCTGATCCGGCCTTTGAGCAAGGCTTGAATGATCGCCTGGAGGTCGCGGTCCACGAAGAGCGACCGAGCCAGCTCGTGATCGAGGGTGATGGTCACGTCCTCGTCGTCGAGGTGCCCGTGGTCGATCGTGAGTAGGCCGCCCCGCGTGTCGACGTGGCCGTGCGCGGGTTCGTCGGCGAACGGCACGTCGGTGACGACGACGTTCAACCGAATCGACACCGCGAGCGCCGGGGTATCGGCCTCCGGTTCGAGCTCGGCGCGGAGAGCTCGGGCGGCTTCGACCCACTCCGGGCTCAAGAAGACGTGGCGGGCCATGGCGCCGCAACCTACCGGGCGAATCCCGGGAGCGCCCGCCGTTCGGAAATGACATGATGTCGCCGATGTTCATCGGGCTGGCGGTGGTCGGTGTCGTGCTGCTCGTCGTGTCCCTAGTGTTCGACGACGTGCTCGACATGGTCATGCCCGAGAGCGACTGGATCTCGGCTCCCGCGATCGGCGCATTTCTTGCTGCGCTCGGCGTCGTGGGGTGGATGGTCGACCAGGCGAGCGACGCGCCGATCGGGGTCGCGGCCGCGGCCGGGGCCGGGGCGGGTGTCGTCCTGGGGTTCGCCACGGTCAGGCTCGGCCGGGCCCTGGCGAACAGCCCGACCGACCCGACACCCCAGACCGACACGCTGGTCGGTGCCGAGGCTCGTGTGGTGACGGGTGTGCAAGCGGGAGGGCTGGGCGAGGTCATGGTCCTGCTCGCCGGACAGCCCACCAAGCTCACGGCCACGTCGGCGTCGGATCACGCGGTCGGCGACCAGGTCGTGGTCGTGGCGGTGGAATCGTCCACGAAGGTCGTCGTCGAATCGTCCGAGAAGTTCTGGAGTTGACCCGGCTCGCCGCCGGAGAGGAGTAGTCATGGGTGCAGTCGGTATCGGAATTGCGGTGCTGCTCGGGATCGTCGTGCTCGTCGTGTTGGTGATGCTGTCGCGCTTCAAGGTCGCCGGCCCGAATGAGGCGTTCATAATCACCGGCCGAAAAGGCAAGCCGGTCACCAACCCCGAAACGGGCCAGATCTCGACCGACCTGTCGGGCCAAAAAGTCGTGATGGGGGCGAGCGTGTTCGTCCTCCCGGTCATCCAGAAGTTGGCGGTGCTCGATCTGTCGTCGCGCCAGATCAGCATCTCGGTCGGTTCGGCGGTGTCGGCGCAGGGCATCAAGTGCTCGCTCGAAGGCGTGGCCATCGTCAAGGTCGGCGGTACCGAGTACGCCGTGAGGGCTGCGGCGCAGCGGTTCCTCGGCCAGCAGGTCGAGATCGAGACGTTCACCCAGGAGGTGCTGGCCGGGTCGCTGCGGGCCATCGTCGGGCGGCTCTCGGTCGAGGAGATCGTCAAGGATCGGGCGGCGTTCGCCCGCGAGGTAGCCGAGGAGGCCGAGGCGTCGCTCACGAACCAGGGGCTGGTGCTCGACACCTTCCAGCTCCAGGACATCCAGACCGAGGGCAACTACCTGCACGACCTCGGCCGACCCGAGGCCGCCCGAGCCGAGAAGGAGGCCGCCATCGCCGAGGCCATCGCCCGTCGCGAAGCCGAGCAGGCCCGGCTCAAGGCCGAGGAGGAGATCGCCGTCGCCCAGCGCGCGCTCCAGCTGCGTCAGGCCGAGATCCGCGCCGAGACCGACGCCGCGGCGGCAGCCGCCGAGGCCGCCGGGCCGTTGTCGAAGGCCGCCAAGGACCAGGAGGTGTTCGCCGCCCAGGAGAAGGTGGCCGAGCGCCAAGCTGCGCTCAAGGAGCGCCAGCTCGACACCGAGGTTCGCAAGCCCGCCGACGCCGCCCGCTACGCCGTCGAGCAGGAGGCCGAAGCGCAGAAGTCGCGGGCCATCCGCGAGGCCGAGGCCAGGCGAATCGCGGCCATCGAGGCGGCGCAGGCCACGGCGGAGGAGAACCGCCTCACGGGTACCGGCGAGCGGCAGCGCCGCGAGGAGCTGGCCAAGGCCGTCGAGCTCGAAGGTATCGCCCACGGCAACGCCGAGAAGGCCCGGCGCGAATCGCTCGCGGCCGCGTTGCGGACCGAGGGCGAGGCCGAGGCGGCCGCGATCCTCGCCCGGGGCGAGGCCGAGGCCACCGCCATGCAACGCCGAGCCGACGCCTACGAGCAATATGGCCAGGCCGCCATCCTCGATCTGTTGGCCGACATGTTGCCCAAGCTCGTGAGGGAGGCCGCGGCCCCGATGGCCGCCATCGACAAGGTCACCGTGATCTCGACCGACGGCGCGTCGGCACTGACCCGAAGCGTGGCCGGCAACGTCACCCAGGGCATGCAGCTGGCATCGGACCTCCTCGGCATCGACCTCGCCGACATGTTCAAACGCCTCGCCTCCCCGACCAGCGCGCCCCCCGCCCCGCCCGCCCCACCAACCGACCCGGCTCCCTGACCCTCGCGGACGCCACGATCGGCGGGGTGGGCTGGGCGCGGCTCTACGATGCTGGCCATGTCGCGAATCTCACGAGACGACGTCGCGCACGTCGCCACCCTGGCCCGGTTACGGCTGACCGACGCCGAGCTCGACCGGTTCACCGGGCAGCTCGCGGCGGTGCTCGAGCACGCTGAAGACGTCGAGGCCCTCGATGTCGAAGGGGTGTTGCCGACCGCGCATCCGCTGCCGCTGGTCAACGTGTTCCGGCCCGATGTGGTGGGCCGCTCGATCGACCGCGACGAGGTGCTCGCCGCCGCCCCAGCCGTCGAGGACGCCCAGTTCAAGGTCCCGCAGATCCTCGGCGAGCAGCCATGACCACCCTCGGAGGGGTGGCGCGATGAGCGCCTTGGACATAGCGGGGGAGGTTCGGGCCGGGCGGCGCACGGCATCTGACGTTCTCGAGGAGCATCTGGACCGGATCGCCGGTCGCGAGGGTGAGATCCACGCCTTCAACCTGGTGACGGCGCGGGAGGCGCGGGCTCAGGCGGCCGAGGTCGACCGGCGGGTCGCCGCGGGCGACGACCCTGGCCCGCTGGCCGGGGTGCCGGTCGCGCTCAAGGACAACATGTGTACGAGAGGTGTGCCCACGACGTGCAGCTCTCGCATCCTCGACGGGTGGAGGCCACCGTATGACGCGACGGTGGTCACGCGCCTGGCCGCCGCCGGCGCCGTGCTGGTCGGCAAGACCAATCTCGACGAGTTCGCCATGGGCAGCTCGACGGAGAACTCGGCGTTCGGACCAACGCGCAATCCGCTCGACATCACCAAGGTCCCCGGCGGGTCGAGCGGCGGGTCGGCGGCCGCGGTTGCCGCGGGTTTTGCGCCGATCGCGCTCGGCAGCGACACCGGCGGATCGATCCGCCAACCCGCGGCGTTGTGTGGTGTGGTCGGGATGAAGCCGACCTACGGTGCCGTGAGCCGGTACGGGCTGGTGGCGTTCGCGTCGTCGCTCGACCAGATCGGCCCGTTCGCCGCCACGGTGGCCGACGCGGCGCTGGTCTACGACGTCATCGCCGGCCACGATCCGGCCGATTCCACGTCGATCGCCTCGGGTGTCGAGGCGGTGAGCCCACCCCTGGGTGATGGGGTGAAGGGCCTGCGGGTCGGGATCATCACCGAGATGATGGGCGACGGCATCGCGCCCGACGTCGCGGCGCGGGTCCGGGCCGCGGCCGAGGCGCTCGCCGCCGCCGGCGCACAGGTCGGCGAAGTCTCGGTGCCGTCGACGCTCTACGGCTTGTCGGCATACTACCTGATCGCCCCGGCCGAGGCGTCGAGCAATCTGGCCCGCTACGACGGCGTGCGTTACGGCTTGCGAGTCGACGGCTCGAGCACGGCCGAGATGATGGAAGCCACCCGCACCGCCGGGTTCGGCGACGAGGTGAAGCGGCGCATCATGCTCGGGACCTACGCCCTGTCAGCCGGCTACTACGATGCGTACTACGGCAAGGCCCAGAAGGTTCGCACGCTGATCATCCGGGACTTCGCGGCGGCCTACGAACGCTTCGACGTCTTGTTCTCGCCGACATCGCCGACCACGGCATTCGATCTCGGTGCCAAGGTCGACGACCCAATGACCATGTACCTGAACGACGTGTGCACGATCCCGTCGAACCTGTCGGGCCAGCCGGCGATCTCGGTGCCTTACGGCGTCGGCGCCGACGGCATGCCGGTCGGCGTGCAAGTCCTCGCCCCTGCGCTGGGCGAGGTCGTGATGTTCCGGGTCGCCGCGGCCCTCGAAGCGAGCCAGCGATGAGCGAAGCGGAGCGAGCGAGTGCAGCCGAGGGAGCGCAGCTCCCCGGATGCCGATGGGGTCTGGGGGCGCGCAGCCCCCAGCGACAACCATGAGCGAAGCGATGAGTCTGCCTGCGGGGTGGGAGCTGGTCGTCGGGCTCGAGGTCCACTGCGAGCTGTCGACCGACACCAAGCTGTTCTGCTCGTGTCGCAACCGGTTCGGCGACGAGCCCAACACCAACGTGTGTCCGGTATGCCTCGGCCTCCCCGGTTCTCTGCCGGTGGTGAACGGTGCCGCGGTCGAGTCGGCCATGCGCCTGGGCCGGGCCCTGGGGTGCACCGTGAACCGGGCGGTGTTCTCGCGGAAGAACTACTTCTACCCCGACATGCCGAAGGACTACCAAGTCTCGCAATACGACCTGCCGACCAACACCGATGGACACCTCGACCTGCCCGACGGGATGCGGGTCACCATCGTCCGCGCTCACATCGAGGAGGACACCGGCAAGACCACCCACGTCGGCGGCGGTGGCCGCATCCACGACGCCGCCCACTCGCTGGTGGATTACAACCGGTCCGGCGTGCCGCTCGTCGAGATCGTGTCGGGGCCCGACATCCGCACGGCTGATCAGGCCAAGGCCTATGTCGAGGAGCTGCGGGCGATCGTCGTCGCCCTCGGTGTGTCCGATGCCAAGATGGAGGAGGGTTCGATGCGGGTCGACGCCAACGTGTCGGTTCGCCCGGTGGGGAGCGACGAGTTGCGGACCCGTTGCGAGATCAAGAACATCAACAGCGTCCGTTCCGTCGGCCGGGCGATCGAGCACGAGGCTCGCCGTCACGTCGACCTCTACGAGAGCGGGCAGGCGCCGATCCAGGAGACCCGGCACTGGGACGAGGCCGGGGATCGAACCCGAGCCGGCCGATCCAAAGAACAGGCCGAGGACTACCGCTACTTCCCCGAGCCCGACCTGGTGCCGCTGGCTCCGTCGGCTGCCGATCTAGAGCGCATCGACGCCTCGTTGCCGAGGCTGCCGGCCGACCTGAGGGTCGCGATCGGCGCGGCGGCCGGGATCGAGCCAGCCGATGCCGCGCTGGTCGTCGCCCGCGGCCAGCACGACCTGGCGCTCGACACGATCGCCGCGGGCGCCGATGCCCGGCGGGTTATGGTCCACCTCGAGAACAACCTGGCCGACGGTAGTGGCGCGTTGACGAGCGAAGCGTTCGTCGCCCTAATCGGGCTCGAGGCGTCGGGTCGCCTGACCGCGACCCAGGCCAAGACCGTTCTGGCCGAGCTGGTCGAGTCGGGCGGGGACCCGGCGGCGGTGGCCGACCAGCTCGGGATCCAGGCCCTCGACACGAACGAGCTCGAGTCGCTGGTCGACGCGATCCTGGTCGATCACCCCGACGAGTGGGGCCGTTTCGTGGCCGGCGATGACAGGGCTCGCAAGAAGCTCACCGGCTTCTTCACCGGGCTGATCATGAAGGCATCGAGAGGTCAAGCCGATGGGCGCGCGGTGAACGAGATCCTGCACCGGCGAGCTAACGGTTAGGTCATCGGCTGCCGATAGATGTGCGACCGGTCCAGGTGGACCGGTCGCGTCCGGGAGGATCTGACCATGCGCAATCGAGCCCTACTCGCCCTACTCGCGGTGATCGCCTTGTTCGGCGCCGCCTGTGGCGGCGACGATGATGACGAGGCCACGGCCGATGACGACGACTCGGAGGCGAGCGAGTCCGACGAGACCGAGTCCGACGAAGAGGAGTCCGAGTCCGGCGACGACGGCGGCGGTGGCGGTGGCGACTTCTGCGAGGTTGCCGACGGGCGTGACGAAGCGTTCGACACGCTCGGCGAAATCGATCCCACGACCGATCCCGATGCCCTGCGTGACGCATTCGCGACGGCGGAGGAGTTCTTCGACGACGCCGTGTCGGCCGCGCCCGACGACATCGCCGACGATGTGCAGACGACCGCCGACTTCTTCGGGATCTACGCCGACTTGTTCGATTCGATCGGCTACGACTTCGGTGGATTCGCCGCCAACCCCGAAGCAGCCCAGGAGCTCGCCGAGATCGACGTCAACTCGTTCATTCAGTCCCAGGTCGCCATCGAGACCTGGGTCGGCGAGAACTGCGGCTGAACGTCAATCACGGGCGCCGGTGATCAGCCACGCGTCGCTGCGGTAGCGCAACGACAGGCCGACCAGGCGAACGCCCAGGAACACGGCCACGGCGGCCCACAGCCAGCCGATGCCCAACCCGAGGATGACCACGATGGTGGCGGCGAGCCCGAAACTCAGGGCCGCCGCCACCATCGCGTAGGCGAGGTAGCGCAGATCACCCGCGCCGATCAGTACACCGTCGAGGGCGAACACGACCGCGCCGACCGGCTGCACGATGGCGACCCACACCAACACGAACCCGGCCAGCTCGGCTACGGCCGTGTCGTCGGTGAACAGCCGGGCGAGCGGTTCGCCGGCGAGGAGGAGCGGCAGCGCCAGCGCCGTGCCGCTCAGTACCCCCCACCGCAACGTGCGAGCGCCGATCCGGCGGGCACCGGCGACGTCGCCCGCGCCGAGGGCGTGCCCGACGAGGGACTGGGCGGCGATGGCGACGGCGTCGTGGACGAAGGCGAGGAAGCTCCACACCTCGTAGCCGATCTGATGGGCGGCCAGGTCGTCGGTGCCGATGCCGGCGGCGATAGCGGTAGCGACGACGAGGGATGCCCGCAGCGCCGTGGTGCGGACGATGAGGTGAGAGGCCACCTGAAGCAGCCGGCGGATGCGGCTTCGGCTCGGACGCAGGGAAACGCCGATCGCTCGGGCCGCCCGGACGATCCAGAACAGGTAGGCGACCGCTCCGGTCCATTGGGCGATCACGGTGCCCAGAGCCGACGCGCCGATGCCCTGGTCGAACCGGTAGATCAGCACCAGCTCGAGCACCAGGTTCAGCGCGGCGGTGGCGACGGCGACGAGAAGGGGACGTGCGGTGTCCCGGCGGCCGCGGAGGAAGCCCACGCCGGCCAACATGACCAACAGCGCCGGCACGCCGAGCAAGCTCACCCGTAGGTAGATCTCGCCCTGCACGGCCACGTTGCCTTCGCCGCCGAGCAGCCCGATGAGTACGGGCGTCAGCGGCCAACCAACCACGGTGATGGCGAGGCCGATGCCCAGAGCCATCCATATGGCCTGTACGGCCTGGTAGGTGGCCTCCTCGGCGCGGCCGGCCCCGATGAGGCGGGCTACCGACGACGTGGTGCCGTAGGCGAGGAACGTCAGAACGGCGTTGATCGTCAACAACACGGCGGCCGCGAGAGCCAGGCCCGCCAGCTGGTCGCGGCCGAGGTGCCCGACGACCGCGGTGTCGGCGAGGATGTACAGCGGCTCGGCGGTGAGGGCGCCGAGCGCCGGCAGGGCCAGCCGCCAGATCTCCCGATCGGTGGTGTTGAACATGCGGGAGGGCGGCACCCGGCGATTATCGTCGGGGCATGGCCGACTCGCCCGCACCGTCACCGAAACCGCGCTCCCACGAGGTCACCGAGGGCCCCAAGCGGGCGCCGGCCCGAGCCATGCTGAGGGCCATTGGGATGTCCGACGACGACTTCGGCAAGTCCCAGGTCGGTGTCGCGTCGTCGTGGAACGAGGTCACCCCGTGCAACCTGCCGCTCGACCGGCTGGCCAAGCAAGCCAAACTGGGCGTGCGCGCCGCCGGTGGATTCCCTCTCGAGTTCACGACCATCGCGGTGTCCGACGGCATCTCCATGGGCCACGAGGGCATGCGCGCCTCGTTGGTGAGCCGCGAGATCATCGCCGACTCGGTTGAGTGCATGATGCACGCCGAGCGCCTCGACGCTTTCGTGAGCTTCGCCGGCTGCGACAAGTCACTTCCCGGCATGTTGATGGCGGCGGCGCGCATCAACCTGCCGTCGGTGTTCGTGTACGGCGGATCGATCCTGCCCGGCAACCACAACGGGCAGGTGCTCGACATCGTGTCGGTGTTCGAGGCGGTGGGTGCCCACGCCGTCGGCAACCTGCCCGATTCCGAGCTCGCAGCGATCGAGCGCAACGCCTGCCCGACCGAGGGTTCGTGCGCCGGCATGTTCACCGCCAACACCATGGCGTCGATCGGCGAGGCCCTGGGCATGTCGCTGCCCGGCTCGGCCTCGGCCGCAGCCGTCGATCGCCGGCGCGACGAATACGCCTACGCCTCGGGCACCGCGGTGATGAACCTGCTTCGCCACGACATCCGGCCGCGCCACATCCTCACCAAGGCCGCGTTCGAGAACGCCATCGCCGTCACCATGGCCCTCGGCGGGTCGACCAACGCCGTGCTGCATCTCCTGGCGATTGCCTGGGAGGCCGGGGTCGAGCTCGAGCTCGACGACTTCAACAAGGTCGCGGCCAAGGTCCCGCACCTGGCCGACACCAGACCGCACGGCAAATACCACATGGTCGACCTCGATCGCATCGGCGGCGTTCCGGTCGTCATGCAGATGTTGCTCGACCAGCATGTGCTCCATGGCGACGAGATCACGGTGACCGGCCGGACGATGCGCGAGAACCTCGAGCTGATCAAGCCGCCGGGTCCCGACGGCGAGGTCGTGCACCGGTGGGACGACCCGCTGCATCAGCTGGGCGGGATCGCGGTGCTGCGAGGCTCGTTGGCGCCGAACGGCGCGGTCGTCAAGGTGGCCGGCCTCGACGTCGATTTCTTCGAGGGCCGGGCCCGCGTGTTCGACGGCGAGGACGGGGCCATGGAGGCGGTGCTCGGGGGCCGCATCGAGGCCGGTGACATCGTGGTCATCCGCTACGAGGGCCCCAAGGGCGGCCCGGGCATGCGCGAGATGCTGGCCATCACCGGCGCCATGAAGGGGGCCGGGCGCGGCGGCGACGCCGCACTGATCACCGACGGCCGGTTCTCGGGCGGGACCCACGGGTTCTGCGTGGGCCACGTCGCGCCCGAAGCGGTCGACGGCGGGCCGATAGCGTTCGTCGAGGAGGGCGATCGCGTCCGCATCGACGTGTTGGCCCACACCATCGACCTGCTCGTCGATGCCGCGACGCTCGATGAACGTCGGGCCAACTGGAAGCTGCCCGAGCCGCGCTACACGTCAGGATTCCTGGCCAAGTATGCCCGCCTCGCGCAAGGCGCCGAGAAAGGCGCCGTCACCCAGGCCTGAGCCCCGCGGCTCGGTGCGCCGTTCCGCTGATCGTAGCGCCGACTTGGCGGCCCTTCCCGGGCGTGCGCCCGGGAGGCGAGGTCGCGTTCTGGCCGCGAGATCGCCGCTCCAAGGTCGAGTTCCGCGGCCAGAACGGACCCCAGATCCTCTAGATCACCGAGGAACTACAGGAGGTCAGTCGGCGAGGGGCCAGAGCGTGACCTCGGCGGTGAACGAGCCGCGGACGATCTTCTGTTGGGCTGACGCCGGGTCGTTGGGGTCGACCAGGTCGAAGTAATCGATCGCGGCGCACAGGTACGAGTCGTCGACAGCGAGTATCTCGATCTGTCCGTCGGGGTTACCCGAGTTGTACAAGGCCGCACCCTGCTGGGCGATCACGTTCAGGACTCGGGTGTCGAACTCGCTGCTCCCGGTCACGACGTCGCCGGCGGCGAGCGGCGCTAGTGCCTCCTCGGCGTTGAACGCGGTGACGAAGACGGTCACGAGTGTCTGACCGTCGCCCGGCTCCGGTGTGTAGAACGGGTCGTCGAACGCGGCCCGATCGAGCTCGTAGTCGGCCAAGTAGATGGTGAAGGCGGATCCGGCCTCGTCGATCTGGATGGCGAAGGTATCGACGATCTCCATTGTCGTGAGCGGCACCGACGGCTCGCCCGCGAACTCGTTGTCGAGCTGGATCTCCGCGGTGAACGGCTCGGCCGGGCACCCGTCGGGCACGGTTGACTCGGTCGTGTCGGAATCTGAGGAGGCCGTGCTGTCGCCAGTATCGGACTCGGCGGTCTCGGTCGAAGTGTCGTCGTCGCCGCCGCAGCCAGCGAGGGCGACAGCGAGGACGCACAGCGCGATGAACGAACGCCTCACGACAGGTAGCTCGCGTAGTCGGCGAGCTCGGCGAGCGCCGAGCGCCACCACTCGGTGCTGACGACCGGCGCCCCCGGCACGCAGGCCAACAGCTCGTCGATCGTGAACTCGAGGCCGAGGTCTACCCCGCGACCGAGGTTGCGGAGGTCGAGCAAGGCGTCGACGACCCGGTCGGTGGAGATGACGAGATCGGCCGCCGCAGTGCGGAGGTCGACGACGCTGGTCGTCAAGTCGGTGGCCAGGGCGGTTGAAGTGTCGGTGGTCACCGGTACCGGATCGGTCGGCCAGGCCGGCGGTTGAACGATTCCGGCCAGATCCGCCAATCGCCCACACAACGCGGTCAGAGGGTCGGTCTACCCTGCGGTAAGCGGTCGTAGCGGGCGGGATCGGACCAGGCGCCGGTGAGTCGGTCGAAGCGGCGGGCCGCCGGGGTCATCCACTCGATGCGGCCGGAGCGGGCACCGGTCGACGAGATCGACAACGCCGACTCGGGCGTGCTCAGCAGAAGGACCGGCGGCACTTCGTAGCCGGTACGAGGAGCGACGGCGACTTCGGGCAGAGCCGCGATAGCGGCGTCGCGCTCGGCTGACGAACCGCCGTAGAAACCGACCTCGTGGATCTGGTGCCATTTGTCGGCCCCCATGATCACCACGTCGAAGCCGGCCGCGATGTCGACGAGCAGCTGAGCGTCGGTGATCAGCACGTCGAGCCAATCGGTGGCCGCCGCCTCCTCTCGCAGCACGGCGATGCGGTCGTCGAAGCGGGGACGGTCGACGACACCCTTGCCGAGGGGAACCGTCGACACGCAGAGCACGACCCGGTCGAGCCGCCGTTCGCTCCGGGCGGAGTCGGCGATGGCGAGATGCCCGACTGTCGGCGGGTTGAACGATCCCGGGTACACGCCGCGCCTCACGTGGCAGGCTCCTCGAACATCACGGCGATCACGACGACGCAGATACCGACCGCGACCGCCCCGACGACGCCGACGGGTCCGATGCCCGCCTTGTCGTAGAGCACCGTGCCGGCCACCGACCCGATCGCACGCATGAGCGTCCACCCGGTCGCCATGGCACCGAGGACGGCGGCTCGGGCGTTGGGAGAGATCTCGGTCGTGAGCGGCAGCGAGGCGATGAAGGCGACCTCGAACCCGCCCAGCACTATCGCCACCAAGACCACGCTCGCTGTGGTCGATGACGCGGCGCCGAACAGGAGCATGGCCGGGATCATCGTCAGGCATCCGGCGATCATGGTCGGACGCTTGCCGACCCGATCGGAGACGGCGACCACGACGAGCGTGCCGACGAGCTCGGCAACCCCCAGGGCGAACGCGACCAGACCGAGGCCCCCGGCGTCGAGGCCGTGTTCATCGTCGAGCCAGGCACCGAAGGTGACCACAGTGAGCTGATGCCCGACCACCAGAGCCATGACCGCCGGGAACAGCCAGATGCCACCGGGCGTGAGCGTGAACCGCCAACTGAAGGCATGCGCGGCGCGCGGTCGGTCGGGAGCGAGCCGGCGCCAGAGCCACAGCCCAGCTCCGGCTTGGGCTACGAAGAGCACCACGTAGGGCGCCCTCCACGAGTGCCGCTCGACGAGAGGAGCGAGCAGAGGCAGACCCACGAGGAACGCGCCCGCCCAGGACAGCTCGGTGAGTCCGACGACTCGGCCCCGCCGTGCGAACGGGACGTTCTCGCCGATCCAGGCGCCCATCGCCGTGTCGTAGACGGGCTTGGCGACGCCGAACAGAACCATGGCCGAGGCCACGATCCACACTGACGTGCCGAAGGCGAGCAGCAGGCCCGAGAGCGCGCCCAGGCCGGTCATCAGCACCATCCAGCGTCGATGGCGCCCACCGTCGATCACCGGTCCGAGCGGGTAGGCCGACACGCCCGCGAGCTCGCGGGCGCTCAGCAACCAACCCACCGTGCTTAACGAGGTGCCGAGCTCGTCGGCGATGGTTCGCGTGTACGGGAACACTGCCCGGAACATCACATTGCCGACGAACCGCCCGAGGATCATGGCCGGCAGCGCCGCCCGCACTGGGTCGGACGCGGGCGCGGAAGTCATCGCCGCCCATGTTGGCGTATTTGGGTCGTGTCGGGCATACTGGCGGTCAGCTATGCGCTATTCGCCAGCCGACCTCCTCGTAGTAATCAGTTAGCACGCCGACCGCCCGGCGGTTCGCGTGCTCCCGACCTCCCAAACCGGGAGGTCGTTCTCGTTTTGCACCCCGGGCCGACCACCCTCTGCGAAAGACCTTTCTGACATGAAGATGAACGGTGGACAAGCACTCGTCAAGGCCCTCGAGCACGAGGGCGTCGAGGTGATGTTCGGCCTGCCCGGCGGCGCCATATTGCCGGTGTACGACCCGATCATCGACTCGCCGATACGCCACATCCTCGTGCGCCACGAACAGGGTGCCGGACACATGGCCGAGGGGTTCGCCCACGTCACCGGCCGCCCTGGTGTCGCGATGGTGACGTCGGGCCCCGCGGCGACCAACATCGTCACCCCACTGTGCGATGCCTACCTGGACTCGGTGCCGATGGTCTGCATCACCGGCCAGGTCCCGCTGGCGGCTATCGGCACCGATGCGTTCCAGGAGTGCGATACGACCGGCATCACCATGGCGGTCACCAAGCACAACTTCCTTGTCACCTCGGCCCAGGACATCCCCCAGGTGATCCACGAGGCGTTCCACATCGCCACGACCGGTCGTCCCGGCCCAGTGCTCGTCGACATCCCTAAGGACATCGTCGACCCGAGGAGCCCGGCGTCGGCGATGGAGTGGTACACGCCCGACTCGGTCGATCTGCCGGGCTACCACCCGAACGACACGCCCGATCCGGAGCTGGTCCGGGCCGCCGCCGAGCTGATCTGCTCGGCGACCCGACCGGTGCTCTACGCCGGTGGCGGCATCCTCAAGGCCCGCGCCGCCGAGGCGTTGCGGGAGCTGGCCGAGCTCACCGGCATCCCCGTGGTCACCACGCTCATGGCACGCGGGGCGTTCCCCGACGACCACCCGCTGTGTCTCGGCATGCCCGGCATGCACGGCAACTACACCGCCGTCACCGCGATGCAGGAGTCGGATCTGCTGATTGCATTGGGGAGCCGCTTCGACGACCGCGTGACCGGGAAGGTGGGTGGTTTCGCCCCCGATGCCCGCATCATCCACGTCGACATCGATCCCGCCGAGCTGGGCAAGGTGCGCCGGCCCGACGTCGGAATCCAGGGCGACTGCCGGCTCGCGATCGAGGGGCTGGTCGCCGCCCTGGCCGAGATGGGCGGGCCGTCGACTCAGCCCGACCGATCGGCGTGGAAGAGTCGCATAAGCGGGTGGCAGGAGACCTATCCACTCCACTACGAGCCGTCCGATCCGGGCGAGGCGCTCAAGCCGCAGTTCGTCATCGAGCAGCTCCGCGACAACACCCCCGAGGACACAATCGTCTGCTCGGGCGTGGGCCAGCACCAGATGTGGACCAGCCAGTACTGGAAGTTCCGCCACCCCTACACGTGGGTGAACTCGGGCGGTCTCGGGACCATGGGCTTCTCGATCCCGGCGGCCATCGGCGCCAAGGTCGGCCGACCCGACAAGATGGTGTGGGCCGTCGACGGCGACGGCTGCTTCCAGATGACCGCTCAGGAGCTGGTGACGGCGTCGACCGAGCGCATACCGGTGAAGGTGGCGCTGATGAACAACGGCTACCTGGGCATGGTCCGGCAGTGGCAGGAGATGTTCTACGAGGAGCGCTACAGCGAGGTGTACCTGTCGCCGAGCCTGCCCGATTACGTCAAGTGGGCCGAGGCCATGGGGTGCTTCGCCTTGCGCGTCGAATCTCCCGAAGAGGTCGAACCGGCGATCCGCAAGGCCAACGAGGTCGACGACCGGCCGGTCGTGCTCGAGTTCCGGGTCGACTCGGGTGAGAAGGTGTTCCCGATGGTCCCGGCGGGTGCGTCGAACAGCGACGTGATGGTGCACCCGGCGCAGCCCGATCCGAGGGGGCAGGGCTGACATGGCCGCTCCCCGGTTCCACACCATCGTCACCAAGGTCGAGAACAAGCCCGGTGTGCTGGCCCGCGTCGCCAACCTCTTCGCCCGTCGCGGGTTCAACATCGAGTCGCTCGCGGTGGCCCCCACCGACGACGAGCGATTCAGCCGCATCACGTTCACCGTCGATGTCGAATCTGCGCCGCTCGAGCAGGTGGTAAAGCAGCTCGACAAGCTGATCAACGTCGTCGAGATCAGCGAGCTGGACCCGGCCCACTCGGTCGAGCGCGAGCTCATCCTCATCACCGTGCGAGCGGTGCCGCCTGTCCGGTCCGAGATCCTCGAGATCGTCCAGATCTTCGAGGCCAAGGCGTTGAACATCGGCCACGACAAGATCATGCTGGCGTTGTCCGGATCGCCGTCCCGGGTGGACGACTTCGAGCGACTGCTGCGACCGTATGGGATCGTCGAGATGCAGCGCACCGGCCGCATCGCCCTTTCCGTCCTCGACAAAGAGCCCCCGGCGGCCTGAGACCAGGTCCCCAGAGAACGAGCAGAAGGAGAACCGCTGTGGCGAACATCTACTACGAAGCCGACGCCGACCGATCGGTCATCGCCGGTCGCAAGGTCGCGATCTTGGGCTACGGCTCCCAGGGCCACGCCCACGCCCTCAACATGAAGGACTCCGGCATCGACGTGCGGGTCGGTCTGCGAGAAGGGTCGGGATCCAAGGCCAAAGCCGAGGCCGCCGGGTTGCGGGTGCTGTCGACCGCCGATGCCTGTGCCGAGGCCGACGTGATCATGATCCTGCTCCCCGACACCGAGCAGGCCGCGGTCTACGCGGCCGAGATCGAGCCGCACCTCACCGACGGCAAGGCGCTGTTCTTCAGCCACGGGTTCAACATCCGCTTCGGGCTGATCAAGCCGCCGGCGGGCGTCGACGTGGCCATGGTCGCGCCCAAGGGCCCCGGCCACCTGGTGCGCCGCACGTTCACCGAGGGCGGCGGCGTGCCGTGCCTCATCGCCGTCGAGAACGACGCCACCGGAACGGCCAAGGCGCTGGCATTGGCCTATGCCGACGCCATCGGCGGCGCACGGGCCGGCGTCATCGAGACCACCTTCACCGAGGAGTGCGAGACCGACCTGTTCGGCGAGCAGGTCGTGCTGTGCGGCGGTCTGACCGAGCTGGTCCGCAGCGCCTTCGACACCCTCGTCGACGCCGGTTACCAACCCGAGATCGCCTACTTCGAGTGCCTCCACGAACTGAAGCTCATCGTCGACTTGATGTACGAGGAAGGCATCTCCGGGATGCGCTATTCGGTGTCGGACACCGCCGAGTACGGCGACTTGACGCGAGGACCGCGGGTGGTCGACGACCACGTCCGGGCGACGATGAAGCAGATCCTGTCCGAGATCCAGACCGGGAAGTTCGCCGAGGAGTGGGTAGGCGAGGCCCGCGCCGGACGGCCCAACTTCCTCAGCCTCGAGGCCGAGGGCAAGACCCATCGCATCGAGCAGGTCGGCGGCAAGCTCCGGGCCATGATGCCGTGGATCTCCGCCGGCAAGCAGTCGGTCACCGCAGCATCGGGCGGCCAAGGCTGAACGTCGTTGTAGATGATTCATCTACTCGATGTAGAGTCGACGCGTGGCTACCACGACGATCCGTGTCGATGAAGAGACTCATGCCCAGCTGCGCGATCTGAGCAAGGCGGCGGGTGCGTCGCTGATCGAGACGGTTCGAGAGGCCGCGGAAGCGCTGCGCCGTCAGCGCTTCGCCCATCGAGTCGCTCTCGAGCTCGCCACCCTGCGCGACGACCCCGATTCCTGGGAGAGCTACGCGACCCAGGCCGACGACGCGGTGGGTGATGGCCTCGGTTGATGAGCTGTGGCTCGTCGATTTCGGCACACCGTACCCGGGCGAGCCGGCATCGTTTCGCCCTGCGCTCGTTCTCGGGCCGTCCGATCCGTTCGGACCAGACTTTCCGTTCGTGATCGTGGCGCCGCTGACGACAACTCGACGCGGGCTGTCACTGCACGTCGAACTCGATCCCACGCCGAGCAACGGGCTCGAGGACATCAGCTACGCACAATGCGAGCTGCTTCGCTCCATCAGCCGCAAACGGCTGGTGCATCGGATCGGTGCCGTCGGTCCCGCAGACGGCCGCCGAGTGGCCCTCGTCGTCAAGACGTTGCTCAACTACTGATCGACCTCCGCGATTTCCTGGTCGGGGGTAGCTGGCCTAGGTTGGCCGCTCGTCGCTGAGCGCCAGGAGGCACACATGTCGGACAACTGGGGATTCGAAACCCGTCAGATCCACGCCGGGCAGGTGCCGGACTCGGCGACGGGCGCTCGGGCGGTGCCGATCTACCAGACCACGTCCTACGTGTTCCGCGACACGGAGCACGCGGCCAAGCTGTTCGGCCTGGCCGAGGTCGGCAACATCTACACCCGGATCATGAACCCCACCCAGGGCGTGCTCGAGGCTCGGCTTCAGTCGCTCGAGGGTGGCATCACCACGGCCCTCGGTATTCCGGGTGCGCTCGCCATGGCGTCGGGCCAGGCCGCCGAGACGATCGGGATCCTGAACCTGGCCGAGGCCGGCAGCCACGTCGTCTCGTCGACGTCGCTCTACGGCGGTACGTACAACCTCTTGCACTACACCCTGCCCAAGTTGGGCATCGAGGTCAGCTTCATCGAGGATCCCGACGACCTCGACGCGTGGGCGGCAGCGATCAGGCCGAACACCAAGCTGTTCTACGGCGAGACCATCGGCAATCCCAAGAACGACTGCCTCGACATCGAGGGCGTGGCCGAAGTCGCCCACGCCAGCGGCATCCCGCTGATGCTCGACAACACGGTGCCGTCGCCCTGGCTCATACGCCCGCTCGAATGGGGGGCCGACTTCGTCGTGCATTCGATGACCAAGTTCATCGGCGGTCACGGCACGTCGATCGGCGGCTGCCTGGTCGATGGCGGGTCGTTCGACTTCGGTGCCAGCGGCCGGTTCCCGAATTACACCGAGCCCGACCCGAGCTACCACGGTCTGGCCTACTGGCCGGCGCTCGGCCACGGAGCGTTCATCCTCAAGGCCCGGGTCCAGCTCCTGCGTGACATCGGGGCGGCCGTCTCGCCCCACAACGCCTTCTACTTCCTGCAGGGCCTCGAGACGCTCAGCTTGCGCATGGAGCGCCACAACGTCAACGCCAACGCGGTCGCGGCCTACCTCGACGGCCACCCGCAGGTCGAGCGCGTGCAGCACGCCAGCTTGGCGTCGAGCCCGTGGCACGACCGGATCAACAAGTACGCGCGGGGCCGGGGCTTCAGCTCGGTGCCGGCGTTCATCATCAAAGGCGGCCGCGAGGCTGGCGAGAAGTTCGTGAACGCGCTCGAGCTGCACAGCCACGTGGCGAACATCGGCGACGTGCGGAGCCTGGTGATCCACCCGGCGTCGACCACGCACAGCCAGCTAACCGAGGCCGAACAGCTCACGACGGGTGTCGAGCCTGGCCTGGTGCGCCTGTCGGTCGGCATCGAGACGATCGACGACATCATCGCCGACCTCGACAAGGGCTTCGCCGCCGCCAAGTAGCCGGGCGGGTGAAGTTCGTCGCGCTCTCGGGTGGTATCGGGAGCGGCAAGTCGACCGTCGGCGGGCTGCTCACCGCTCGGGGAGCCGACGTGATCGACGTCGACCAGCTGAGCCGCGACCTGCAACAGCCCGGCCGGCCGTTGTTCGACCGCATCGTGGGTCGATGGGGGAGTGGCGTGCTCGCCTCCGACGGCACGCTCGACCGGGCGGCCCTCGGCGCGGTCGTGTTCGCCGACCAGGGGCAACTGATCGAGCTGACGTCGATGGCGGCGCCCTACACCGAGGCCGCGGTGTACGAACGGACATCGGCGCACATCGGGACCGACGACGTGGTGGTGATGGAGACGGCGATCGCCAGCGGCCGCATGTACGGCCAGGAAGGGGTGCTGCTGGTCGACACGCCGACCGAGGTCGCCATCTCCCGGCTGGTCGCTCACCGAAGGTTCACCGAGACCGACGCCCGAGCCCGTGTGTCCAAGCAGCTGCCTCGCGACGAGCGGCTGAAGCACGCCGACTTCGTGATCGACAACCGTGGCGATCTCGGCGCTCTGGCCGCTCGGGTCGCCGCCGCATGGGAGTGGATCATGTCACTCCCCGACGCCGCCCCCCGCCTGTCACCCTGAACAGCGGTCCAGTATCCACCCGATCCTTGAAGGCGCGAGCGAGATCCACCGTTCTCGTCAGGTTCAGTGGCCAACCACCTCGAACGACCAGCTCGGCGTATCGGTGCACAGTCACCTCGGTCGGTTTGGCGGTCGGCCGGTGTCCGTCGAGCATGTTGGTCCGCGTCCAAGTCGTCGATCAGATCGCAGTACTCCCGCCCGAGGAAGTCGAGCCGTGCGGACACTGCTGGCGGGCTTGGCGACGGGCTCGGCGGTACACGTCATCCGTACCGATGGTGAGCTCGCCGCGCAACAGGCAGCCAACCTGCTCGACGTAGCTCGCGCCGATGTCGTGCGTCTCGTCGAACGAGGGGTTCCTGCGGGCAACCCCGACGACGAGCGGTCGGCGTCTGTCCAGAGCGCGGGACGTGCTCGACTACCGGGAATTGGCGGCGTTCGTGGCCTGACCGTATTGCGCCGGCGGCGCCGACGCGACCAAGGTGGGGCTCATGGGGGACAGGCTCGAAGGCAAGGTCGCGATCGTTACCGGCTCGGGGGGTGGGATCGGCAAGCAGCATGCGCTGTTGCTGGCGTCGGAAGGGGCGAAGGTGGTCGTCAACGACATCGGGGTCCGCAAAGGCGCAGACGCCGCCGCGGTCGTCGATGAGATCACCGCCGCTGGTGGTACGGCGGTGGCCGACACCCACTCGGCGACCTGGGACGGCGCGGCCGACATCGTCGCCACCGCGATCGACACGTTCGGGCGGGTCGACATCGTGATCAACAACGCCACCGGAGGCGGGGGAGTGGCCGACCTCTGGACGGTGACCGAGGAGAACTGGGACAGCTGCTTCGCCGTCAATCTCAAGGGCTACTTCGCAATGATCCGCGCTGCGGCACCGCATTTCTGCCGCCAGGGCGAGGGGGCGATCGTCAACACGAGCAGCGGGTCAGGCTTCGGACACCCGTCGATGGTCGCCTACTCGTCGGCCAAGGAAGGCGTCGTGGGCCTGACCCGGACCGTGGCCAAGGAGCTCGGGCGTTTCGGGGTGCGCTGCAACGCCATTCGGCCGCTGGCCACTGGGGAATCGACCAAGGACTACGCGGTCCGCACCGCGAGATGGACCGAGCTGATGGCGCTCACCATGGGTCCGAGGTCGACCCGCATGTCGCCGACGATCTCCGATCCCGATGCCCTGGCCACTCGCAAGATCTCCCCGATCGTCGTCTGGCTCTGCACCGATGCGGCCGCCAACGTCAATGGCCGCACGTTTCACATCGGCGGCGATCGACTGTCACGGCTCAGCGAACCCGATCGCGAACGGGTGCTGTACCACGCCGGCGGCTGGACCCTCGATGCCCTCGACGCCGCCGCACCGAGCCATCTGGTCGAGGATCTGAGCAACGACTACACCCTCGACGACCACCCCGAGCTCAAGATGTTCGACGGTTGAGTCCCCCAAATGTGACAGTGGTACTTGTCGCCTGCGCCATCAAGCGAGCGAGACCGATCGGACGTCGAGCACCCACCTATTGGCGCGGGTTCATAGAGGTGCGAGGACTGAACGCCCCCCAAAGCGCCACGAGCAGGCACACCGACGCCGAGCCGACGATGGCGGTGCGCACGTTCGCCAATTCGGCCACCGTCCCAAGGATGAGCGTACCGAGTGGCACCAGTCCCGCCCAGCAGATCTGGAACAGGGACATGACCCGGCCCCGCTTCTCGTCGTCGACCACGCTTTGGATGATCGTCTGCAACTGGGTGACGGCGAGGAAGTAGAACATGCCGAGGACGCCCTCGACGACGATGGCCACGGTGAAGCTGGGCGCCAGTCCCACACCGATCAGCGCCACCGAGTACGCCACGAAGTAGAGCGACGCCCGCCGCAGGTCGGCCGGTCGCTGGTCGTATCCATTGAGCAGGGCACCGATCACCGCGCCGACCCCGATGGCGGCGATGATCCATCCGAAGCGTCCTTCGGGCTCGCCAAGAACCGACTCGGTGAAATCGGGCACCAGCACGTTGTGGGACACGCCGAATACCGACAAGACCGCGATGGTGACCAGCACCCCGACGGCTGGTGGACGGTCGCGTGCGTGGCGGATACCGTCCGCGACCCTGGCTCGAATTGGGCCGGTGTCGGTATCGAGGCGCTGGTCGGTCAGGGTCAGTCTGGTGGCGGCGGCCGCAGCCACGAGCGAGCCGACGGCGATGGTGGCGATGCCCACCGCGAAATGGCCACCGGCGATCAGCGGCGCGCCGATGATCGGGCCGGCCACGCGAGACAAGTTCGCGACCACGGCGTGCAGCGATATGGCGCTCGGCAGGTCGGTCGTGGGCACGGTGTTGGCGAGCACCGCAGCTTGCGCCGGCCCGAGTGCGGCGTGGAACGAACCGATCGGGACGACGAGCACGAGAACGATGCCTACCGACGTGTTGCCCGCCGCCTCGACCAGCGCGAGGGTCACCGCCACCACCCCGACTCCGAGGTAGCACGCCTGTAGGACATGACGACGATCTCGACGGTCGACGATCACGCCGGCGATCGGTGCGACCAGCAGCGCTGGAAGGAACATGGCCGAGAAGAAGAGGCTCTGCTGGACGGTGTTGCCGTTGCTCAGCTCGTGGACGAGGCCTTGGAGCGTGGTGTGGGCCAGCCAGAACCCGGTCGCCGATGCGACCTGGCCGGCGAACAGCAGCCGATAGGGCTGGTGACGCAGGGCCCGGAACCCGTGGGCGGCACGCCGATCGAGAATGCTCGAAGGATCGGCGCCGGTCACCGGCCTGTTTGTATCAGCAGCAGGTGCGTCAGCAGGCGCCGCGCTGGCTGATCACCGCTGGCACCGTGCGAAGGAGGATCATCAAGTCGGCGAACAGCGTCCAGTTGTCGACGTAGTACAGGTCGAGCTGGCCATAGTCGCCGCCGGCGTCGGAGCGTCCGCTGACCTGCCACATCCCGGTGATCCCGGGCCGGACGCGCAGGCGGTTGTGCAGGCTCGAGTCCCACGTGTCGACCTCGCGTGGGAGCGCCGGTCGCGGACCCACGAGACTCATCTCGCCCTTGAGAACGTTGATCAGTTGCGGAAGCTCGTCGATCGACGACCTCCGGAGGATGCGGCCAATCGGCGTGATCCGCGGGTCGTTGCGGATCTTGAAGATCGGGCCTTCGGCTTCGTTGAGGTGCCGGACGTTGTCGAGAAGACTCTCGGCGTCAAACACCATGGTGCGGAGCTTGAACACCCGGAACCGGTCGCCGCTGCGGCCCACGCGCTCTTGGCGGAAGAACACGCCGCCGTGGCTGGTGACCTTGATGGCGAGCATGGCGATCGCCAGGACGGGAGCGGTGAGAACCAACATGATCGAGCTGACGGCCACGTCGAAACCGCGTTTGGCGAGGGGTCGCCACCCGTGGCGTTGTACCGGCTCGATGTAGACCATGGGGAAGCGGCCGAGCGGCCTGATGGTGAGTCGGTGCGAGGCGATGTCGCACAGCGTCGAGGACAGCTCGACGTGGATGCCGTTCTCGGTGAATGTTCGGATCAGCCGGTTCGAGCTGCCGATGTCGATCGCCGTGGCGGCAATGATGACTCCGTCGGCATCGACCGCGCGCACCAGATCCAGCATGAGAGAGGCGTCGGTGACGGCGCGCTCGGCGTCTCGCGCGCCCTTGTCCTCGACCAGGTCTTCAGCGAAAGCCACCACCTCGTAGCCGTGGCTGGAGTCGTTGTCGAGCATGTCCCGAACCAGGTATCCCTCGGCGTTGCGGCCGATGATCACGACCCTCCGGAGCATCTGGCCGCGGCTTCGTGCCCTCCGGAACAACTTGCGGGCGACTAGTCGCTCGAGGAACACCGAGGTGATCACGATCGCCGCGGCGACGACCAGCCAGGTCCGGCCGAGGGTGATCTTGATCATGATCGACGCGATGCCGATCACCACGAACCCCATGGCGATCGCCCGGAGCAGCCGGCCGCCCTCGTCGGCGCCGCGAGCGATGAACCGGGCCTTGTACAGATCTTGTGAGGAGAACGCCATCGGCCAGGCGGGCAACGTAGCTAGCAGCAGGTAGAAGTACGTGCGGCTCGACACGGGATCTGCCGGGTTCAACCGGGAGTGGACGATCACCGAGAGGAACAAGCTCAGGGCGACGGTGTTCAAGTCGGCCAAGACGAGCGCCAGCTTGCGCCCCGTCGCGGCCCTCGTCGCGCGCGGCTGTTCGTAACGCAGCATCAGGCTGTGGTCTGGATAGATGACCACGTTGTCGAGTTCTTCTGGTGCCCGCAGCGCCATCGTTGGTTCAGCCTGTCGGTCTTGGGGACTTCACGGTACGCCAGGTACTCTCGGCGTATCTGTAGGTCGACCTGCCCAAATCGCGCACCAAAACGATCAGGGACGCTCATGGGCGAGCCGCCAGGGGTCATGGTGACACAACACGCAGCGTGGTGGCACCTCGTTATGTGAAGGTTTCGTGACGAATTGGCGACGTTCGGTGAACGTCTACCCACTGACCGCTGTCAATCGGCGGGAATCCACAGCAACCGGAGCTCTTCTACGTCGATGTCGGAGCGCTCGAGTTCCACGCCGAACTCGACGGTTGCTGAGGCTTTCGCGTCCCAGTCGTCCCTTATGTCGGCGAGCGCGGCGCGCAGCTCCTGCTCCAGCTCCTCGAGTTCGTCGACCTTCTCGGCGATCCGGTGCTGCGCAGATTCGAGGCGTTCGGCCGCGTTGGCTGACTGGCGACGGTCGCTGGCCGCTCGACGGAAGCCGCCCAGGATACTCCTCGTCCCTCGACGGCCGCCGAGCAAGCCGCCGAGCAGATCGCCGGCCCGGGACAACATCTCGGAGCTGCGTCGCGCCTCGGCGTCAGATGCCACCTCGCGCGCTCGGTCCTCGGCCTTGGCGATGGCGTCGCGCACCCGGTCGATCCGCTTCTCCAGCGAGGACCTCAGCTGGGCGGCGTCGGCGTCGGCCCCAGCGTCGCCGGCCAGCTGACACCGGGCGTCGAACTGCTCGGGCGACTCGTCGAGTCTCGACACCAACTTCAGCTCGGCGTTGCGAAACAGCGTCAGGGTCCGCTCGCGGAGGAGGTGGTCGACGACGGTCTTCTGCGCGCCGACGAAGAACGCCTTGGTCTGGACCGGGCTGTCCGGCAGCGCGAACACCGCGCCGGGCGGCGCATCGGATCGGAAGTCGCGATCGTCGTAGTCGACCGGCACGAGCGTCGCAGGGTCGAGCCCCTGAGACAGGAGGCCGACCGCTTCGTAGGTCTCGGTGTGTCGCAGATCGGCTGCCGTGTCGTCAAAGGTGAGATGGACGCGCACGGCGACCCCGGCTCGCAGCCGCACACCGACGCTCGACGCGCCGAGCGCGGCGAGCCAGGGAGCGGCGGGGTCGACGAACGACACCTCGACGCCGGCGGCCGAACCCGGGACGACCGATGTCTCGTCGGCGCCGAGGGTGCGGTCGGCCGGTTCGCCGGCGGGCGCCTCCGTGGGCGACGGTCGATCCTGGCCGAGGCGCTCGATCTGCTCGCGGGTCATGGGCCCGGCGAGATACGACATCGCCCATCGCGTGCCGAAAACCACCGGCTGGGGCGCGCTCGTCTGGTGCAGGACGAACTCGCGCTTGGCGAGCCCGCTGATCGTGGCGTCGAGGTGAGCCAGATCCACGCCGCCCCCCGCCGACTGCATCCCCTCGAGCAGCCGAGCTTTGTCGCGCTCGGTCTGGAGACGGCCGATCATCCACGTCCCCGCGTTGGCGATGGCTTTGTAGTCGACATCGACGGGGTTCTGGGTGGCGAGGACCATGCCGACCCCGAAGGCCCGGGCCTGCTTCATGATCGTCAGGATCGGCATCTTTGACGGCGGTGAGGCCGTGGGCGGCACGAATCCGAACACCTCGTCCATGTACACGAGGGCCCGCAGCTCCGGTGTGCCGGGCTGGGACCGGAACCACGTCACGATCTTTGACAGGACCAGCGTGGTGACGAACTGCCGTTCCTCATCGGAGAGGTGAGACAGCGTCACGATCGAGGCGCGCGGTCCGCCGTCGGGGTCGAGCCACCGGGCGATGTCCAGCGGCTCGCCGAGGGCCCAGGCGGCGAAGCTCGGCGACGCCAGGAGCCCGTTGAGCTTGAGAGCCAGCTCCACTCGGTCGGCCTTGGGGTAGAACGATTCGAGCTCGAGCACACCGAGCTTGCGCAGGGGCGGATCCTGGACCTGGGCCACCAGCGACGCCAGGTCCGTCGTCACCCCGTTCGTCCAGGCGTGGTGGATGAGGTTGCTCAGCAAGATGTGTTCGCGACTGACCAACGGATCGGCGTCGATCCCGACCAGGCCGAGCAGGCCCGAGACGTAGCCTTCGATCTCGTCGGCTGCCGCCTCGGCCTCCGCTGGACCACCGGTGGCGGCTTTCAGGTTCCCGACGAGGTTGATGGGCACCCCGGCTGTCGATCCCGGTGTGTAGACCGTCACGGTCGATGACGATGCCAGCTCGCGAACCCGGTCGGCGCCGATCCCCCACGACTCCAGGCCCGATCGCCACGACTCGGCGACCGCCGTGGCGTGCTGGTCGGGCGATACGGCGTCGCGCTCGGCGTCGGCCTCGTTGATCCAGGGTCGGAACGACGCCGGGTCGAGGTCGGGGAACCGCAGCGCCAGATTCCCCATGTCGCCCTTGGGATCGAGGACGATCACCGGGATCCCCTGTAGCAGCGCCTCCTCGATCAACACGACTGCCAGGCCCGTCTTGCCCGAACCGGTCATGCCGACGATGACACCGTGGGTCGTCAGCTTGGCCGCCTCGAGGGTCACCGACTGGCCGGTTCGGTCGTGCGTCACCGGGTCGACGACCTCGCCCAGATAGAGGTGACCCTTCGGGATGTCTGCCATGTGCGTGTCCTCGGAAGCGACGTCGACCGAGGCGCGAGGCTACTTCGGGGACGCGCGCCCGGACTGCTCGTAGGTGGGGCCGACCTCGCCGCGGTACAGGCGCCCGCGGCGTGATGTGGCTCGGTCGCGCCGTTCCCAGAATTCGGCGTGAGCGTCGGCCGGGATCTCGAAGGACCAGCGGGCGACTCCGAGACCGCGCGGAGGTGCGAGCTGTGGGCGGGCCGGGGAGCGCCGAACCGTGCGACGAGCCCGGAGCAAGTCGACCGGCACGGGCTGGGTAGGCACGGGCTGGGTAAGCACTGGCTGGGTCGACACAGGGGCCTCGGCGGTCTGGCTGCCGAGCCGCCACATGGCGCCCACGATCCCAACCGAGCAGAACATGATCCCGACGAACTGGGAGTAGAAGAACCCGTCGAACAGGTAGTTCGTGACCGCGCAGGCCGCCACGACTCCGGCCATGAGCGAGGCCAGGTGGCGCTGCTCGTCGGTCGCGCCCCACTTGTAGAGCCGGCGGGCCATCACGATCGCTCCGCCGAGCAGCGCCGCGAGGCACAGCACACCGAACACGCCGGTCGTGATGAGCTCGCTCAGCCATCCGTTGTCGAGTAGCCGGCCCGGACGGTAATCGCGCGCCGACTCGGGTCCCCAAGTTCCCGCGCCGCGACCGAACACCGGGTATTCGCCCCACGCTCGAAGGGCAACCGGGTAGTCGGTCGCCCGATCCTGGGAGCTGAAGTCCTCGCCGACCTGGTCGAACAGGTCGACAAGACCGGCGATTTGGCCCGGTACCACGGCGTTGAGGAGCAGCACCGCGCCGCCCGCGCCGAGGGCGGCCCGGACCCGCCACCCGCCCCGCCAGCTGAGTAGCAAGGGAACCACGACGCACCCGAGGGCCACGACCTGTGATCTCGACGAGGACAGGGTGGCGACCCCGGCGTGCAGTGCCGCGGCGATCCACATGACACGCCGCTCGGCCTTCGTCCGGGCGTGGAGCGCAACGTGGACGCTGATGCCAGCGAGTAGCGAGTGCACGATGCCGAACTCGATGGCGTGATACGCGGTGCCGAACACGCGCGGCACGCCGAAGCGGTCGCGAGTGGTCACCGAGTTGAGCACCGAGAGTCCCGGGAGGTTGAGCTTCAGCGCCGCGTTGTAGCCCGTGACGTAATGCCACAACCCGAAGAAGACCGAGAACAGCCCGATCAGCGACATCCGCCGCAACAGGACGTGGATCCGATCCATGCTCGGCGTGGCGTCGAGCGCGACGAGCGTCACGCCGATGCCACCGAGGATCGTGAAGACCGCGCGGATCGCGCCGGTGTTCTCCGACGGCGTCATGCCGCGCACGAAGCCCACGTACACCGAAAGCAAGAGCGCCAGAACGTAAAGCCATAAGATCGGGTAAAGCGGTTGTCGAACCGCGGTGTGACTCCTCGGACCGCCGATCAGGCGGGCGCCGGACCAGAGCGCGAACAGCCCGAACCCGATGAGGAAGCTCGGCCGACCGGCGGAGCCGAGCGCCCCGACGACGCGGTTGCCGGGGATGAAGAAGGCGGCCGCGAAGTAGACGGTGAGGAGATCGACGACGTCGAGGCGCAGCCGCGGCGTCGGTCGCTTCACGAACGGGACCATCGGGAGGTGCGTGCGGGTGCCGGCTCGGGTTCGCGGTCGGCGTCGTTGAAGATCCGTCCGGCGTCGGCCCACTCAGCGGTGCGGATGGCGTCGAATGCGGCTGCGAACCCGTTCCCTTCCCGGTGATCGGTGGGCCCTTCGGCTCGCATCCGGCGGGCCGCCAACACGTCAGCCGCGACACCGGCGCCGAGGGCGAGGACGATCACGACCGCCGCGCCGAGGATCACCATCTTGAGGACGGGGGTGGTGTCCTTGGTGGCCTCCTCGTCGAGCGTGACCGTGAACGCGGCGACTTGAAGTGCTTCGGCGACATCGAGGTCGTTCTGCCACCCGGCAACCTCGGCTTGGATGAACTCGGCCAGGTACTGCGTCGTGTCGAGAACGATCGCCGGATCGTCTCCCTCGACATCGATGGTGAGCTGCGGGTTGAAGGGGTCGCGCAGGACCTCATAGGACGTCGCCAGGCCCCGCTGTGCCACGTCGGCGCGGGTGTTGCGCGACTGTGCCGCCTGTTCGGCGTAGGCGGCGACCGGTCCGATGTTCTGGCCGGCGAGGGGGTTCAGGTTGTTGAACTCGATCTGCTCGTCCTCGAGCAGCTCGACCGTTCCGGTGTTCCCCTGGAAACCGACGACGGCCTGGGCCTTCCACGCCGACGACGACGTCGCGGCGAGCACGACCACCAACAGCGTGCCGATGATGGTGACCGGTAGCACGACCCGCCACCGCCGACCAGCTACCACCATCAGTTCCCAGATGTCCATGGTGTCTTCTCGAATCCCTTCGTCGTGGCGCGTCGGCTCCAGCCACCGAGCGCGGTTCGGTGCGCGCCCAGAACCGTAGCGCCAGCCAGTGCGAGCATTGTCGCGGCGGAGACGAACCTCGGGCAATGGGCACTTCGACCCCGCCGACGCTCCGAGCCGATACATTCACCTCCGAGATCGCGACCTAAGGGGTCGCCCACTCCGAGGAGAGTCCCATGGGCCTGCTGGACAAGCTGAAGAAGAACAAGATCGCCGGCAAGGCGGCCGACATCGCCGCCAAGTCGGGTGACAAGATCGCCGCGGGTGTCGACAAGGCCACCGACATGGTGGACAAGAAGACGGGCGGCAAGTACCACGACAAGCTCGAGAAGGTCGATGGTGCGGTCGGCAAGGCCATGGACAAGCTCGACGGTGACAAGACCGACGCCGCGGCCGAAGCGGCCAGCGGCGACGCCGAAGAGGCCAGCGGCGACGCCCCGGCGGCCACCTGACCCACGTGATCGTCGATGCTCACCTGCACGCGGTGAGCATCGACCGGGTTTCGTATCCTCTCGCCCCGGTCGATCTACCGAACGGGGCGTGGTACCTCACCGATCGCGTGGTCGACGCGGCGGCGTTGGCGCGCCTGCAGCGTGAGTGCGGCGTCGACTGCGGCGTTCTCGTCCAGCCGGTCGGGGCCTACGGCACCGACAACCGGTATGTGCTCGATGCCGCGAGCGTCGATCCTGGCCGGTTCGCGTCGCTCGTGGTCGTCGACCCGACGGCGCCGACAGCGGTCGCATGCCTCGAAGGCTGCCTCGATGCTGGTGCATCGGGCGTGCGTCTGTTCGACATTCCGAGCGCCGACCCTCCCTGGCTCGGCCGCGACTCCGGTTGGCCGTTCATCGACCGTGCGGTCGAGCGCGGCGCTCGGGTGGTCGTCACCGTGATGGCCGAGGGCATGGCCGCGGTCGCATCGGTGCTCGACCGGCGCCCGTCGCCCGTCGCCCTCGACCACTGCGGATTCGTGGACCTCGACACCGTCGATGGATGGCAGGCGCTGGTCGCCCTGGGGCGCTTCGCCAACCTACGACTCAAGGTCACCTCGCACGTTCTGCACCACGTCGCGGACCCCGCACGAACCGTGCGGTCGCTGGCCGATGAGTTCGGCGCCGACCGGCTCATGTGGGGGTCGGACTTCTGCCAGACCCAATGGGGTACCTATGCCGAGCTGGTCGAGCTGGCGCGGGCAGCGTGCGAATTTCTGTCAACGGAGGAGGCCGACGCCTATCTCGGCGGCACGGCACTCGCCATGTGGCCTGAACTGCAGCCGGGCTCGACGGCGACCCCGCGACCCTGACACCCTGGCTCCCGTGCGTTTCGGCATCATCTCCGACCTTCATTGCAACCCGGCGGCCGTCCGCGCGGCTTTGGAGCTGATGGGCGACGTCGACGAGGTGTTGTGCGCAGGTGATGTCGTGTTCGAGTACCGCTTCGACAACGAGGTGGTCGAGATCCTTCGGCAACGCCAGGCGCGCATCGTGCTCGGCAACCACGACACAGTGTTGCTCGGCTACCACGGCGAACGGGCCCGGTCAGCCGCTCACGTGAACCCCGACAACGTGGCGTGGTTGGCGGCGCAACCGCTGACGATCGACGTGCACGTCGATGGGAAGCGCCTATTGATGACCCATGCGAGCCCGTGCCCGCCGAACACGCAGTACGTGTACCCGCGGTCGACGGAACTGGCCCGGATCGCCGAGGTCGACGCCGATTTCGTGATCATCGGGCACACGCATGTGGCGATGGCCGAACGCGTCGGCCGGGCGCTGGTGGTCAACCCCGGGTCGGCCGGCGACCCGCGCGACCAGTCCAACGGTCGCCAGTGCACCTACGCGGTGCTCGACACGTCGACCGACCAGGTCGACATCGGCCTGTTCCCCAACCCCGCGTTCGCCTAGCTGCCGAGTGTCACCTTCGGCGGCGGGGGGCGCCGCGCTCGCCGGGCCAGCGGGAGCCGCTGATCGTGTCGGCGTAGGGCCAGAAGGCGATCGGGTCGAGCGGCCCTGCGTTGGTGATCTCGCGGTGGGTCTGGGTGATGGTCATGAGGCTCGCCGAGATCTGTTGACGCATCGGCAACAGCTCGGTGTAGGGATCCCAGGGGCTGTCGCGCAGGAGCAGCGTGCCGTCGACCGTTTCGCCGAAGTCGGCCCGGTTGCGGCTGTGGACGCGCACCACGTGGGGCGGGAAGTCGTAGCTCTTCTCGACGCCGCCGATAGCGCGCGACGACTTGATCCACCACTCGTTCTCGTCCCACTCCTCAGTGGGGAGAGGAGCGGGGCCGGACACGTCGCCGCGGAACTCGACGAAGGTGTAGCCCTGGTGCGTGCACGACGCTTCGACGTGATCGCCCAACCGGAAGAACCGGATCGAGCACGGGAACTTCGGCTGGCCGTTGAGCTCCTGGCTGATGAAGATCGCCGACTCCTGGTCGATTCCGAGGCCGAGCGAGTAATAGCCGGCTTTGCCGTCGAAGTCGGCCTCGACCTTGGTGCTCACGCCGTACTCCGGTTCCCCGAGGACCGGCACGCAGTAGATGTTCACGTACACGTGCGGGTTGGCGCCCGGCGTGATGCCCGGGGGGAGTAGATCGGCGATGCACGTCGGGTCGGTGCGGTAGACGAGCTGGAGCTTGGGCCAGCCCGATATCTCGCCGGGATTGGTGCGGACTGAGGTGCCGTCGGTCATGCCGAATATTGCCACACCGCGCCGAACCGTCTGGGGGTCGCGGCGCGACAGACGGGGTGTTCACCTGAACATCAACCACGGGAGGCCGACATGGGCGAGCGTCGAAACAAGATCCGAGCCACACGAGCCGCAGCGGGAGTCGTCGTCGCGGGGGCATTGACCCTCGGCGCCGGGCTCGCGGTCGCGGCCGACGGAAGCGACGGTGCGCAGCATGCGACTGCCGTGCTACGTGACCTCAACGGAAACGAGGTCGGTACCGCCCAGTTCACCGAGGACGCCACTGGCCGCGTGCACGTGAACGTAAAGGTCGACGCGTTGACGGCCGGCCAGCACGGCATCCACATCCACGCCGTTGGCGATTGCACACCGTTCGCGGATGCCGGCGGGCACCACAATCCGGGCGGTGCAGCCCACGGCTCGCACAACGGTGACCTGCCGAACATGGACGTGAACGTTGCCGGTCGCGGCCGGCTGAACGCCTCGACCGACCGGGCGACGCTGTCCGAGGGGCCCGTCACGGTGTTCGACACCAGCGGCAGCGCACTGGTGATCCACGCCCTTTTCGACGACGGCGTGACCGACCCGACCGGTAACAGTGGAGGCAGAATCGCTTGCGGCGTCATCGTCGCTAATTGACCGGCCGATCCGCGGCCTCCGGCCGTCGCCCAGCTGCGCCACCGACCGCCGCGGGTACGATCGGCGTTCGTGACGACCACGCCAACGACTGCGATCACCCGGCTGAGCGGCGCGTTGGGTGCGCGAACAGAGGGGCACGACCTCAGCGCCATCGACGATGCGATGCGCGACGTCATCCACGACTTGTTGATGGAGCACCAGGTGCTGGTGTTCCCGGGCCAGGATCTTGACGACGCTGCCCACCTCCGGGCGGCACTCGCGTTCGGTGACTTCTACGTGCATCCGCTCGGACGAGTGATGGGCCGGACCGATCCGTCCGTCGGGCACATCGTCGATGACGTCGATCACCCCCCGTTCCAGGACCAGTTCCACACCGACGTGAGTTGGGACCCGGCGCCGCCGACGTTCGGCATGCTGCGCATGATCGAGCGTCCCGAGGTCGGGGGCGACACCATCTTCACCAACATGGCGCTGGCCTACGACCGGTTGTCCGACACCACCAAGTCCGTCGTCGATGCGCTGCGGGCATGGCACGACATGGGCGAGGGCAAGGCGTTCCGATCGAAGGGCGGCGACGGCACCACCGATAGGGCCGCCGAGTTGGTGCCGGGGGCCGAACACCCGGTCGTGGCGACGCACCCGGTCACCGGTCGCCGGTACCTCTATGTGAACCGGGGGTTCACCCGGTCGATCGTCGGTCTGCCCGCCGACGCCAGCCGCGCCCTGCTCGACTCGCTGTTCGCGCACTGCGAGAGCCCGAATCTCCAGGTCCGGCTGTCGTGGACCGTCGGCGATGTCGTGCTGTGGGACGAGCGCTGCACCATGCACTACGCCGTCGCCGACCACTACCCCCAGCGCCGCGAGGTCGGCCGCGTCAACGTCACCTCGACGGTGCTGTAGCGCACTCGGCCGGTCACGTCGGCGGGCCGGCGGTGATCACGGCGAGCACGCGGTCGGCCGGCTCGACCGGGCCGAACCCGTGGAGCGTCCAGGTCGCTGTTTCGAGCGCCCATCCAGGCGTCGGGTCGCCGGGCTCGACCCGTACGGCGACGTCGAAACCGTCGAGCGTGCCGCGCTCGGCCCGAACGACGTCGATCATCCGGGCGTACTGGTCGGCGCCGACGTCGATCGGGAACAAGCCGTCGTAGCGCGCCGCTCGGCGCACGGGCGCGAGCGCGTCGCCTCGCGCTGCGAACCACAGCGGGATGCGGGGTTGCTGCACGGGTCGGGGGCGCAGGATCACGCCGTCAGCCGTGAAGTGCTCGCCCCGGTGGACGACCTCCTCACCAGTCCAGAGCGCGCTGAGCAGAGCGGCACCCTCGTCGAGGCGCGAGGCCCGTACCCGGGCATCGCCGATCTCGCCGAACGCGGTGAGCTCCCGGCCGGAGTCGACACCGAGGCCGAGGCCGAGGATCACGCGCCCGCCGCTCAGGTGATCGAGCGTCGCCGCCTCGCGGGCCAGCTTCTGGGGTCGACGACGGGTGATCGGCGTGACCATCGGGCCGAGGGCGATCCGGTCGGTCGCCACGGCCATGGCGGCGAGGGACACCCACGTGTCGGCGATGTCAAGTGTCTCGGCGCGGGGCCGGAGCATGTGGTCCCAGAGGAACACGCCGTCCCAGCCGTGAGCTTCGGCCGCCTCGGCCACCGTGGTCAGCCGGTGAGGGTCGGACAGCGGACCGAACGGGGCGATGAATATCGCGTGGCGCATCGCGGGCAACCTTACGAGGCCGCTTGGACCCATTGGAGCACGGCGAGGACCCGGCGGTGGTCGTCGGTCGAGGGTTCGAGCGCGAGCTTGGCGAAGATCGACGACACGTGCTTCTCGATTGCGCCGTCGCTCACGACCAGTCGCCGGGCGATGGCGGCGTTCGAGCGTCCCTCGGCCATCAGCGTGAGCACCTCACGCTCGCGCGGTGTGAGCGAGTCGATCGGACGCGGCCGGTGGCGGGCGAAGATCTGGCGCACGACATCGGGGTCGAGAGCGGTGCCGCCCGCCGCCACCCCGTCGAGGGCTTCGGTGAACTCGCGGGTCTCGGCCAGCCGGTCCTTCAACAGGTAGCCGAGCCCTCCCTGGCCGTCGCTCAACAATTCGATGGCGTAGCGCTCCTCGACGTACTGGGACAGCACCAGCAGCGGCGACCCCGGCCAGCGGCGCCGAATCTCGAGGGCGGCGCGGAGTCCCTCGTCGGTGTGGCTCGGCGGCATGCGCACGTCGAGCACACAAGCGTCGGGCCGGTGTTCCGCAAAGGCCGGAACGATCCCATTGCCGTCAGCGACCGCGGCCACGACCTCGTGGCCGCGGTCCTCCAACAATCGGGTGAGCCCGTCTCGTAGCAGCACCGAGTCCTCGGCGATGAGCACCCTCACTGCTGGGCGATTCCCGGCGACGCAAGTGGCACCATCATCCGAACCACCGTAGGTCCACCGGCCGGGCTCGTGCACTGGAACACCCCGCCCACCGCCGCGGTGCGGGCGGCGAGCCCGGCGAGCCCGGTCCCCGACGCCGCGTCGGCTCCGCCGCGTCCGTCGTCGTGGATCTCGACGGTGAGCGCGGTCGAGTCACCGGTGATCTGGAGCGACGCGCTGGTCGCGTGTGAGTGCCGGGCGATGTTGGTGAGCGACTCGGCGATCACGTAGTACGCCGCCGACTCGACCGTGGGCGGTAGCCGGTCGGGAAGCGATACCGAGACCTCGACGGGCACCGGCGACGCGGCGACCAGCGACGACACCGCCGCGTCGAGGCCACGGTCTGTCAGGATCGCCGGGTGGATACCCCGGGCCAGGTCGCGCACTTCGGCCAGGGCCTGCTTGGCCTGCTCGTGGGCCCGTTCGATGGCTTGACGGGCGACCGTTGGGTCGGCGGCGGCGACCTCATCGTCGAGCCTTTCGCGCGTCCGGCCGAGCTCCATCGCCAACGCGACGAGCCGAGCCTGGGCTCCGTCGTGGAGGTCGCGCTCGATGCGTTGGCGGTCGCTCATTCCCGACGCCACGGCCTGCTCTCGGCGAGTGGTCTGTTCGGCGATCTGCGCCTCGAGGGCTCGACGCCGATCCGAGGAAGTGGGACCGAGCAGGGCGCGGGCGAGCCCGGCGTTCGCCTCGACCACAGCCCGTATCGCCCACGCACCGATCGTCGCGGCGACGAGCGCGATCGGGAGGTAGGCGATCAGGGTGATCGGTTCGCCGACGAAACCGTCGAGCCAATCGGGCTGACTGCCGTCGACCTCGTCGGCGAACGGTGCCAGCAACAGCGCCACTGGTACCGACCACCCGGCGACGGCGACGGTGAACATCAGACTTCCGGCGGGCAGCTGCGCCAGCAGGTACACGGCGCGGCGCCAGGTGACCGGATCGACGGTGCGGGCCCAGAGGCGGCGAAACCATCCGCCAGTCGCCGCCCGGTGAGGGGCGAGCAAGATGTGTCGACCCGATCCCCACAGCAGGATCTGCCGATCGACGACCACAAGGCCGTCGATCACGAGGTAAGTGAGCCAGAGCAGGGGGAAGCCGACAAGGGTCACCATCGTGCCGCCGGCGACCGACATACCCACGACCACGAGAGTGAACGAGACGATCCCGGTTCCCAGCGACACGAGCGCGTAGGCCATGCGGCGAAGCATCGCCAGGCTGAACGACTCGTGGACGGCGCGGCGAAACGGGCGGTCACGGTGTGGGTGCCGGCGGCGGGCCATCGCCTCCATCATGTCGTTGGTTCGATCGCGGTTTCGGTGAGTCCCCGGAGCGCACACGCCACGTTGCCGAGTTGCTGTGCCGACCGGCACCCACCAGGTGCTCCCGAGTGGGCCACGGCGAGAGCGACGACGGCGATGACGGTGACCAGGAGCCCGACCGTCATGTGGTGATGTGCGAAGCGGTGGTGGAGCGAGTTCGTCTGCATGCGGCGACGGTACGACGAGCCTTTACCGGCGAACCATGGAGCGTCCCGGTGTCGCGTCGGTGGGGACAACCCCAGCAGCCGCCGTCGGCCGGGTGTTCCAGTGTCGCTGATCGTCGGGATCGTCACGCCCCTTGGCGCCGCAGCCGCGGCGGGAATCGTGCTCCAATTCATCGCCGGTCCACAGTGGGACGGGGGACTTTTCGGCAACGCGACTGCCGGCGGATTCGAGTTCTCGCTCGGTTACTTCGTAGCCGCCATCTCTGTCGCGTTCATTGGACCGGGTCGAATCTCGCTTGACGCGCGGATCGGCTGGCGGTTGGAGGGCACACGGTGGGGGCTCATCGCGCTGGCCGTCACCTGCGTCGTTGGGGCCTTCGTCTTGGAGGTTTGGGGTGTCGGCCTAGGTGGAACGCCTCCAATACCGGGCCCGTGACCGACCTCGACGGCTAGTCCTCGCCCATCGGCGAGCGAGAGCAGATCGGCCACCGCGACATGTTGGCAGGTCTGGGCCAGACTGAGGTGGTGCGCCTCTCCGCCCGAACCGATTACGCGATCCGAGCGGTGGCCCACCTGGCGGCGGCCGAGCAGCAGGTCCCGGTGCGGGCCGACGACATCGCCGAGGCCCAGTCGATTCCACCGAAGTACCTGCTCGACATCCTCCGTGATCTACGGGCGGCCAGGATCCTGCGCAGCCAGCGTGGCGCCGAGGGTGGGTTCTGGCTCGACCGCGAGCCGGCAGAACTTACCATCGGTGAGGTGATCCGCGTCCTCGATGGGCCGCTGGCCAACGTCCACGAGTTGAGCCTCAACGACACCGGATACGTGGGAGCTGCCGAGCACCTCGTCGATGTGTGGAAGGCGATGCGACAGGCTCTTCGGTCCGTGCTCGACGAGGTGACCTTCGCCGATCTGGTCTCGGGTCGCCTGCCGCCCTCGGTGAAACGTCTCGCCGAGGGCTACGACGCCACGGTCCGTTAGCCAGCCTCGATGGATCTAGCGTTGCGCGGCCCCCATTGTCGGTATATGTTGCCGACATTACCGACAACCGGCCGTGATCAGTCGGAGCGCACATGACCACCACCTCGATCGAGCCCGAGCGGCTCACCCATCTGCAGCGACTCGAAGCCGAGTCGATCCAGATCATCCGCGAGGCGGTGGCCGAGGCCGAGCGCCCGGTGATGCTGTACTCGATCGGCAAGGACAGCTCGTGCATGGTGCACCTGGCGATGAAGGCGTTCTACCCGTCCCGCCCGCCGTTCCCGCTCATGCACGTGGACACGACGTGGAAGTTCCAGGAGATGTACGCGTTCCGGTCGTCGCTCACCGAGCGGCTCGGTCTCGAGCTGCTCGTCCACTCGAACCCCGACTGCGTCGCCCAGGGCATCAACCCGTTCGATCACGGGTCGGCGCTGCACACCGACATGTGGAAGACCGAGGGGCTCAAGCAGGCGATCGACAAGTGGGGCTTCGACCTGGCGTTCGGCGGCGCCCGCCGCGACGAGGAGAAGTCGCGGTCCAAAGAGCGGGTCTTCTCGGTGCGCTCGCCCCAGCACCAGTGGGATCCGCGCCAGCAACGGCCGGAGCTGTGGTCGCTGTACAACGTGCGCCACGCGCCCGGTGAGTCGCTGCGGGTCTTTCCGCTGTCGAACTGGACCGAGCTCGACGTGTGGCAGTACATCCACCTCGAACAGATCCCGATCGTGCCGCTGTACTTCTCGGCGCCGCGGCCCGTTGTTCGACGCAACGGCACCTTGATCATGGTCGACGACGACCGCATGCCGCTCGACCCCGGTGAGGAACCCGAGATCTTGAACGTACGGTTCCGGACTCTCGGTTGCTACCCGCTCACAGGAGCGATCGAGTCCGAGGCGGCGACGCTCACCGACATCATCCAGGAGATGTTGCTCACCACCACGTCGGAACGCCAGGGCCGGGTGATCGACCACGACTCGTCGGGCTCGATGGAGAAGAAGAAGCAGGAGGGGTACTTCTGATGGCGCACGCATCGGATCTCATCGCCACCGACATCGACGCCTACCTCCACGCCCATCAGCACAAGACCCTGCTGCGGTTCATCACGTGCGGGTCGGTCGACGACGGCAAGAGCACCCTCATCGGCCGGTTGCTGTACGAGTCCCACCTCGTGTTCGAGGATCACCTCGCCGCCGTAGCCGCCGACTCGAAGAAGGTCGGCACGCAGGGCGACGAGATCGACTTCGCCCTCCTGCTCGACGGCCTTCAAGCCGAACGTGAGCAAGGCATCACGATCGACGTCGCCTACCGGTTCTTCTCGACCGAACGGCGCAAGTTCATCGTCGCCGACACGCCCGGCCACGAGCAGTACACCCGCAACATGGTGACCGGCGCGTCGACCGCGGACCTGGCCGTGATCCTCATCGACGCCCGCAAGGGTGTGCTCACCCAGACCCGGCGCCACAGCTACCTGGTGTCGTTGCTCGGCATTCGGCGCATCGTGCTGGCCGTCAACAAGATGGACCTCGTCGAGTACTCGCCCGAGCGGTTGGCCGACATCGAGGCCGAATATCGGGAGTTCGCGGCCCAGATCGACCTCACCGACATCACCGTGATCCCCCTCTCGGCGCTGAAGGGCGACAACATCGTCGAGGCCAGCGCCAACACCCCGTGGTACTCGGGGCCGACGCTCATGGAGCATCTCGAGACCGTCCCGGTCGACGACGACCGCGCCGCCGGACCGCTGCGCATGTGGGTCCAGTCGGTGAACCGGCCCAACCTCGACTTCCGCGGCTTCTCGGGCCAGATCGCGGCTGGGACCGTGCGGCCGGGCGACCGGGTGCGCGCTCTGCCGTCGGGCACCGAGTCCACCGTCGAGCGCATCGTGACCTTCGACGGCGACCTCGACGTCGCCGTCGCCGGCCAGTCGGTCACCGTCACCCTGGCCGACGAGATCGACTTGAGCCGCGGTGACCTGCTCTGCGCCGGGTCCGCTCCCGCAGGTGTCGCCGATCAGTTCGAAGCCCACGTGGTGTGGATGCACGACCAGCCGATGCTGCCATCGCGCCCGTACCTGCTGAAGATCGGCACGCGCACCGTCGGAGCCACCATCGGGCATCCGAAGTACCGGGTCAACGTGAACACCCTCGAGCACTCGGCGGCGACCACGCTCGAGCTCAACGAGATCGGCGTGTGCAACATCTCGCTCGATCGGGCGGTGCCGTTCGATGCCTACGACGAGGTGCGCGACACCGGCGGGTTCATCGTGGTCGACCGGATGACCAACGTGACGGTCGGGTGTGGCCTCATCCACTTCGCCCTGCGGCGTTCGCAGAACATCCACTGGCAGAGCGTCACCGTCGACAAGATGGCTCGATCCGCGCTGAACGGGCACCGGCCGGTGGTCGTGTGGTTCACGGGCCTGTCGGGGTCGGGCAAGTCGACGATCGCCAACTTGCTCGAGGCCCGGCTCCACGCCGAGGGCGTGCACACGTACCTGCTCGACGGCGACAACGTGCGGCACGGCCTCAACCGCGACCTCGGCTTCACCGAGGCCGACCGGGTCGAGAACATCCGCCGGGTCGGCGAGACCGCCAAACTGATGGCCGACGCCGGTCTCGTCGTGCTGGTGAGCTTCATCTCGCCGTTCCGATCCGAGCGTCAGATGGTGCGCGAGAGCATCGATGCCGGCGAGTTCATCGAGGTGTACGTCGACACGCCGCTCGCCGTCGCCGAGTCGCGCGACCCCAAGGGCCTCTACGCCAAGGCCCGCCGCGGTGAGCTGGCCAACTTCACCGGGATCGACTCGCCATACGAGCCGCCCGAGAACGCCGAGCTGACCGTCGACACCACAACCATGTCACCCGAAGCCGCCGCCACCGTTATCTACACCCACCTCCGCAGCGTCGTCATTCTGTGAACGGTTACGTCCCATGCTGGGGCGTGACCGTTCACACAGACACCAGTGGTGGCCGGGTCACGCGTGGTCTTCGTAGGCGTCGTGACGGTGGAGCCAGGCCATCGGCCAGGGCAGGCTGTCCTCGTCGCGGCCCTTAGGGGCGACGTCGAGCAATTGGTAGGCGGCGTTGAAGCCGTCGAGGCCGCGGGAGTAGCACGAGTACGTGTGGTACACGGCGCCGTCGTCGCGGATGAAGGCGCTCAAGCCGGGCATCTCGTCGATCGGCGGATCAGCCGGGCGGTAGTTGTACGAGCGACCCCTGACTCCGAAGTCCTCGTTGAAGGGGGTGCCGGCCGACGAGTACCAGGGAAAGCTCCAGCCCATGCGTTGCTTGTAGTCCCGGATCGTCTCGACCGGCCCGCGCGACACGGCAACGAGGGTGACGTCGCGGTGGGCGAGGTGCATGCCCGTGCCGTCGAAGCTGTCGGCCCAGAACGAGCAGCTCGGGCAGCCCTCGGTCCATTCGTCGCCGAGCATGAAGTGGTACACGAGCAGTTGCCGTCGGCCGTCGAACAAGTCGGCGAGCGCGAGCCCGGTCCGGTCGTCGTCGACCGCGTCGAACGAGTACGCCTCGTCGATGCGCACCCACGGCAGGTCGCGCCGCGCCGCGGCGAGGGCATCGCGCTCACGCAGGTGCGCCTTCTCCCGATCGAGCAGAGCCAGCCGGGCCGTGAGCCACTCCTCCCGGGTCGCGACCGTCACGGCCGCCGGCCGAGGTAGGCGATCAGCTGCTCGGCGCTCGACGCGCCGCCTGCGACCTCGATGGCGTCGTCGAACCCGGCGAACGACCGGACCTCGGGGTTGAGAAGCATCTGGGCCCCGGCGAGGACCCGGGCGCTCAAGCCCTCCTCGAGGTTCGCGGCTTGGCCGGTCGCGGTGGCGATGTCCCAGCCGTGGGTGAACGTGTCGAGCAGGTTGATGTTCATCGCCATGGGCGCCGGCATCGGGCCTGGACCGACGGTGACCATCGACTCGGGGTCGACGGCTTTCCAGGCCCCAACGGTGCGAGCCGCCTGGGCATCGAACGACCCGGCCGGGTCGTCACCGAGCAGGTCGTCCTCGCCGGGCCGCGGCGCGGTGCCGTTGTGGACGGACTCGAACATGTGCATCGCCCAGGTGGTGTGGTTGACCAGCTGGCGGGTGTTCCACTCCGAACACGGTGTCGGCGTGTCCCACTGGTCCGGCGCGATGCCTCGGACGAGGCGACCGGTGTTGGTGAGGGCGGCTTCGAGATCGGTGGTGTCCATGGGTTCCTCAATCGTTAGATGATGCTTACGAAAGCAGCACATTACTAACTCCGACTGGATCGCGCTACCGTGAGGTCCGTGGACCTCGCGCTGAAGGCGATCGCCGACCCGACCCGGCGTGAGATCCTCCGACTGGTCGCGGAGGGCGAGCTCACCGCGGGCACGATCGCGTCGCATTTCACGTCGAGCCGGCCGGCGATCTCCCAGCACCTCCGGGTGCTCGAAGATGCCGATCTGGTCGCTGTTCGACGCGACGGCACCAAGCGGTGGTACCGGGCGCAGCCGGCGGCTCTGGCCGAAGTTCGTAGCTACCTCGACGAGATGTGGGACGCACAGCTTCAGGCGTTGAAACGCGTCAGCGAGCAGACCGACTGGCCTGAACGGGCGCGTCGCAAGAACCGGAAGAGGGAATCGTGATGACCGACGTCGACATGACCGTGCGGATCGAGGCCCGACCCTCCACCGTGTTTCGCCACCTCGTCGATGCCGAGCACATGGTTCAGTGGATGGGGACCGCCGCCGAGCTCGACGCCCGGCCGGGTGGCGTCATGACCGTCACCGTCAACGCCGATGCCGTGGCGCAGGGCGAGTTCGTCGAGGTGGTCACCGACCGACGTGTGGTGTTCACCTGGGGCTGGACCGGGAACAACGGCATACCACCCGGGTCGACGACCGTAGAGATCGATCTCACGCCCGACGGCGACGACACCATCGTGCGCCTCCGCCACACCGGCCTCCCCGACTCCGACGCCGCCACCCGCCACACCGAAGGCTGGACCATGTACCTCGGCCACCTCGTCGCGTTACATGGCGCGTGAGGGGTCGAGTGGGCCGGCGGCGGCGCGGGCCATCGAATCCTGGGAGAACGTGGCGACCAGTCGGCCGTCGGCGGTGAACACCTGACCGGTGCCGTGCACGCGGCCCACGCCGGCGTGGGCGGCGTCGTGCGCTATCAGCAGCCACTCGGTGGCGTCGAGGTCGTCGAGGAAGTGGATCGTGTGGGCGATCACGCCGGTCGACACCGTCCGGTGGGCCTGGCTGATCGTGACCACGTCGCCGTGGTCGCGCATCGCCAGCCCGATCGGCGCCCCGCAGGTCGCCCAGGCGACCAGGCCCTGGTGCTCGGCCTGCGAGCCGAGCTCGCCCGGGAAACGGTGCCAGGTGTACAGCGACGCCGTGCCTCCCGGCGACATCGTGGTACCGGGCACGAAGCGGGTGATGGCATCGGGGAAGGTGAGCGAGGGTTCGTCGGTGAGCCCGTCAGGTCCCGGCACGTCGGGCGCTGCGGAGGCGTGCCGGAACAGGTCGGGATCGGGGGTGTGCAGCAACACGAGCGATCGGGTGAGCAACTTGCCGCCCTGGGTCGCCGTCACGGTGTCGCTGGCCCACGATCGGCCGGCCTGCATCGAATCGACCGTCAGCTGGAGCGGCGCGAGGTACGACCCGGCCCGGGCGAAGATCGAGTGCACCGACCGCACGGTCTTGGTCTCACCAGCCACCAGGTATGACGCGACGAGCGACTGAGCCATCAGCTGCCCGCTGAACACCACGTCACGCCCCTCGGTCGACTCGGCCGGCTGCGGCACGAGATAGGCCCGCTCACCGTCGGGAATCAGCTGGAACAGTTCGTGACCGGACATGGCGATCGCTCCTCAGTCGAGCTCGGTTGAACTAGTTTCGTCGAAGTAACAAGGGAGATCACGCATGACCACGTTCCACGACCTCGAGATGGCCTCGATCATCGGTGAGGCGGTGAACTTCTCGACGTATGCGGGCACGGCCTGCCTGATCGTCAACGTCGCCAGTCAATGAGGCCTCACGCCTCAGTACGCAGGTCTGCGTACTCTGCACGACGAGCTGAGCGGTCGAGGATTCACCGTCCTCGGCTTCCCCTGCAACCAGTTCGGCGCCCAGGAACCGGGTACCGACGCCGAGATCTTGGCTTTCGCCACCGAGAACTACGACGTCAACTTCCCGCTGTTCTCGAAGATCGAGGTCAACGGCGACGGCGCCTGTGAGCTGTACCAGATGCTCAAGGCCGCCCACGCCGACGAGAAGGGAAACCCCGATATCGGCTGGAACTTCACCAAGTTCCTCGTAGACGGGTCGGGGAGCGTGATCGCCCGCTACGGACCGATCGCCGCTCCCGAAGACATCCGGGCCGACGTGGAGGCGCTTCTCTGATGGCCCGCACCGTCTTGGTCACCGGCACGTCGACCGGTATCGGCGAGGCGACGGCTCGGCGCCTGGCGTCGGGTGGCTGGACGGTGTACGCCGGCGTGCGCAAGCAGGCCGACGCCGACCGTTTGGCCGCGTCGATCAGCGGGGTGCGGCCCCTGATCCTCGATGTGGTCGAACCCGACCACATCGCCGCCGCGGTCGAGCGGATCCGCGACGAGCAGGGCGGTCGGCTCGACGGGCTAGTCAACAACGCCGGCATCGGTGTCGGCGGCCCCGTCGAGCTGTTGCCCGACGAGGATTGGCGTCGGGTGTTCGAGGTCAACTTCTTCGGTCCCGTCGCCCTGACTCGGGCGTTCATCCCGGCGGTGCGAGCGGCGAAAGGTCGGATGGTCCTGGTCGGTTCGGTCGCCGGGCGGGTCACTGCGCCCACGCTCATCCCCTATGCCTCGACCAAGCACGCGCTCCGTTCACTCGCCGAGGGTCTCCGCCACGAGCTACGTGACCAGGGTGTGAAGGTCACCCTCGTCGAGCCGGGCGAGGTGATCACCGCCATCTGGGACAAGACCGATGCCGAGATCGACAAGATGGAATCGCTGCTCGACGACGAGTCGCGCCCTCGCTACGGTCGCTACGTCGATGTCGGTCGTGGCTTCTCGATCGAGGGTCGGACCAAGGGCGTGCCGGCCGACAAGGTTGCCGCAGTAATCGAGCGGGCGTTGACCGCCCGTCGGCCCCGGTCCCGTCAGCTCGTCGGCCGCGACGCGCGGGCCATGGGCACCGTCGATCGGTTCCTGCCCGACCGGGCGAAGGACGGGTTCATCCGAGCCGGTTCGAAACGATGGGAGAAGCTCGGCCGCGAGCACCGCTAGATTGTGCCGCCGGTCCCCGGCCGCTGGCCGCTCAAAGCGAGAGGGGATAGCCGCCGCTCACCTTGACGGTTTCGCCGGTAACGAACCCGGCGTCGTCGGAGCAGAGGAACAGCATCGCCGAGACGATGTCGCTCATCTGCCCCAGCCGATGCACGAGCTGTAGCCGATCGACGAACTCGTCCACCAACTGCTGGGGCAGGTCGGCGACGGCATTTTCGGTGGCCATGAGCCCGGGAGCGATGGCGTTGACCCGGATGTTGTCGGGGGCCAGTTCGCTCGCCAGGGCGATCGTCAGGCTGCGCACCGCCGCCTTCGACACGCCGTACGGGGTGGTGCTCATGTAGCCGGCGATCGACGAGATGTTGAGGACGGCACCGCCACCTCGTTCCCTCATCGACGCCTGGCAGGCGAGAGTGCAGTTGACGATACCGACCACGTTGACGTCGAGCAGTCGACGGAGGTCCGAACGCGAGAGTTGCCCGAACGGTTGGTTGTAGTGCAGCAGGTGGAGCCCGGCGTTGTTGATGCAGACGTCGATGCCGCCGAGCTCGGCGATCGTCTTGGCGACGGCGTCGCCGACCTGATCCTCGTCGGCGACGTCGCAGCTCACGGCGACAGCTCGAGCGCCGGTGGCGCGCATCTCGGCGGCCGTGGCCTCGCCGGCCGCGTGGTCGATGTCGGCGATGGCGACCGCCGCGCCTTCGGCGACGAGCGCCCGGGCGAAGGCGCGCCCGAACCCGATCGCGCCACCGGTGATGAACGCCACCTTGCCGCGGTACCTCATGGCCCGAGTCTCATGAGGCCGACAGTAGTGGCCATGAGCCGAGCCGGTAGACGAGGCGACCCAGCAAGCAACGCGCTCTGTCGCCTTGCGGAGCAAGGCGACAACCACGGTTCGGACCGAAGTCGATCGCCTGCTCGCAAGGGCCCGGAACTACGCTCCGGCTTCGTGGCCCTTCGACTGACACCCCTGACCCCCGCTCGCCTCGATGCGGAACAGCGGGCGCTGTACGACGATGTCGTGGGCGGGCGCCGGGTGGGCGCTCACCGGGGTGTCGGCGGCTTGACCGCGGCTGATGGGAGCCTGGTCGGCCCATTCGATTCGTACCTCCGCAGCCCCGTGATCGGAGCCCGCCTGGCCGCGCTCGGCGAGGCGCTCCGTTTCGACACCGCGTTGCCGGCTCCGCTTCGCGAGTTGGCGATCCTCGTCGTGGCCCGCCACACCACGGCGCAGTACGAGTGGTTCGCCCACGCCCGCATCGCCGCGGAGGTCGGGGTGGCCGACGACGTGATCGCTGCCATCGCGCGACGCGAGGTGCCCGCTCTCGCCGGTGACGAGGGGCTGGTCTACCGCGCCGCAACGCAGCTCGTGAGCGTGGTGGGGCTCGACGACTCGACCTACAGCGAGCTGCTCGACCGGTTCGACGAGCGAGGCACCTTCGAGCTGGTCGCCCTCGTCGGCTTCTACGGCACGGTGTCCACGATCCTCAACGCGTTCGACGTGCCCATTCCTCCCGCATCCACGCCTCTCGACTAGTCGCCCACGCCACGCTTGGTTGACGAACGCATGTTCGCTACCATGGGTCGATGTCGTTCGGGAACCCCTCGGTGTCGTGGTCCGAGCTCGAACGCAAGCTGAGCGGCCGGCCAACCTCCAAAGCGCCACTTGTCGGCGACGGCGGCGACAGCCCGGCATGGTCGCGCAAGCGGGCGGCCTACGAGGCGCGACCTACGGTGCCGCCACATGGGGCACCTACGGTGCCGTACGCCGAGTTGCACTGCCACTCGAACTTCAGCTTCCTCGACGGGGCATCGCACGCCGAGGAGCTGGTCGAAGAGGCCGTGCGCCTCGGGCTCGAAGGGTTGGCGCTCACCGACCACAACGGCTTCTACGGCATCGTCCGCTTCGCCGAGGCGGCCCGGGCCCACGGCCTGCGCACCGTGTTCGGCACCGAGCTCACCCTCGGCCGCTGGGAGGCGGGGAAGAACGCCGCGCTGGCGGTGGGCGAGGCCGACCCGGCGGGGGAGCACCTGATCGTGTTGGCCCGCGACCCGACCGGCTACGCCCGCCTGGCCCGGGCGGTCAGCGAGTCCCAGCTCGCCGGGCAGAAGACGGCGCCGTGGGTCACCCTCGACCGGCTCACCGAACTGGGCGGCGCCGGCACGGGCGACCACTGGATGGTGATGACCGGGTGCCGCAAGGGGATGGTGAACGTGGCCCTCGAACAGAGCGGCCCGGCCGCGGCCCGGCGGTGCCTCGGCGAGCTGGTCGACCGGTTCGGGGGGGCCAACGTGGCCGTCGAGCTGTGGGACCACGGCCAGCCCCTCGACACGGTTCGCAACGACGCCCTCGCCCAGGTGGCGCTCGGGCTCGGGGTCGAGCCGGTCGCCACCAACGCCGTGCACTACCACGCCCCGTCACGCCGCCGGCTGGCCACCGCGCTGGCGGCGGTACGGGCCCGGCGCAGCCTCGACGAGATCGACGGCTGGCTGCCGGCGGGCGCAGCCGCCCACCTGCGGTCGGGGGCCGAGCAGGCGGCGCGCTTCGCCCGCTATCCGGGCGTGGTCGAGCGGGCCGCCGAGTTGGGCCGGGCGTGTGCGTTCGACCTGCGGCTGGTGGCGCCGTCGCTCCCGCCGTACCCGTGCCCGCCCAGTCACGACGAGATGTCGTGGTTGCGAGCGCTCACCGAGATGGGTGCGGAGCGTTACTACGGCCCCCGCCAGGCCGAGCGCACGCCGGGGGCGTGGGCCCAGATCGACCACGAGCTGGCCCTCATCGAGCAGCTCGGTTTCGCGGGCTACTTCCTCGTGGTGTGGGACATCGTCGACTTCTGCCGTCGCTCCGACATCTTCTGCCAGGGTCGCGGTTCGGCGGCGAACTCGGCGGTGTGCTTCGCCCTCGGCATCACCAAGGCCGACGCGGTGAAGCTGGGGTTGCTGTTCGAGCGGTTCCTGTCGCCCGAGCGCGACGGCCCGCCCGACATCGACCTCGACATCGAGAGCGACCGCCGCGAGGAGGTCATCCAGTACGTCTACGAGCGCTACGGCCGCCACCACACCGCCCAGGTCGCCAACGTGATCACGTATCGGTCGCGCTCGGCGATCCGCGACATGGCCAAGGCCCTCGGCTACGCCACCGGCCAGCAGGACGCCTTCGCCAAATCGGTGGATCGCTGGGCCTCACTCGGCGACAAGTGTGCGGCGCCGGATTATCGGCGCCCAGGGGTCACAGCGCCGGATTATCGGCGCCCAGGGGTCACGGCGCCGGATTATCGGCGCCCAGGGGTCACAGCGCCGGATTATCGGCGCCCAGGGGTCACAGCGCCGGATTATCGGCGCCCAGGTATCAACGCGAACGCGCGACCGGGGCCATTGGCCGGCCCTCACCAGATCGGTCCCGACCCGAGGTTCGGCGCGCCGCTCGATGTGGCTACGCCGAGCGACGACGAGGTGCCGGCCGACGTGGTGGCGCTGGCGGCCGAGGTGGAGAACTTTCCACGGCACCTGGGTATCCACTCGGGGGGCATGGTGATCTGCGACCGGCCGGTGGTCGAGGTGTGCCCGGTCGAGTGGGCCCGTATGGAGAACCGCAGCGTCTTGCAGTGGGACAAGGACGATTGCGCGGCGGTGGGGCTGGTGAAGTTCGATCTGCTGGGGCTCGGGATGCTGTCGGCGTTGCACTACGCCGTCGACCTGATCGACGAGAACCACGGGTTGGCCCTCGACCTGGCCGAGCTGCCCCAGGACCCCGAGGTGTACGACATGTTGTGCCGGGCCGACACGGTCGGGGTGTTCCAGATCGAGAGCCGGGCCCAGATGGCCACGTTGCCGCGGTTGCGGCCGCGCACGTTCTACGACCTGGTGGTCGAGGTGGCGCTCATCCGGCCGGGCCCGATCCAGGGCGGGTCGGTGCATCCGTACATCCGGCGCCGCAACGGGCGCGAGCCGGTCACGTACCTGCATCCACTGCTCGAAAAGGCGTTGGCCAAGACGCTCGGCATCCCGCTGTTCCAGGAGCAGCTGATGCAGATGGCGATCGATGTCGGCGGGTTCACGGCGGCCGAAGCCGACCAGTTGCGCCAGGCCATGGGGTCCAAACGCAGCCGGGAGCGGATGGAGCGGCTGCGGGCCCGGTTCTTCGCCGGCATGGCCGAGCGCGGCATCGGTCCCGACGTCGGCGAGCAGATCTGGGAGAAGCTGGCGGCGTTCGCGAACTACGGCTTCCCCGAGAGCCATTCGGTGAGCTTCGCCTATCTCGTGTACTCGTCGTCTTGGATCAAGCGGTACTTCCCGGCCGCGTTCTGCGCTGCGCTCCTCAATGCTCAGCCGATGGGGTTCTACTCGCCGCATTCGCTGGTGCAAGACGCTCGCCGCCACGGGGTGACGGTGCTCACCCCCGACCTCAACGCGTCGGCGGCCGGCGCGACGCTGGCATGGCCGGCCGCGGGTGAGGCCACGCTGTTGGGGCCGGGGGGCACGGTGCGGTGGGGGGTGCCGGGTTCGGCGGCGGTGGGTGAGCTGCCGGAGCGATGGGGGGTCGAGGGGCCGGCGGTGCGGTTGGGGATCGGGTCGGTGCGCCACGTGGGGTCCGATCTGGCCGAAGCGATCGCCGCGGGGCGGCCGTATGTGTCCGTCGAGGATCTACGCCGCCGGGTGCCGGGGGTGACCCTGCCGGTGCTCGAGGCGATGGCGACGGCCGGGGCGTTCACGGAGTGCTTCGGGATCGACCGGCGCGAGGCACTGTGGCAGGCCGGGGCCGTGGCGCAGACCGGACCCGATCGCCTGCCGGGGATCGTGACCGGGGTCGAGGCGCCGACGTTGCCGGGGTTGTCCGACCGCGAGCTGGCCCATGCCGATCTGTGGGCGACCGGGGTGTCGCCCGACGGGCACCCCACCCGGTTCTTCCGGGTCGAGCTCGACCGCTTGGGGGTGGTGCCGGCGAACCGGTTGTTGTCGTTGGAGGACCGGGCCAAGGTGACGGTGGCCGGGGTGGTGACGCACCGCCAGCGCCCGGCGACGGCTGGGGGCACGACGTTCGTGAACCTCGAGGACGAGACGGGGCTGATCAACGTGGTGGTGTCGAAGGGGGCGTGGCTGCACTACAGCAAGGTCGTGCGGTCGGCCCCGGCACTGTTGATCCGCGGTTGGGTAGAGAACGCCGAAGGCGTGGTCAACGTGGTCGCCGAACGCATCGACCCCCTCCTCACCGGCACCACCCCCCGGTCCCGCGACTTCCGATGAACGAGATCGGTCGAGGAAACTTGCGCTTCCGCGGAGACATCGATGCATCTCGGGTTGTCGTCGAACCACTCGACGATGCGTAGCAGATCGTGGTTTGCCGGGGTGCTAATCGGGTTTGCCGAACAGCACGGCCGCGTCAACTGTCAGGTGCCGGTGTGGGTGGCGGTGATCGAGGCGGTGGCGATGGCGTGTTGACCGATCTGCTCGATGACCTCGGAGTCCGTAACCCCCTCGGCCACGTTGAGTGCGCTGTCGAGGGCGTAGATCGTGAACACGTAGCGGTGGGCGACGCCAAGGGGCGCGGCCGGACCCTGGTAGCCGTCGCCGAGCAACGTCTCGATGCTCCGCGAGCCGACGGGTAGAAGACCGCCGGTGAGGCCCGGCTCGGTCGGCGGTACGCCGATCAGCACCCAGCGGTACTGGCCGTCGAGATCGAAGTCCTGCAGGGTGATGGCCAGCTCGGCCGTTTCCACCGGAACCGCCGACCACTCCAGCGGCGGGATCTCGTTCCCGCCACGGAGGGTGTGCTCCTCGTCGATCGCCGTTCCGGGCTCGAAACGGCGAAGTGAGAGGGAGAACCCGCCGACCCCGGTGACCAGCGGCGCCACGGGAATCGAGCCTGCGACAGGGGCCACGACTGGCGCGGCGAAGGCGGGGGGTTCGAGGTCGCGTCCACTCGTCGAGCAGGCCGCGAGCAGGCCGAAACCGAGCAGCACGACGCCCACCGGTCGAATCCGGGCCGACCGGCGCAGAACCATGCCCCAAGCGTAGGCGGCCCCGGTGCACACTTGGGCGCAATGGCCCGGCTGAAGAATCGCGCCCCGAGAGGGGTTAGGCGGCTGCTGCGAGCGTTGCTCGGAGCCGACGTCGGCGACGCCGCGCAGAGTTTCACTGCCCTCACGTTGTCGGGTATGGCCAGCTTGGTGGCCGGTCTCACGCTTGCCTCGGCGACCGGCCGGCTGGAGGCGTTCCCTGGGCTGCTCCTACTTGTGCCTGCCGCGATCGGGCTGCGTGGCAACATCTTCGGGGCGCTCGGGAGTCGTCTCGGCACCACCATCCACACCGGCACGTTCACGCTGGCTCGCCGGTTCGACACCGTGGTCGGTCAGAACGTGCTGGCCGCGGCGTGCCTCACGATCACGATGTCGGTGGCGCTCGCGGCGCTGGCGAAGTTGGCGTCGATCGCGTTCGACCTGCCGGGGACCATGTCGCTGGCAGACTTCGTCGCCATTTCCCTCACCGGTGGTGTGCTGGCATCGCTCATCGTGCTTGTCATCACGTTGGCACTGGCCGCGGTCGCGGAGCGTCAGGCGTGGGACCTCGACAACGTTGTGGCACCGCTCATAACCGCCGTCGGCGATGTGGTCACCGTGCCCGCGCTCGTGTTGGCCACGCTCGTCGCAGGACAAGGTTGGGTTACGCCGTCGCTGGCGATCGTGGCCGGCGTGCTCGCAGCGATTTCGATGGTCGCCGCTCTCCGATCGGGGCTCGACGAGATGTCCCGCATCGTCAAGGAGTCCCTGCCGGTCCTCGCGGTCGCGGGGTCGATGGATCTCATCGCCGGCATCACGATCGAGAAACGCCTCGACGCCTTCAAGGTCTTGCCGGCACTGCTCATCTTGCTCCCCGGCTACCTCGAGACCGCCGGTGCGCTCGGCGGCATCTTGTCGAGCCGGCTGTCGACCAAGTTCCACCTCGGCCTCGTCGAGCCCACGACGTTGCCGGGCCGCCTCGCTCGCCGCGACCTCATCCAGGTCGCCACCCTCGCCCTGCCGGCGTTCACGATCCTCGGCGTGGTCGCCCACCTGGGCGGTCTCCTTACCGACCACGCAGGCCCAGGGCTCGTGGACATGCTGCTCGTGTCGGTGCTCGGCGGGATCCTCTCGACGCTTGCCGTCGTTGTCGTGGCCTACTACGGGACCATGGGCGCCATGCGCCTCGGCGCCGATCCCGACACCTACGGGATACCGCTGGTCACCGCGACGCTCGATTTCGTCGGCGTCTTCAGCTTCATCTTCGTGGCTGTGGGCCTGGGGGTCGTGTGATGAACCCCGCGCCGCGCCGGATCAATTCACCTACCATCGCGACCAACGAGGACTGATGGACGACAGACCCCGCAACCTACGAGCGATGCTCGCGGAAGCCAAAGACCTGAGTGAGCTGATGGTCGACGTGGCCTACGCCGCGCTGTACTTCGGCGATCCGGACATGGCCGAAGAGGTCACCGAGCTCGAGGATCACATGCTCGAGCTCGTCCACGACATGCGCACGGTCTGCGTGCTCGGCGCCCGAAGACCCAAGGAGGCCGAAGGCATGGCCTCGGTACTCCAGGTGATCTCGGCCATCGCCCGTATCGCCGACGACGCCGTCGACATCGCGCGCATCGTCACCCACCGGCTGGGCATCCCGCGCGAGCTGGTGGCCGACCTCACCGAGGCCGAGGAGGTGAGCCACCGCGTCCTGGTGAGCTCCGAGTCGCACATGGCGAATCGCGAGCTGGCGGCCCTGGAGCTACCGGTCGCGGCTGGCATGCGGGTGGTCGCCGTTCGCCGGGGCCGCGAGTGGATCACCGATGTAGATGGCGACACGGTCCTCGTCCCCGGCGACGTGCTGTTCCTGCGCGGTTCTCCCGCGGGGATCGGGCGGCTCCGCGAGTTGGCGTCGGCGCCGGTCTGGCAACCGCCGCGTGCAGGCGACGGCCCGACCATGACCGACCTCGACCGGGCCGTCGATGTGCTTGTCGAGATGAAGAACGTCTCCGAAGCCGCTGTCGGCCTGGCTTACTCGGCCCTGGTTCTCGCCGACGTCGGCTTGGCCGCTGAGGTCCGCCATCTCGAGGACCGCCTCGACGAGATGAAGGATCGCCTCGAGTTGTGGGTCCTGCGGGCCGCCCGCAACCCCGACGCCGATCCTGGCCCGCTTCGCGGCTTGCTCCACCTGAGCCAGGCCGCCGAGGACATCGGTGACCAGGCCAACCAGATGGTGTGGTTGATCGAGCGTCAGGAGGAAGTGCACCCCATCCTCGGAATTGCGCTCGGCGACAGCGACGAGGTGGTCGTGCGCATGCCGGTGGCAGTGAACGCAGGCGTTGTCGACAAGTCGCTCGCCGAGTTGCACTTGAACATCGAGCCCGGCTTCCAGGTGCTCGCCATCCGTCGTGCCGGCAGTTACGTGTACCGCCCCCGCGGCAACGTCCGGTTGCGGGTCGGCGACGAGTTGCTCGCCAAAGGTCCCGAGGAAGGGCGCGAGAAGCTGGCGCTCATGTGCGGCTACCGGCTGTGGGTCGACGACGACACCGGCGAGATCGAGCTCGAACCCCTGACCACCGAGAGCGACCGGTAGTCTCGATTGTCGTGAGCGCCGGCTATCGACTCCTCAGTGTGCACGCCCACCCCGACGACGAGGCATCCAAGGGCGCTAGCACGGTCGCCAAGTACCACCAGGCAGGGGTCCGGTCGCTGCTCGTGTGCTGTACCGGCGGGGAAGAGGGCGACATCCAGAACCCCGATGTCGACTTGGCCCACATCGCCGACCGGCTGCCAGCGATCCGCCGCGCCGAGCTGGAGCTGTCGAGGACGATCATCGGATATGACGAGCTCGAGATGCTCGGCTACCGCGATTCGGGCATGCCCGAATCGCCGGCGAACGATCACCCCGACTCGTTCCACCGCGCCGACCTCGACGAGGCCGTCGGCCGCCTGGTCACGATCCTGCGTCGCTTCCGCCCCCACGTCATCATCACCTACCCCGACGACCAGCAGGGCTACCGCCACCCCGACCACGTGCGCGTGAACGAGATCAGCGTTCCAGCGTTCGACCGGTCCGGCGATCCCGCGTGGCGGCCCGAGCTCGGGGCACCGTGGACGCCGTTCAAGCTCTACTACACGGTGTGGTCGCGGTTGCGGGTCCAGGCGCTGCACGACGCCTACCTCGATCTTGGCATCGAGTCGCCGTACAACGACGCCTGGTTCACCAGACCCTCGAACGACGACGGGATCACGACGAGGATCGACATCGCCGACTGGTACGGCATCCGGTCAGCTGCGCTACGGGCGCACGCCACCCAGGTCGATCCCCGGAACAAGTTCTGGTTCGGTCTGCCCGACGATGTGGCCGTCAAGGCCCACCCCTATGACGACTACATGCTCGCCCGGTCGAGGGTCGACGCCGAGTCGGTCGAGGACGACCTGTTCGCGGGGATCGCCTTGCCTGACCCGGTCATGCTGGCCGCGCCGTGAGCCTCGCTGCGAACCGCACCGGTGCCGGGCCGACGAGGTTGTCGTGACCCCCTTCGACGACGAGTTCCTGGCCCGTTATGCGGCCGCCGGCGCCGAGTTCCCTGGTGATCCGGAAGCCAGCGTCGTCATCCAGTACCTCGTCGAAGGTCTACCCGGGGGTAAGCGCTGGTTTTACGAGACGGTGGTCGACGGGCGCGTCGAGACCTGCCTCGCCGGGCGACACGCCGAGCCGACCTCGACCGTCACGTGGAAAGCCGATGCCGCGGTGGCCCTGGCCCGCGGCGACGTGACCGACGACGTCGCCTACATGCGCGGTGACACCAAGGTCGAAGGCGAGTACCAGGTGTGGCTTGACGACCTCGACGCCTGGCGGACCCAACCGACGCGGCTTGCCACCCTGGCCGACTTGATCGCCGACTGCGACTGATCGCGCGGTCAGGCCGCCCGTTGCACGGCGCGCACGGCGCGGTAGCCGAGAAGGGTTATGCCGGCTCGGTCGAGCGTCACGCGCCAGTCGCCGGTGGCCACGGCGTGGTCGGCGACCCGGTCCGCCCACGAGGGATCGGCGGCGCGTAGTTCGGCCGAGTCGACCGCGGGGCGGATCACCAGCTCGGTCACACCGGGCTCGAGGGACTCGACGAGGCCCGTGAACCCGGGGTTGGAGCGATCGGTCAGCTCGACCACCCGGTCGGGGGTGAGCACTCCCTCGTCGGCGGCCAACTGACGGAAGGGAAAGCCGGCCTGTTCCTCGGACCGGGTGTCCTGGAGGCGCATCGGCAGGCCGAGTTCGATGGCGAGGTCGAGATACACGTCGAAGAACTCGGGCCGTTGCTGGACCGCGTACTGGTGTGTCGACAGGTGACTGACGTCGAAACCCCAGACGACGGCCCGCTCGACTTGGGCCCGGAGCTCACGCCGTACCTCGGATACGTCCGCGTGGTCCCAGAGGTCGGCAACCGTGCGCGGGAAACCACCGTCGCCGTCGAGTAGGGACGGGGCCTGGGTGATCGGTCCCCAGCGGAGCATGTCGAGCTCGGCGTTGAGCGTGAGGTGGACACCGATCTCTTCGCCGCGGTACTCCCGTGCTGCGTGGCGCGACCAAAGGCACGGCACCATCAGCCCCGCGGTGGTGGCTACGCCTTCGCGCAACGCGCCGAACACGCCGATGTTGGCGGCATGCGTGGAACCGAGGCGGTCGGCGCTGATGATCAGCAACCGATCCTCGGGCCGGTAACCCAAGCGCTCGGCCAAGCTCATGGTTTCACGCTATCTGGCGCACGCTTCTAGGGCGGTTGCGGATCGAGCGGCAGGTCGGCTCCGCCGCACGCCCCCCACAGCCCGATCTCGCCGGCTCGCGCCGCCGAGACAGCCTCGGCGAAGACATCGGCGTAAGCCGCGTTCGGTTCGATGACCAAGATGTCGGCGTAACCATCGCGGAGCATCGCGAGGTTGACGAACAATCCATCGGTGGAGCGAAAGGCGTAGGCGAGCAGCCGGTCGTACTGGTCGCGGGCCTCGGCGTCGAGCACCAGCCGAACCGGGGTGTCGGCCGGGATGAGATCGCCGAGGTAGCGAGAGGCCTCGGCCCCGAAGCATTCGACCGGGCGGTTGGGCGCCACCGATTCGGGTGTGTCGATGCCGAGAAGGCGGACGCGTTCGGATCGGCCGCCGATGGTGGCCACGAGGGTGTCGCCATCGACGACTCGCTCGATCACCGCGTTGGCAACGTGGGCGCTGGTGGTCGTGACCTCGTCGGACGAGGCCACGCCGTCACCGGTGGTCGCGGTGCCGCAGGCCACCAGCCAGATGCAGATCGCCGCGGCGCCGGCTAGGCCGGCCGGCATGACCATCAGGCGGCGTGGGGTAGGTCGCGCGCCGCCTCGGAGCCCGGCCGGGTCGCGGCCCGAGCGTCGCGGAGCGCGGTGCGAGCCTGGGCGACGCCGCGCCGGCCGACTCGGCGGGTCTGGTCGTCGAGGCGCCAGGGCTGCGCCTGCCGGGGACGGGCGGTCGGCTTCGGGCGCTGGGCTCGCTGCCGCGGCTCGGTGGCGTGGTCTCGCCGGGTCGGCTCGGTGCCGAGGTCGAGGAGTCGATTCTGAGTCATGGGGACATCTTGACGGTGGGGTGTGACAATGACGGCGGGACAGCGGTTTCACGACAGATGACCGATCGCTTCTGGTAGAGATTCCACGCCGGAACCGGTCGACACCTCACCGAGGTTGGAGGCATAGTGAGAGAACGGTGCTTGGCGGGCAAGGTGGCGCTGATCAGCGGTGCGGCGCGAGGCCAAGGAGCGGCCGAGGCCGAGATGTTCGTGACCGAGGGAGCGGCGGTGGTGCTCGGCGACGTCCTCGTCGATGAGGTCCAAGCCCTGGCCCAGCGCCTCGGGGGGGCAGCTTACGGGCTCGAGCTCGACGTCACCGAGCAGCTCGACTGGGAGCACGGCGTGGCTGTCGCGACGGACCATTTCGGTGGGCTCGACGTACTCGTCAACAATGCTGGCATCGCCTCGGCCGGTGCCGCTCGGACGACGGTCGCCGATCTCGACCCCGATGCCTGGCGACGCATTCTCGACGTGAACCTGACCGGGAACTTCCTGGGCATCGGCGCCGCCGCCGCCGAGCTCGGGCGGCGGGCGGCAGAGCGGCGCGCCCACGGCGAGCCGACCGCGACGAGCTCGATAGTCAACATCTCGTCGGCCCAAGCCTTCCTCCCGACGCGGGGGAACGCCGCGTACGCTGCGAGCAAATGGGGTCAGCGCGGTCTGACGCGAACCGCGGCTCTCGATCTGTCGCCACTCGTGCGCGTCAACAGCGTGCATCCCGGGCCTATCGACACCCAGATGATCGCTGACGCCGACCCCGCGGTCATCGCCCACATGCTCACCACACTGCCCCTCGGCCGCGTCGGGACCGTCGATGACGTCGCCCGACTCGTGCTGTTCCTCGCATCGGACGACTCGTCGTTCTGCACCGGCGGAGAGTTCCCGATCGAGGGTGGCCGTCTCGCCGGTTCGTGACGGCGGTACGGCGTGGGACTCGGCCACATCCTCTACGCTCCCGTCGTGGTCCAGCCGGGACCGAGCGACACCGGCGGCGCGGCGTCGTTCCTCGGCTCGACCGAGTCGCGGAGCACCGATGCGACCGACACCCAGACCGCCAAGATGCGCCCCGCGGCGCATAGCTGACCAACGACCGGAGCCCGCGTGAACTCGACCAACTCGGCCAACTCGATTCCTCTCCGCCACGGCATGACCGTCCCATTCGCCGGACCGCTCCACGCCCAGCGCGAGCAGTACGTCGAGCTCGAGCAACTTGGCTACACCGACGCCTGGTCGGCCGAAGCCAATGGACCCGACGGAATCACGCCCTTGGTGTTGGCTTCGCAGTGGGCGCCGTCGCTGCGACTCGGCACCGCGATCCTGCCCGTCTACACGCGCGGGCCGGCGCTCATGGCCCAGACCTTCGCCGGCTTGGCGTCGGCCGCGCCGGGTCGGGTCGTGGCGGGCATCGGCTCGTCGTCGAATGTGATCGTCGGTGACTGGAACGGCGTCGAGTTCTCCGAGCCGTACCGGCGCACCCGGGACATGGTGCGATTCCTCAAAGAGGCGTTCACCGGCGACAAGGTCACCGCGGATTACGACACGTTCTCGGTGTCGGGCTTCAGACTCGGCGTCGCGGTCGAACAGCCCATACCGGTCCTCGTCGCCGCGCTTCGCGAGGGCATGTTGCGGATGGCGGGGCGAGAAGCCGACGGTGCGATCGTCAACTGGCTATCCGCCGACGACGCTCGCACCGTGTCGGCCATCGTCGCCGAGGCCGCGGGCGGACCGCGGGAGATCGTCGCTCGAATCTTCATCTGTCCGAGCGACCGCCGCGACGAGGTTCTGGCTGGTGCGAGGTTCGCCATGGCGGCCTACCTGAACGTGCCGGTGTATCGCGCGTTCCACGAGTGGCTCGGCCGCGGTGACCAGTTGGGCGAGCACTGGGAGCAGTGGGCGGCCGGTGACCGCAAGGGTTCGCTCGCCAAGATCCCCGACGAGGTCGTCGATGACTTGGTGGTGAACGGCACCGTCGAGGAGTGCCGGACCCATCTCGATCGCTACATGGCGAACGGCGTCACCACCACGGCGCTCATGATCCTGGGGCTCGCCGGGCTCGATGCCCGCCAGGCCGCCCGCGACCTGTCACCTCACGGCTGAGCGTGCGCCGAGGCGCGTGCTCAACGAGCGGTGGGCTCACCAGCGGCGGCGAGACGCAGGTGATCGACGAGGTCCTCGAGGCGTGACGAGGCGTTGAGCCCGCTGGTCGACGGCATCACGTAGACCGGCCTACCGCCCAGGTCCCCCGGCTGCCAGCCCGGTCGGGCGGTCCGGTCCCTGATCTGGCGCCACCCCGCCAGGCCGACCAACACCACGGTGCCCGGGCGCAGCCAGCGGCACAGGCGCTCGATTCGCGCCAGGCCTGCTCGGTACTCGTCGGGGGTGACCTCGGCGGCGCGTGGTGTCGCTCGCTTCACGATGTCGGTCATCCCGATGCCGCGGCGGAGCGCGGCATCGGGATCCCGGTCGACGTCGACCACCCCGGCGGCGAGGGCGGCGGGCCAGAACCGGTTGCCGGCGCGGGCGAACCCCACGCCCGCGTCGGCCGAGTGAAGGCTGGGGTTGAGACCGCTCACAAGTAGGCCCATGCCGGGTTTCACGGTGTCGGGCAGCGTTCGCTGCCGTTGGAGGGTGACCTGGGCCCGTGCGTCGGACCACTCGAGGTCGAGCACGGCGAACCCCGCACCCGCGGCGAGATCGAGGGCCCGCTGTCGATCGGCGGCCGCGAACTCGACGGCCATCGTCTCGCCGACGCCGATGTGCCGGTGGATGGCCGCGAGGGCTGTGGGCACCGCCGTCGTCCGAGCCCGCGCCACCGCCTGTGACGGGTCGATCACTCGCTGGACTCGATGCGGCCGACCAACCGCTGCATGCCGCGGATCCACCGGTCATGGTCGGTGGCCCGGCCTATGGCGTAGTCCCGAACCTCGGGGTGCGGGAGGATCAGGAATCGCTCCTCCCGCAGGCCGGCGATGACTGCGTCGGCGACCTCGTCGGGCTCTATCAGGCCTTGGGCGACCACCGCCCGGGTCGCCAGCTCGGCCGGCGCGCCGGTCACCAGCGGGGTGTTGACCCCTTGGGGGCACAAGCACGAGACCCTGATGCCCTGGTGCCCGTGGGTGATGGCGAGCCACTCGGCCAGGCTGACCGCGGCGTGCTTGGTGACCGCGTAGGGCGCGGCGCCGGGGTTGGTGAGCAACCCGGCGGCGGACGCCGTGAAGAGCAGGTAGCCACCGCCGCGCTCGATCATTCGGGGGACCAGGGCCCGGGCGGCGTAGACGTGCGACATGACGTTCACCGACCAGATCCGGTTCCATGTCTCGTCGGCGACCTCCACACCGCCGCTGGCGCCGATGCCGGCATTGGCGCAGAACAAGTCGATCGACCCAACGCTGGCCTCGACCGTGTCGATGAGCTCAACCACGTCGCGCTCCACCGCCACGTCGCAACGCAACGCGTCAGCGCCGATGGCGGCGGCGACCTCGGGCAGTCGAGGGTCGACGTCGGCCGCGACCACGGCCGCCCCCTCCGCGACGAAGCGGGCCGCGAGGGCCCGGCCGATCCCGCTCGCGGCCCCGGTGACGACCACGACCTTGCCGCTGACGTTCATCGTTGATCCTGGGGGCTGTGCGCCCCCACACCCCATCGGCATCCGGGTCGCTTCGCTCCCATGACCATCGACGTTACCGGGACGCGGCGATGGGTCCGATGACCTGGCCTCATAGGTAGATCGCACTCAATTCCGTAGTTCTTCGGCGCTTGAGGACGCGGGGTCCGATGCCGATAGATAGGGTGCCAGTACGCAGTGGAATGCCCGAGGGTGCACCAGGTGTTGCATCGGAGTGCGCGAGGCTGTGACGGAAGCGAATCCGAGTCCCACGAATCCAACCCAACCGAGCGCACCACACACAGAGACCGGGTGATACCGATGACCGAAACTCCGATCCGCACCGCACCGCTCACCGAGGCATTGGCGCTCATCGATCGCGGGCTCACCCAGATGCAAAGCCGCGAGCTCGTCTCGGCCTCCGAGGTCGGTGACTTGCTCCTCGACGTGCGCCTGCTCCTCACCGCCGTTGAACCCGACCTGGTCGGTGCCGCCAGCTGAGCCCAGTCGAACCGGTGGCCGCGCACTTCAGAGGTCGCGTGGCCAGCGTCGCCCGAGGCGCTTGGTCAATCGAGCCAGTCCCGCTCCGAGCACAGCACCGGCGACCACATCGCTGGCGTGGTGGATCTTGACGTGAACGCGACTGGCGGCAACCGTCACGGCCGCGCCGTAGTAGAGAGGCTTCAGCCGGCTGTCCTCGGACAGGAGGGCAGCGGCGAGGAACGCCGAGCTGGCGTGGCCGCTGGGGAAGCTGCTCGTCTTGGGCCGGCGCAAGTGGTGGGGCCGCTCTGAGGTCATATCGGGTCGAGTGCGTTGGAACCACGTCTTGACGACCCCGTTGACGAGCGCCGACTCGGCGCCGAGCGCGGCCGCCGTGCGCCACGCCGTTCGGGGCCCCGCAGGTCCGAGCCCCTTGGCGGTCGACAACAGGTGCCAGATGAGGCTCCAGTCACCCAACTCTGACGCGATGTAGAACACCCGGTCAGCGAGCGGCCGACCCCGCAGGTGGTCGAACCAGCCATCGACGGCTTCGTCGAAGCGCTCCATCGGAGCTTCGATGCGGGCGGGGATCTCGATCGGCATGCAGTGTCGAAGGGTACGGCGCGATCGGCCGCCTAGCATCGTCGACCGTGCATCCCGAACCGACCGAACGCGACGACAGCGAGGCCGTGCGACGCGCCAACGACGCCTTCTACGAATCGTTCGAGGCGCGCGACGTGGATGCGTTGGCGGCCGCCTGGGAGAAGAGCGACCGGGTGGTGTGCACCCATCCCGGCTGGCCGATCCTTCGCGGGTGGGCGGCGGTGTTCGACTCGTGGGCCCGGATCCTCACCGGCCCCCAGAGGCTCCAGTTCATCCTCACCAATGTCGACGTCCAGGTGGCGGGGAACGCGGCGTGGGTCACCCTCGACGAGAACCTGCTCGACGGGACCGCTGGTGGTGGCACCGTCGCGGCCCTGAACGTGTTCGTGCGCGTCGGCGACCGGTGGTTGATGGTGGCCCACCACGGCTCCGGAGTCATGGTGCAGCTCAGCCGATGACCAAAATCGGGCCGCTCTAGGGCCGAGTGCGGCCGCTGGCGCAAGCGGTCAGTTGCGGGGGCTGAGGAGGCGGGCGAGCTTGCGGATCTCCCCGGTGTTGCCCGGCGCGAAGTCGTCGAAGCCGTCGAGGTCGCAGATCTCGTCGAAGCGATCGCGCACGCTCTCGGCGGTGAGGTCCTGGTCGTAGATCCCCTTCGACAGGCCCACGAAGAACCGCGACACCACGCCGCCGGCTACCGAGAACACCTGCCCGTTCACCGGGCAGTCCCGCGAGGCGAGGAAGGCGACCACCGGCGAAACGGTCTCGGGGCCGAGGTGTTCGTTCAGGTCGCCGAGGATCTCCGCGGTCATTCGGGTCGCTGCCACCGGTGCGATGGCGTTCACCTTGATGTCGTAGCGGGCCGACTCGACGGCCAGCACGTGGGTGAACCCGACCAGGCCCATCTTGACGGCGCCGTAGTTGGACTGGCCGAAGTTGCCGAGCAGCCCGGCGTTCGACGCAGTGTTGATGATCCGTCCGTACCCCTTCTCGCGCATGATGGCGAATGCTGGGCGGGTCACGTAGAAGGCGCCCTTCAGGTGGACGTCGATCACGGCGTCGAGCATCTCGGGCGTCAGGTTGTGGAAGGCCTTGTCGCGCAGGATGCCGGCGTTGTTGACGACGATGTCGACGGTGCCGAACGCGTCGACCGCGGTCTTGACGATCGACTCGCCGCCGGCCGGGCTGGCGACCGAGCTGGTGTCGGCCACGGCTTCGCCCCCGAGATCGCGAACCTCCTGGGCGACCGCGTCGGCTGGCCCGGCCGACGTGCCGGTGCCGTCGGCCGCGGTGCCGATGTCGTTGACGACTATCCGAGCCCCCCGCTTGGCCAGCTCGAGGGCGTGGCAACGGCCGAGGCCACCGCCGGCTCCGGTGATGATGGCAACTTCGCCGTCGAACCCGATCGTCATGGCGGGTGTGTCTCCTCGTCGTCTCGATGAACGCCGAGCACGCTACCCGGATCGCGGGTCGGGCTTCGAGGTCGGCTCTTGCGCACTGGTACGCTGCGGCGTCCCCGAACCGGAGCGAGCATGGCCACGACGATGTCGGCGTACACCAAGAAGGACAAGGTCGAGGCGGCGGTCGACCTGCCGGGCGTACCGGCGGGCACGCCGGGAAAGATCTTGGTGGCCAACGGTTTCGCGTGGAACCGCTACTACGTGAAGTTCGACAACGGGGTGGCGATCGGGTCGATCGACGGTCAGTACCTGCGTCGGCGGTCGAAGAAGTAGCTCGACCCGGATCGGCTACGGCCGGTATGCGCCCGGCGAGCTCATCGCGCCGCGGCTCCAGCGGCGAGGCGTGAGCGCCAGCGCCCGCGGGTAGTCCTCGAACAGCCAACGGGCGAACCGCGGCCGGGTCCACCGGCTAGCGCCGGCGAGACGCACCGCGCCTCGGGTGAGTAGCGGTCGGGCGAGAACGGTGGACAGTGAGTGGGCGAACCGGTGGTCACGCCGCAGCTCCCTGCGCACGGTGCGCTCGTAGCCTGCTGTGACCGCCGAGGCGTCGAGGTGACGGTTCCCGATGATGCTCTGGGCGGCCCATCGGCCCGTGGCCAGCGCTTGACCGATGCCTTCGCCGGTCATGGGGTCGGCGGCGGCCGCGGCGTCGCCCACCCACAGCGTTCGAGCGGTGGTGAGCGGGAACACGCCGAGCCGAGCCGGGATGGGCCAGGCGAGGTGGCGGTCCTCGGGGGCGGCGTCCGGTCCGAGGAACTCGGCGATGTGGGGCCGGCGCAGGACATCGGGCCACAGCTCCTTCATGTCACCGACCGGGATCGGCCCGCCTCGCAACACGCCGAACCCGACGTTGGCGCGGCCGTCGGCCAGGGGAAAGCTCCAGGCGTACCCAGGGAGCAGGTCCGGCTCGAACCACACGACGAGATCACGGCCGGCCGAGGGGGAGACGTTGCGGAAGTACTGGCGGAAGGCGTGCCAGTCGCCGAGGTAGCGCTGGTCGTCGGCCGCCGCGACGCCCAGGTGCTTGCGCATCGGCGACCACATGCCGTCGGCGGCGATGGCGAACGCCGCGGTGATCGTGCCGATCCCGTCGATGTCGAGCTCGACTCGGTCGGTCAGCTCGCGGGCTGCGGTCACCCCATTGCCCGTTCGCACATCGGCGCCGCGCCGTCGGGCCACCTCGACGAGGGCCGCGTCGAGGTCGATGCGCCGCGTGACGGCGGCGAACCGGCCTTGCGCTCGTGGCAAGGGGAACCGGACGGTACGACCTGACGGGGAGCGGACCACGACGTCGTCGATGTCGTGCCACGAGGCCACGGTGCCGGGATCGAGGCCGAGGGACTCCAGTTCGCGCAGGGCGAGGGTGGTCAGACCGTCGCCGCAGCACTTGTCGCGCGGGAATCGCGCCCGGTCGCTGAGGAGCACCGACAGGCCGGCCCGTGACAACTCGATGGCGGCCGCCGCGCCCGCGGGCCCGGCCCCGACCACCACGACGTCGACCTGCACCGCGGCAGGCTAACGGCGGGCCAGTACGGCTTATGCAGCTGCGAGACCGTCGGCGCGGCTGGGTCGCTCAACCGAGGTGGGTGTAGCCGCCGTCGATCATGAGGGTGGTGCCCGTCACGTAGCTCATCTCGGGGCTGCACAGGTGCGCGACCGCGCGACCGATGTCGGCCTCGGCGTCGCCGATCCGACCGAGCGGGATCTGGGCGGCCACCATCTCGAGCACATCGCCGGGCACCACCTCGGCGAATTGGTCGAAGCCGGGCGACCCGGCGAGCGGGCAAACAGCGTTGACCCGGATCCCGAACCGTCCCCACTCGAGGGCCGTGGCACGGGTGAGGGCCCGCATGGCCTCTTTGACCATCGCGTACCCGGCCATGCGCGGCTGCGGCACCACGCCTGATCCCGAAGCCATGTTCACCACGCACCCGGCCGATTGGCGCAGGTGAGCAAAGCTGGCTTGCATGAACCGCATCGAGCCCATCGGCCCCGACTCCCACATGAGGGCCATGTCCTGCTCGGTAAGCTTCCTTACCGACTCGTAGACCATCGACTGGGCGTTGTTGACGAGCGCGTCGATCCGCCCCCACGCTTCGACGATCTCCGCTACGCAGGCATCGATCTCGGCGCGCGACGTGACGTCGCATCGAAGAGCCAGCCCGAGGCCGTCGCGTGCGGCGATCTCGTCGGCGACCGCAGCGCACGCGTTGACCCGGCGCCCGAGAACGGCCACGCGGTACCCGGCGGCGGCGAGCGCCAGTGCCACGCCGCGCCCGACCCCTTGGCCACCTCCGGTCACGACCGCGACCCGCTGAGGTTCGGGGCCTGCGCTCATGTCGCCAGGGTAGTTGACGGCCACGTCGACATGTCGGGCCTTGGTGGTATGGGGTCTGGGGGCGCGTAGCCCCCAGCGACGACTCCGATGGCACGGTCAGGCGCACGCCGATGGCCGGATGCTCTCAGGCCAGGGCGAGGAGCTCGGTGAAAGACTCGTCGAGGCAGCGGCGCAGCAGTGCCGGCTCGGTGATCGCGGCGCGGTCGAGGGTGACGCCGACGTGGGCGGTGTCGAGATAGCTGAGCAACGTGAGGTTGGCGGCCGCGCCGCTCAGCGGCCCGAACGGGATCTGACCGGCGACGGGGACCCCCTCGAGGAACACCGGCACCGGTATGCCTTGAACGTTGCTGGTGAGGAAGTCGAGCCCTCTCATAATGGCGCCGAACAGGCCCGTGGTGAGAGCGTCGGGTAGGCGACTGAGCACGCCGGCCATCGGCTCGGCGAGCGCGAGGGCCGGCTCGGAGCGCTGTCGGGCGACGAGCCCGCGCACGATGCGCATGTGGTCGATGGGATCTGCAATCGTGACCGGCACCTCCAGCCGGGCCGGGGTGAACTGGTTGCCGGCGCGGTGAGCGGAGTCGGTGCTACGGCGGTTGATCGGCATGCCCATGCGGAGTGTCTCGACGGGTGCACCGAGCTCGGAGTGGTAGCGAGCCAAGCCGCGCACGACGCCGACGACGTAGGCGTCGTTGAGCTTCCCGCCGGCCCGCCGGGCGACGGACTTGAGCTCCGGGACCGGGAGCTCGAGGCAGTCGAGCTCGACGACGATCGAGCGGCCCCGCATCAACGCGCTCATCGGCTGCGCCGCCGGGCGCAGCATCCGGGCCGCGGACAAGACGGTGTCGAACGTGGCCTGAGCCGTCGCCAATGGGTCACGGGTGAAAGCGTCGAGCAAACGGGCGCCTTGGGCGGCCAGATCGGCCTGGGTCCGGGACTCGTGGGCCAAGGCGTCGGCGGCGCGCTCGCGCTGGGTCAATACGGCAATCTTCGGGCGTCGGGGCATCGTTCGTTTCCCCGAGGGGGTCGCTTCGGCGTCGAACAGCTCCATCATGATCCGCACCGCGCCGACCCCATCGGTGATGGTGTGGTGGGACTTCATGACGAGCGCCGACCGGCCGCCCTCGAGGCCCTCGACGAGGGTGAACTCCCACAGCGGTCGGGCCCGGTCGAAGGCTTGCATGACCATCGGCTCGACCGTGCGGAGCAGGTCGGCGATCGTCGCCGACCCTCCGAGACTCGTCCACCGAAGGTGATGGGCGAGGTCGAAGTTCGGGTCGGTCTCCCAGCGCGGTGGGGCGATCGAGTGGGGGTTCGACACCACGCGTTGCCGGAGCCGGATCACCGTGCGCGACACCGCTTCGAGGCGGCGTTGGAGTCGCTCGCGATCGGGTGTGCCGTCGAGCAGCGTGACGCCGGTGATCGTCGATCGTAGGTGTGGGTCCTGCTCGATGACCCACATCAGGTTGTCCGTGTAGGACATGCGCGACGCGTATTCGATCGATGGCTCGTCCATGCCCGGCTCCAACGCTGGTTCAGAGGGCGAGCCGACAGGCGAGCCCTCCAATGTGACCGTTGTATTGTCGCCTGCGCCAGCAGGCGAGCGAGAACGATCGGACGTCGAGCGTTCACCTGTCGGCGCGGGTTCCTACCTCATTGTGCCGCGACCAGCAGTCTGATCAGGCGGGAGGCGGCGCGGCGGTGTCGGGTACCGTGACCGGGGGGATCGTCGGCGGGGTGGTGACCGGCGGGATCGTCGGTGCAGCGGTGACCGGCGGCACGATAGTGGTAGGCGGTGGCAACGTCGTGGTCGTGGTCGTGGTCGTGGTCGTGGTCGGAGGTCGGCTCGGTTCGCCCGAGCAACGCACGCCCTCGGGCCGGTACAGCGCGGTGACGGTGTCGATCTCGGTGCGGCCGTCGAGATGCGTGCGGGTCCGCTCGGTGACGACCCTCGTGCAGGACGCGCCCTGGGCGGACTCGGTCTGGCCGGTCTGTTGCACATCGACGGAGAGTGTCGAGTAGAGAGACACGGTGATGCTCGACTCGGTGTAGCTCGGCCAGACGAGCACCGAATGCGGCGTGGGGTTGTGGATCTCGAGGTCGGGGCTAGGGAAGCTGAGCGTCGCCTCGCGCCCATAGGGATAGCGGCTGATGTAGACGGAGTGGCTCTGGTACTCGCCGAAGTCCAGCCCGGCGAAGAACGCGGCGTTGAACAAGGTGGTCGCGAACTGCGAGATCCCGCCCCCGATGCCCTCGGAGAACACCCCGTCCTGGATGACCGGGGCGCTCACGAACCCGTCCTCGGCGGTGCGCGGGCCCACGAAGTCGTTGACCGAGAACGTCTCGCCGGGAGCGATGATCACCCCCTGGATCAAGTCGGCGATCCGATGGATGTTCGCGACCCGCGGCTGGCCGGCGGGGTGGCTGGTCGTGAACTCGCCGACCAGCTCGACGACGCCGAGACTCTCGGCCCACTCGCGGCCGTGCTCGGTGGGCGTCTCGATCGGCTCGAGCGCCACGTCGCGGTCGCCCCGCAGGATGGCGTCGAGGATGCGGGCGGCGCTCGCCGGTCCGCAGCACGTGATCGCCGGGTCGCCGCCCACGATCGTCGGAGAGCCGAACAGCACGATCACGACCGCGTCGGTGCCCTCGACATCGAGGTCACCGAACTGGTCGTCGAGCCACGACTGGACCGCATCGTCGGCGAGGGCCAGCGCCGGCGGGTTCGATGCCGTGTCGAGCAACAACCAAGACCGGAGGGTGGCCGTCGCGACGCGCTCGGTGCGGCCGCCCACCTCGACTTCGATGCCCCCGGCGGTCGTGGCGTTGACGAGGGTCACCAGCTCGGCGGTGTCGGCATCGGGCTCGGGGGGTACGACATCGACGAGCTCGGCGAGCACGACGGTGCCGGCCGGATCGAACGACCGGGCCAGGTCGGCCGCGAGACGGTCGACGTCGATCGATTCCCCCGGCGTGCCCTCGGTCAGCACGAGCTGGCCGGCCACGAGATCTATGGACGGCGGCACCGGTGCCCGCTCTCCGAGGTCGATGTCGGACACCGCGGCGGCGAGGATTGCGGTGTCTACGGTGAACTTGGGCTCGACAGTCCTGATGCCGGCGATCCGGGTCAGCCACGCGATCGGGTTGCCCGGCGAGGCATCGAGGGCCGCATCGACGGTGGCGTCGACATCGACGACTACGCCCAGGTCGCCCGCAGTCGCCGTGACGGCGCCGGCCGGCGTCTCGATCGTGACGGGTGACTGCGCCCACGCGGCGGTGACCTCGCGGAGGGCTTCTGTCGCCGCGTCCCTGTCCGAGCCGCCCAGACCGATGCCGGCCACCTCGACGTTGCGAGGGACCTGGCCCCGGTGGATGGCCCGATCGACGAGCCACAGGGCCGTGACCCCGACCACGACAGCGCCCAGGAGCACGAGAATCCGAGTCGACATCCGCCGGGGCACGGCGTCAGTGTGGCACGGTCACCGCGACTCGATACGTCAGCGTGGCCCAGTCGCAGTCAGTCGAATGACCAGCCGTCCCACGACGTGATCGTGCTCGCCGGTGGTCGACGGGCCGGGCGGAAGCCGTTGGTGTCGGTGTACGCGACGGGCAGGAGGGCGACCTGCGTGACGTCGTCGGGGATCCCCAGCACGTCGGCGACGTCGCGCTCCCACAGGAGGTGCAAGGTCGTGAACGTGGAACCGAGGCCACGGCTGCGCAATGCGAGCTGGAACGACCACACCGCCTGGTATATCGAGCCTAGAAGGGAGGCCGCACCGGTGGTCGAGGACCCCCGGGGGAGGCGCCCGGTCACACACGGGATCACGATGACCGGGACCTCGCCGAGATGTTCGGCAAGCCAGGCCGCGCCGTCGTAGGCCCGCCGCGTCTGGGGATCGTCGGGGTCGGCGGCGCCCGCCATCGAGGTGATGCCCGGTAAGCCTCGGCGGTAGATGTCGCCGATCGCCGACCGCAACGCCGGGTCGGTCACCACGATCCACCGCCACGTCTGGCTGTTCGAAGCGGTCGGCGCCTGCTGGGACAGCTCGATGCAGCGCTCGATCACCGAACGCTCGACCGGTCGGTGCAGGTCCAGGCGCCGGCGAACCGACCGAGTGGTGGACAGGAGCCGGTCGACGGTCGCCAGGTCGAACGGCGGCTCGGTCGGCGTCATGCGGGGAAACTACCCGTGCTCGCACGGGATTAGATAGCTTGGCCCGGCATGGCCGCGGTACCGAACTCGTTCACCGTGACGTTGCCCCGGTCGGTCGGCCCGTTGCGCTCCCGCGACCAAGCTGGCTAGGGCTCGACGTGCACGAGGTTCAGCGCCCCGCGACCCGCATCTCACGGCACGAGTTGCCGGGAAGCCTCGACGAGGCGCTGACGCTGCTGGCGGCCCGACCGGGTGCGAGCCGGGCGGTTGCCGGGGCCACCGACTTGACGATTGAGCTCGCTCGTGGGGGCCGCTCCGAGGTCGACACCCTGATCGATCTCAGCAGCATCGCCGGCCTCGACACGATCGAGCGGCGAGGCGACGAACTGCACCTCGGCCCGCTCGCGACCCACAACCATGTGGTGGCATCGGCGGTGGCCGTCGAGCACGCCTTGCCGCTGGCCCAGGCGTGCCTCGAGGTCGGTTCTCCACAGCTGCGCAATCGGGCCACCATCGTCGGCAACTTGGTCACCGCCAGTCCGGCCAACGACACGATCTCGGCGCTGTTGGCCCTCGACGCCTCGCTCGATGTCCGCTCGATCCGTGGATCGCGGTCTGTTGGGCTGGCCGACTTCTACCCCGGCTTTCGGCGGACCGTCCTCGAGCCCGACGAGCTCGTCGTCGGGGTGCGAGTCCCGATCGGCGCACCCGGGCGGCGCGGGCTGTTCGCCAAGCTGGGCTTGCGCCGAGCCCAGGCCATCTCGGTCGTGCACCTGGCGGCGGTGCTCGACTTCGACGGTGAGGTGGTCCGCGCCGCTCGCCTCGCCATCGGCAGCGTGGCGCCGACGGTGGTTCTGGTGCCGAGCGTCGCCGCCGTCCTCCTTGGGCGGCCCCTCGACGATGCGGCGATCGCCGCCGCCGCGAACGCGGCCCGCGAGTCGATCACCCCGATCGCCGACCTGCGCGCCACGGCCGAGTACCGCCGCGATGTCACGGCAACCATGGTGGGTCGGGTGCTCGACGCGTTGGCCCACGGCCGCGAACGTGATCGTTGGCCACAGCGGGCGCCGCGGCTGTGGGGCCGCGTCACCGATGGTCGCTTCGCTTCCACCGGGGCCGCGCCTCGATCGGTCGGCCCGCTCGACCCCATCACGGCCGACGTGAACGGAGCACAGGTGACCGCGGCCGGCGCCGCGGGCGCGACGCTGCTCGATTGGTTGCGCCACGACGCCCACCACGCCGGCGACTCCTCCCTGCGGGGTGTCAAGGAGGGCTGCGCCGAGGGCGAGTGCGGCGCTTGCACCGTCGAGCTCGACGGCCTGGCCGTGATGTCGTGCCTGGTTCCGGCGGCCCGGGCCGACGGTGGATCGATTCGTACCATCGAGGGCTTGGCCACCAGCGAGGAGCCACATCCCGTGCAGCGAGCGTTCCTCGACTGCTTCGCCGTTCAATGCGGGTTCTGCATTCCCGGCTTCGTGATGGCCGGCGCCAACCTGATCGACGAGATCCCCGAGCCCGACGACGACCAGATCGCGCTGGGCCTGTCGGGAAATCTGTGCCGCTGCACCGGCTACTACCCGATCATCGAGGCCATCCGCACCGCCTCGCGCCGCGAGGTGACGGCGACATGAGCCGCCAGGGCGACGGCGACATGAGCCGCCAGGGCGACGGCGACATGAGCCGCCAGGGCGACGGCTACATGAGCCGCCAGGGCGACGGTGCCATGAGCCGTTCGAGCGGGCTCGGCCAGTCGGTGCTGCGGGTCGACGCCGCCGCCAAGGTCACCGGTGAGGCGAGCTATCCCGGTGACCTCGCCGGCCCTGACGCCCTGGTCGCCCGAGTCGTGTTCAGCGGGCAGCCTCACGCCCGGATGATCCGATTCGACGACGCCGCCGCGCGGGCGATCCCGGGAGTGGTCGAGGTGTTCACCGCGGCCGACGTGCCGGTCAACGAGTACGGGCTGACCATGTTCGACCAGCCGGTGCTGGTCGGGCTCGGGGGCACCGGCCGGGCGGCCGTCGACGACGCCGTGTCGCGTTGGGAGGCCGACGCCGTCGCCCTCGTCGTCGCCGAGAGCGACGAGGCGGCGCGCGCCGCGTGCGAGGCGCTGGTCGTCGAATGGGACCCGCAGCCGGTGATCGGCGACATCGGCGACGCGCTGGCTGGCGATGCGCCGCTGCTCCATCCCGAGAACGGCCGCGACACCAACGCGTACATCCGCCACCAAGTCCGCTGCGGTGACATGACGGCCGGCTGGGCCGAAGCTGACGTCGTCATCGAGGGGAGCTACCGGTTCCCGTACCAGGAGCACGCCTACCTCCAGCCCGAGGCGGCGCTGGCTCATGTCGACGATGACGGTCGGGTCACCGTCGAGATCGCCGGCCAGTGGACCCACGAGGACCAGGAGCAGATCGCCCACGCCCTCGACCTGACGGTCGACGACGTGAGGGTGATCTATCCGGCGATCGGCGGCGCCTTCGGCGGGCGCGAGGACATGTCGTTGCAGATCGTTCTGGCCTTGGCCGCCTGGCGCCTGGCGAGCCGCGGCGAGCGGCGGCCCATCTCGTGTCGGTGGAGCCGCGAGGAGTCGATCGTCGGTCACCACAAGCGCCATCGGGGGCACGTGACAGCGCGGCTCGGCGCCACCCGAGACGGCCGAATCACCGCGCTCGAGGCCGACGCCTACCTCGACGCCGGCGGGTACAACTACACGACCAACAAGGTGCTCGGGAACCTCATGCTCGCCCTCCCCGGCCCCTACCGGGTGCCCAACGCCCGCATCGACTGCTTCGGCGTCTACACCAACGCGGCGATCGGTGGAGCGTTCCGCGGTTTCGGGTCACCGCAAGGGGCGTTCGTGATCGAGAGCCAGATGTCCAAGCTCGCAGTGGCTCTCGGCCTCGATCCTGTGGAGCTGCGGCGGCGCAACGCCGTCGTCCCGGGCGACTCGAGCGTGAACCAGACCCCGCTCCCGAGCGACGTGACCGCCCTTGCGGTGCTCGAAGCCTGTGTTGAAGCCGCAGGGCTCGATCGCCCGCTCGACGACGACCGGCCCCTGATCCCGACGATCGCCAGCTTGGCGCCGACCGTCGAGGCCGTGAAGCGGGGCCGCGGCATGGCCCTCGGAATGAAGAACGTCGGGTTCTCGGCCGGGTTCCCCGAGCGGTGCGTGGCCCGGATCGTGCTCCATGGCGAAGCGGGCCATGACGAAATCCTCGCCGTCGATCTGTACCACGCCGGGGCCGAGGTCGGGCAGGGCGCGCACACCGCGTTCGTGCAGATGGCGGCCGAGGCCCTCGGTGTGCCGGTCGAGAGGGTGACCGGCCACTGGTCAGATACCTCGATCACTGGCGATTCGGGGTCGGCGTCGGCCTCGCGGCTCACGTTCATGGCCGGGAACTCGATCCTCGGTGCTGCCGAGGAAGCCGAGAAGAGCTGGCGCGACGGCGAGCGGCCCG
>CAYMJU010000124.1:0-4682 GCA_964390555.1 uncultured Acidimicrobiales bacterium | reverse complement strand
TCGATCTCGGCGGCGCCTACCCGCACCGCTTCTACCATCCGCTCCCCTACTACCACGGCAGCGCGGTGCTGTCGCGCCTGGCGTTGACGACCGCGGAGACGGTGGCCGTCGGCGGCTGGCCGGTCGGGTGGGCCGAGGTCGCGACCGATGTCGGGCCGCTGGTGGTCGTCAATGTCCACACGCCCGCGCCCACTGGAGGGGCCCGCCAGCACGCCTGGGACGATCAGCTCGACGAGCTCGGCTCGCTGGTCGAGGCGTCGTCGGCTCCGACCGTGCTCGCCGGCGACTTCAACGCCACCCAGGACCACGCCGAGCTGCGCCGGCTGATCGACCGGGTCGGCATCGATGCGTGGGAGGCGGTGGGCTCGGGCTGGGGGTTCACGTTTCCCGTCGGCGAGGTGTGGCCGCCGCAGCTCCGACTCGATCACGTGATCGCCGGGCCGGGCACCGATGTCGTGGCTCTGCGCGAGGTCGAGGTCGCCGGCACCGACCACTTGGCCCTCGTCGCGGACGTCGTCGTGGTGGCCCGCGCATCGGCCGGCGTACTCTCGTCACCATGACCGGCGAATCGATCGCACCCGACCTGTTGCGCTTGGACGACGACGGCCCGACGCTGCTCGGTGGGTACTCGCCGTCGAGCGGCCACACCCACTTCCCCCGCCAGCCGGTGTGTCCCTACACCGGCGCCGACGACGTCGAGCCCGTCGACCTACCCCGAACCGGCCGACTGTGGCTGTGGACCACGGTCACCGCGCCGCCGCCGGGGTATTCGGGGCCGGTCCCCTACCACTTCGGCGTGGTCGAGCTCGCCGACGGCCTGCGGGTCATCGGCCGGCTCGTGTACGGCGCGCTCGAACCGACCGAGCGCGCCCCAGTGCGGCTGACCACCGAGACGGTCGGTGGCGATTCAACGGCCACTTGGGCCTTCGAGCTATGGGGCGACGGGTGATGGCCGGATATCAGGTCGAGGTCAGCGGCGTCGGCATCCACCCGTTCGGACGTTTCGACGGCGTGTCCGCCACGGACATGGGCGTGATGGCCGTGCGCGCCGCACTAGCCGAGGCGGGCGTCGGTCGTGGCGGTTTCCAGGCCGCGTTCGGGGCTTCGGTGTACGGCGGGGTGGCGTCGGGGCACAAGGTGCTCGGCGCTCTGGCCCTCACCGGCCCGCCGATCGTCAACGTCGAGGCCGGATGCGCGAGCGGCGGCGCGGCGCTGCAACTGGCCGCCGGCTCCATCCGGTCCGGGCAGTACGACACGGTTCTGGTCTTTGGCGTCGAGAAGATGCCTAAGGGCGTGATCCGCTCGTCGTTCTTCGACCCGTGGCACGAGCAGGCCGGGCTCACCTCGACGCCGGCCTACTTCGCGCTCCGGGCTCAACGGCTGCTGCGCGAGCAGGGGCTCACCAAGGCCCATCTGGCCGAGGTGGTGGTGAAGAACCGGGCCCACGGCGCCCTCAACCCCGATGCCATGTACCGGTCGACGGTCACGTCCGAGGACGTGTTGGCCTCGCGCGTGGTGTGCGAGCCGCTTCACCTGTGGATGATGTGCTCGCCCAACGAGGGAGCGGCGGCCGTCGTACTGCGCCGAGCCGCGGGCACCAACTCCGGCCGGCGGGTGCTCGTGGCGGGCTGTGCGCTGCGCTCGCATCATCCGGGATCGGTACTGGGCGAAGCCACGCCCCTCGCCGGCATCGACGACCGCGACATAATCGCGCCTAGCACCCTGGCGGCGACCGACGCCTACGCCGAAGCCGGCCTCGGACCCGACGGCGTCGATGTCGTCGAATGCCAAGACACCGACGCCGCCCGAGAGCTGCTCGGCTGGGCCGAGCTGGGGCTGTGCGCTCCCGGAGACCAAGCAAGGGTGCTCGCCGACCGGGCGGCCCACGCTGGCGGTGCGCGCCCGGTGAACGTGTCGGGCGGTCTCATCTCCAAGGGCGAACCCCTCGGCGCGTCGGCGCTCGGCCAGGTCGTCGAACTGACGCGCCAGCTTCGCGGCACCGCCGGAACGCGCCAAGTCGATGGCGCCCGCACCGCGCTGGCCCACGTAGTCGGGCGCGGCGCCAACGCCTGCGTCACCATCCTCACCAGGTAGCCAGCAGCAGAGCTGGCGAGATCGCGCCGCGGACGGGTCAGGCCGCGGCTTCAGGCGAGTCGAGGGCTCAAGTCGTCACCGAGGCGGCGCAAGGCCCGGCGGACCAGGCGACGGGCGTTCTCGGCCGCGATGTCGAGCACGGCACCGATGTCGTTGTAGGTCCGTCGGCCGCTACCGTCGAGGCCGAACCGCAGACTCACCGCCTGGCGTTCGACGTCGCCGAGCCGGTCGAGAGCCTGGCCGAGCTCGGCCAAGGTGTGCGCCGCGACGACCTCGTCGGCCGGGTCGATGCCGTCGGCCTGGAAGTCGATCAGCGCCGCACCGTCCTCGCCGCCGACGGACTGGTCGAGCGACGTCGGATGGCTCAGCCAGTACGCCCGGGCGTGGTCGGGTTCGAGCAGCCCGGCATCGCCATCGAACTGGCGCAGGTTGGCCCGCAGCCGCGATGCCCGATCGGTGGGGATGCGGATGAGGGTGCCGCGCTCGTCGAGGGCGCGGGAGATCGCCTGGCGGATCCACCACGACGCGTAGGTCGAGAACTTGTAGCCCCGCTGCCAGTCGAACTTGTCGATGGCGTGGTCGAGACCGACGATGCCCTCTTGCACCAAGTCGTCGATGTCCATACCGGGCGGCGGTGGGACGCGCCGGGCGAACGATACGACGAGGCGGATGTTGCACATCAAGAAGCGGTGCTTGGCGGCTTGACCGTCGGCGACGACAGCCACCAGGGCCGGGTCGTCGGCGCCGGCCTCGACGGCCGCGGCGGCAGCCCGACCAGCCTCGATGCGGCGGGCCAGGTCGCCCTCCTCGGCCGCGGTGAGCAGCGGCCACTGATGGGTGGCGTCGAGCAGCGCTTGCATCTCGCCTCCTCGTCGATCGCGATTGATACACCGTTACATACGTAGAAACGGCAGCTCCGGATGCCGTATCAAGGAGTTTTTCGCGAGAAGTTTCGCAATCGTGACCAGGGCCACTGTCGTCGATGATCCCGGCGACCCCCGGCTCGACCCCATCCGGGCGGTCCGGGCGACGGAGCGGGCCATCCGGGCCCGGGGGCTGGTCGTGGCCGAGAGCCCGCTGACGATCGCCCGGGTCATCACATCTGGCCATCGCGTCGAGCTGCTCGTCGCCACCCCCGACGTCCTCACCCGGTTCGACGACGTGAGCGCCATCTCCTCGGTGCTGGTCGCCGACCAAGCTGTGCTCGACGAGGCGGTCGGGTTCCCGATCCACCGCGGCGCCATCGCCATTGTGCGGCCGCCGGCCTCGCCCACCATCGACGGGCTCGCCGGGACCGGCACGCGCATCGCGGTGCTCGACGGCGTCGGCGACCTGGAGAACTTGGGCGTCATCTTCCGGTCCGCGGCCGGGTTGGGCATCGACGCCATCGTGCTCGGCCCCGGATCGGGCGATCCGTGGAGCCGCCGCGCCGTGCGGGTCTCGGTCGGCACCTCACTCGACGTGCCGTGGGTCGCCGTCGCCGACCTGCCTGCGGCGCTCGGTGCCCTACGAGCCGGGGGCTACCACATCGCCGCACTGACGCCCGAGAGCGGTTCATCGCTCGACGATGCGTTGGGCGAAGACGAACGGCTCGCCCTGGTGCTCGGCGCCGAGGGCCCCGGGCTCTCCGCGGCCGCCCTGGCGCAGGCGGACTCGCAAGTCTCGATCCCGATGACCCGGGGGGTCGACTCGCTCAACGTGGCCGCGGCGGCGGCCATCGCGTTCCATGCCTGCCGTCGCCGCTGACCCGCGCTCGTGTGGCCTACATCTTGTGTGGCCTTGCGCGCGTGAATCGGTATGGTCGGAGTCGTGGAGGAGCCGCCGACGTACTACGAGGTCCTGGCCGCGTTCCACCGGGTGCTCGAACCGCGCACCTACCTCGAGATCGGTGTGCACCAGGGCCATTCGCTGTCGCTCGCCCATCCGGCGGCGCGCTGCCTGGGTATCGATCCCGCAGCCGACATTCGCTGCGACGTGCCGAGGCACACCACGATCCTCGCCACCACGTCCGACGAGGCGTTCGCCTCGGGCGACGTCGACCGCTTCCTCGACGGTGAGGCCCTCGACCTGGTGTTCATCGACGGCCTGCACCTGTTCGAGCAAGCGCTTCGCGACTTCGTCAACGTGGAAGCCCGGTGCCACCCGGACAGCGTGGTGCTGGTCCACGACTGTCTCCCGATCGACGCCGACACGTCAGCGCGCGATCGCACAACTGCGGTGTGGAGTGGCGACGTGTGGAAGGTCGTGGCCGCACTTCGAGCCCACCGACGCGACTTGACGGTAGTGACGATCGATGCGTCCCCCACCGGACTCGGCCTCGTGACCGGTCTCGATTCGAGTTCGACGCGTCTCGACGACGACTTCGACGAGATCGTGGCGTCGCTCGTACCGCTCGGCTACGACGATCTCGTCGCCCAGGGAGCCGACCTCGCGCTGGGCGTCACGCCGATCGGCCGGCCGCTGCGGCGCTCGGTCGCCGAGTTGGTCCGACGATGAGCGAAGCGGAGCGAGCGAGTGCAGCCGTGGGAGCGAAGCGACCCGGATGCCGATGGGGTCTGGGGGCGCGCAGCCCCCAGCGACGACGATGA
>CAYMJU010000123.1:0-39843 GCA_964390555.1 uncultured Acidimicrobiales bacterium | reverse complement strand
CGCGACGACGACCACGTCGGCCACCGGCGACGCGACCACGACAACCGCGGCGGGCGCCGAGGCGACCACTACCACGACCACGGACGTCGAGGCCGAGGACGCCACGACCACGACCCGGGGCGCGAGCCGCCGTATCCAGGCTCAACCCGACGAGACCACCACGACCGGCGAGCCCGACGCGACCACAACGACCGTCGAGCCCGACGAGACCACTTCGACCACCTCGGTCGAAGTGGACGGCGCCGACACCACGATCCCGACCATCCCGCTGCCCGAGCTCACGACCTCGGGCGGTACCGGGCAACCCGACGCGACGGCACCCCTCGGGACCGTCGACCGGTGTCTGGCCGACGCCGCCGCCCGCGGTGCCGCGGCGCCGTACCGGAGCGAGGCGGGCACGGCGGCCGTCGACGACGTGACCGGCGTTACCCCAGGCGATGCCGACGTGCCCTGCGACCAGGTGGTCCTCCAGGAGGTGGACGACGACGGCAACCAGATCGCCCGTTACATCCTCGGTCCCACCCAATTCACCGGCACGATCATCGACGACGCCGCCGCCCGGGTGGTGAACTCGGAATGGTCGGTCATCACTCAGCTGCGCGGCGGGGCGTCGGGCCAGGACCTGTTCAACGAGGCCGCGGCGTCGTGCTTCGCGCTCAGCACCGAATGCCCGAACCGCAACCTGGCGTTCGTGCTCGACGGCATCGTGTTGTCCGCCCCTCAGTTCCAGGAGTCGTCGTTCGGGTCCGAGGTGTTCATCACCGGCAACTTCACCGAGGGCGAAGCCAAGGACCTGGCGCGCAACCTGCGCTTCGGAGCGTTGCCGGTCGAGTTGGTGCCCCAGACGACCCAGATCGTGTCGGCGACCATCGGCGAGGATGCGCTCGACGCCGGCATCCTCGCTGGGGTGGTGGGCATGGCGTTGGTCGCGCTGTTCATGATCCTGTACTACCGGGGTCTCGGCGTGATCGCCTCGCTGTCGTTGCTGGTCGCGATCGGGCTCACGTGGGTCGTGATCGCCTGGCTCGGCGAGACCCAGGACCTGGCGATCACCCTCGCCGGCGTCACCGGCCTGATCGTCTCGATCGGCATCGCCGTCGACTCGAACATCGTGTACTTCGAGCACCTGAAGGAAGACGTGCGCAACGGTCGATCGGTCCGATCGGCGGTGGAGCGGGCGTTCCCGTCGGCGTTCAGCACGATCCTCAAGGCCGACTTCGCCTCGCTGATCGGTGCCGGGCTGTTGTACTTCCTCACCGTCGGCGCGGTGAAGGGCTTCGCGCTCTACCTCGGGATCGCCACGATCGTCGACCTGGTGGTCACCTACTTCTTGTTGGGTCCGCTGGTCCGCGTCGTCGCCCGACACCGGAGCTTCGAGGCCCATCCGGGCCGCTATGGCATACCGACGGCGCGGGAGGCGAGCTGACATGGAGGGGTTGCGACGCCTGTACCGGGGCGATAACGAGATCGACTTCACGCGTTGGTGGCGCATAGGTGTGCCGATCTCGCTGGCGCTGATCATCTTGAGCGTGTTGTTGTTGGTGGTCCGCGACCTGAAACTCGGCATCGAGTTCGAAGGTGGTACGTCGTGGGAGGTCTCGGCCCCCGGCACGTCGGTCGGCGATGTGCGCGACGCGCTGCGCGATTTCGGCGCCGACGACGCCACCATCCAAACCCTCGGCGGCGACGCCATCCGCGTTCGCTCCGAGATCGACGACCCCGCTGGGGTCGAGTCGATCCGGGTGGCGCTGGCCACGCTCGTCGGCTCCGAGGTCGACGACGTCAGCGTCCAGACCGTCGGACCGTCGTGGGGCGATCAGGTCACCGCCAAGGCCCGCAACGCGCTGATCTGGTTCTTCATCGTGCTCACGGCCTACATCTCCTGGCAGCTCGAGTGGCGCATGGCCGTCGGGGCGGTCGTGTCGGTCGTTCACGACATCGTGATCTCCGTCGGCTTTTATTCGGCGCTCCAGCTCGAGGTCACGCCGGCCACGGTGGTGGCGTTCCTGACCATCCTCGGGTACTCGCTCTACGACACGATCGTCGTGTACGACAAGGTCCACGAGATCACGGCCCGGGTGGGATCGAGCGGTCGCTACACGTACACCGAGATGATGAACCTGTCGTTGAACCGGGTACTCATGCGGTCGTTGAACACCACGTTCACGTCGATCCTCCCCGTGCTCGCCATGTTGATCATCGGCTCCGCCTTACTCGGCGGTACGACGCTCCAGGAGTTCGGCGTCGCGCTGCTCGTGGGTCTGCTGTCCGGGGCGTACTCGTCGATCTTCATCGCGGCGCCGGTCGTGGCGTGGCTGAAGGAGCGCCAAGGCAGCTATCGCGATACGCGCCGACGCATCGAGGCCCGCTCAGGCGGCGACGTCGGCACCCGCATGGTGTCGCGCGACGATCAGGTCTACAGCTCGGGTGCGCAGCGGGTGCGCAGCTCGGCCGCTGTCTCGACGAAGACGGCCAGTGACACGACCGACGCGGACCGACCCGCGCCGAGCGGTGCGATTCCGCCGCGCCCGCGAAAGAAGCGCAAGTAGCCGCCGCGACCCGCCACACTGGTTCCATGGCGACCATGACCCGCGTGTTGCCGTGGCGACGCCACGTCGATGCCACCGAACCGGCGACGGCGCGACTCGTCGAGGCGTTTCGAACCAAGCACCCGCGCGCGAGCGCCGACAAGATCAAGCGAGCATTCGAGCTGGCTCGGGTGTCTCACGGTGAGCAGCTCCGCAAGTCGGGCGAGCCCTACGTGACCCACCCGCTCGAGGTGGCAACGATCGCCGCCCGGTTGGGCATGGACGAGGTGACCGTCGTCGGCGCGCTGTTGCACGATGTGGTCGAGGACACCGACGTCACGCTCGCAGAGGTCGAGGAGTTGTTCGGCAGCGAGATCGCTCACGTCGTCGATGGCGTCACCAAGCTCGACGGCGTCAAGTTCTACAGCAAGGAGGAGCAGCAGGCGGCGACCATGCGCAAGCTGTTGTTCGCCATCGCCCAGGATGTCCGGGTCCTGATCATCAAGCTGTGCGACCGGCTCCACAACATGACCACGCTGGCCGTGCTGCCGCCCGAGAAGCAGGCTCGGATCGCCCAGGAGACCCTCGAGGTGTTCGCCCCGCTGGCCCACCGGCTCGGCATGCAGGAGGTCAAGACCCAGCTCGAGGATCTGGCCTTTGCCACGTTGCACCCCAAGTGGTTCGCCGAGATCGACCAGATGGTGGCGACCCGCACGCCCGAGCGAGATCTCTACCTCACCCAGGTCGTCGCCGACGTCGAGCAGCGGCTGGCCGAGCTGAACATCACCGCCGACGTCACCGGCCGACCGAAGCACCTGTGGAGCATCTACGAGAAGATGGTCGTAAGGGGCCGGTCCTTCGACGAGATCTTCGACCTGGTCGGCATCCGTCTCGTCGTCGACGACGTGCGCGACTGCTACGCCGCGCTCGGCACCATCCACTCGACGTGGAAGCCGGTGCAGGGTCGGTTCAAGGACTACATCGCCATGCCCAAGTTCAACCTCTACCAGTCGTTGCACACGACGGTGGTGGGGCCGCAGGGCAAGCCGCTCGAGGTGCAGATCCGTACTCGCGAGATGCACGCGCGGGCCGAGAACGGCGTGGCCGCCCACTGGGATTACAAGGCGACCAACCCCGGCCGGGACTCGGCGTGGATGGCCCGCATCGCCGAGTTCGACGACGAGGTCGGCGATCCCGGCGAGTTCATGGCGAACCTCAAATTCGACCTGCAACAAGACGAGGTGTTCGTGTTCACGCCCAAGGGCGAGGTCGTGACCCTGGCCACGGGTTCGACGCCGGTCGATTTCGCGTACGCGATCCACACCGAGATCGGCCATCGGTGCATCGGTGCCCGGGTCAACGGCGTGCTCGTGCCCCTCGACACCACGCTCGAGTCGGGCAACTCGATCGAGGTCATCACCTCCAAGGTCGACGGCGCTGGGCCCGGTCGCGAGTGGCTCGATTTCGTCGTGACGCCGCGGGCGGCGAACCGAATCAAGTCTTGGCACACCAAGGCCGACCGCGTCGACAGCATCGAGGCCGGTCGCGACGAGCTCACCCGGGAGCTGCGACGTCAAGGGGTGCCAGTCGCGGCGATCGTTGACTCGCCGAGGTTCGGCGAGGTGGCCAGGGCCCTCAACTACGCCGACACCGACGCCCTGTTCGTGGCCCTCGGCCAGGGGACGCTGCCGGTCAAGGTGCTCGTGACCCGGCTGGCCAGCTCGCTGAAGGACGCCCGGGTCGACGCCGACGAGATGCTGGCGACGTCGCTCACGGGAACCACGCACAAGCGCCGCGGGCCCGGTGTGCAAGTCGAAGGTTGCGACGACGTCATGGTGCGGCTCGGCAAGTGTTGTTCGCCCCTGCCTCCCGACGACATCGTCGCCTTCGAGACGCGCGGGCGGGGGGTCGTCGTGCACAGGACCGATTGCGTCCAGTTCGCCGAGGCTGTCGAGCTGCACCGTCACCGCCAGCTCGAAGCCGACTGGGTCGACGACCCCGACGCCCGCTACGCACTCCCGATCGAGGTCCGGGCGCTCGATCGCCCGGCGCTGTTGCTGAACGTGGCCGAGGTGATGGTCGACCACGGCCTGAACATCGTCGGCGCCAAGCTCAAGGTCGGCGCCGATCGGGCGGCGATCATGCGCTTCGACGTCGAGATGGCCGACGTCTCCCACCTCGACAGCTTGCTCGGCAAGCTCGTCCGCGTCGATGGTGTGTACCGCGCGCACCGGGTGCTGCCATCGTCGAGCGATGAGGCCACGGCGGTCGGCGAAGCAGGCAGATCGCATCTGGTGGTGCCATCGTCGAGCGATGAGGCCGCGGCGGTCGGCGAAGCAGGCAGATCGCATCGGGTGGTGCCGTCCGGCGCCGACGACGTCTGAGGTCGACGCCCGGCGTGTCACACATCACGGTTTCCGAGCTGGAATACGCCCATCCCGGAGGGGCCACGCTGTTCTCCGACGCCTCGTTCGGGGTGTCGCCGGGGGCTCACGCGGCGATGGTGGGCAACAACGGGGTCGGCAAGTCGACACTGATGCGCATCCTCGCCGGCGACTTGCGGGCGACCGACGGCGAGGTCGCGGTGGGCGGCGAGGTCCGCTACATGCCCCAGGACGTCGGCGTGTCACCCACCGGTCCGGTTACGACCGTTCGGGAGATGCTGATCGAGTGCTCGCCGTCTCGGTTGCGCGCCGCCGGGCGCCGCCTGGTCGCCTCCGAGCGGACCGCGGCCGGCGGCGGTCAGGCCGAGTCCATGCAGCTCGCCCAGGCGATCGCCGACTGGTCCGACCTCGACGGGTATCTGGCCGAGGCCGGTTGGGATGCGTCGCTCGGCCGGATCGTCCGAGATGGCCTCGACGTGGTGGGGCAGCGGCCGACAACGGCGTTGTCCGGAGGCGAGCGCAAGCAGATCGTTCTCGACTTGTTGTTCGGTTCCGACGCCGACGTGCTCCTGCTCGACGAGCCCGACAACTACCTCGACGTCCCGGCCAAACGGTGGCTCGAGGAGCTGATCGCCACGACCCGCAAGACGGTGTTGTTCATCAGCCACGACCGAGAGCTGCTCGGCGCGTGCAGCAATCGCGTGGTAACCCTCGAAGCCTCAGGCGCATGGGTACACGGCGAGTCCTACCGCACATACACCGGTGCCCGCGAGGCGCGCCAGCGCCAGCTCGGCGATGCCGTCGAGCGCTGGAACGACGAGGAACGCCGACTGTTCCGCTACTACAAGCTGATGAAGCAGCGCGCCGCGATCAGCCCAGACATGGCGGCGCGAGCCAACGCCGCCGAGACCCGATGGAAGCGCTTCGCCGAGCCCGGACCGCCTCCGGCGCCGGCCGCGGACCAGAAGCTGATGATGCGGTTGCGCGGCGGCGACTCCGGGCGCCGGGTCGTGGCGCTGGAGTCCGTCGAATTGTCCGATCTGACGTTCGCGTTCAGCGACGAGGTCTACTTCGGCGAGCGCATCGGGCTGGTAGGCCCGAACGGCTCGGGCAAGACCCATCTCGTCCGGCTCCTGGCGGGTGACGAGGTGGAACATACGGGTACCGTGAAGCTCGGCGCCCGGGTGTCGCCCGGCATCTTCTCGCAGGTCAACGACCAGCCGGGTTTTCGGGGTCGCGGCGTGCTCGGCATCGTGGCCGACCGCACCGGCAACGACGAGTCGGCCATGAAGGCGCTCGCTCGGTACGGGCTGGCCGGTTGTGCCCGTCAGGTGTACGACACGTTGTCGGGGGGCCAGAAGGCTCGGCTCGAGATCCTGGGACTCGAGCTGGACGGCCACAACCTGCTGTTGCTCGACGAGCCGACCGACAACCTGGACATCGATTCCGCCGAGGCTCTCGAGGCGGCGCTCGACACATTCGAGGGGACGGTGATCGCCGTCTCGCATGATCGGGCGTTCCTGTCCCGATTCGATCGCTACTGGATGATCGGCCACGACGGCCTGGTCCATGGCCTACCCGATTTCCAGGCCGCGCTCGCCGCCGTCCTCGACCCCGATCGCGTCGGCTCGGTCCCCTTCGCCAAGCTCCTCACCGCCGACGCCTGACAGTGAGAGCGGGGTGGATCCGCTTCTGAGCATGCGCCCATATGCGCATGCGACCCGGCAAAGGGACGAGGCGAGCAGGGGTCGGAGTAGCCTTGGACCCCGTGGCTCGTTTCCAGGCCCCGCGGGGCACCCGCGACATACTGCCCCCCGAATCGGGGCGTCAGACGGCGCTCGTGAGCCGTTTCGCGAACCTCGCGGGCCGGGCGGGGTTCGGTCAGATCATGTCGCCGATCTTCGAGGAGGTCGGTGTGTTCGCCCGGATCGGCGAGGCCACCGATGTGGTGTCGAAGGAGATGTACGACTTCTTCGACCGCGACGATCCGCCGCGGCACCTCGCGCTCCGTCCCGAGTTGACGGCCTCGGTCGTACGCGCCTTCGTCCAGCACCGCCCGGTCACGCCGTGGAAGGTCTGGTACGAGGGCCCGCAGTTCCGTTACGAGAAACCCCAAGCCGGCCGGTACCGCCAGTTCACCCAGGTCGGCGTCGAGGCGCTCGGCACCGACGACGCCCACATCGACGTCGAGGTCATCGCCTTGGCGTGGGCGTTCTACCGCGACCTGGGGTTGCGCCAGGTCGATCTACACGTCAACTCGCTCGGCGACCCCACGTGCCGGCCCGCGTATCTGGCTGCGCTGGCGGCCTACCTCGAGAAGCGAAGCGGCGAGCTCACCGAGCAGTCCCGCGCCACCCTGGCGGTCAACCCCCTCCGGGTCCTCGATTCGAAGCGGGCTCCGGATCAGTCGATCATCGACGACGCGCCGCGGATGGTCGACCACCTGTCGCCCGAGTGCCGCGACCACTTCGAGCGCGTGCGAGCGGGGCTCGACGCCCTCGGGATCCCGTACTCGATCTCGCCGCGGCTGGTGCGCGGCCTCGACTACTACACCAAGACGACCTTCGAGTTCGCGTCGGTCGCCCTCGAGTCGGCTCAAAACGCCGTGGGCGGCGGCGGTCGCTACGACCGCCTGGCCGAGGATCTCGGTGGCCCGCCCACGCCGGGCATCGGGTTCGCGCTCGGCGTCGAGCGCATCCTGCTGGCGTGCGACGCCGAAGGCGCGTTCGTCGCGCCGTCGCTCGCCCCCGACGTGTTCGTCATCGACGTGACCGGCGGCCTCGAGGCGGTCCGGCTCACCCACGAGCTCCGCGACGCCGGTCTACGGGCCGATCGGGCCTTCGACGCGCGGTCGATGAAGGCCCAGATGAAGGCCGCCGACCGCTCCGATGCCGTCGTCGCGGTAATCGTGGGCGACGACGAGCTGGCGGCGGGTACCGTGACCCTCCGTGACCTCCGCGGCGACCGGGGTCAGCATGCTGTTTCGCGGGCCGATGTCGTGTCGGCCGCCCGCCGCCTCCTCTCCGAAGGGCAACCATGACCGCCACCGCCATGCGCAGCGACTACTGCGGCGACCTGCGAGCGACCGACGAGGGCCGGTCCGTCACGGTGTGCGGATGGGTCGACGCCCGGCGCGAGCACGGCGAGCATCTCGCCTTCATCGACGTGCGCGACCGGACCGGTGTGATCCAGTGCGTGATCGACGGGTCCGTCGAGCTGCGCAGCGAGTGGGTCGTGCAGGTCGCCGGATCGGTCACCGCCCGGCCCGGCGAAACCCGCAACCCGAACCTGGCGACCGGCGACGTCGAGCTAACCAGCTGCACGGTCACCGTGTTGTCCGAGGCCGAGCCACCGCCGTTCCCGCTCGACGAGCGTCGGCCGACCGACGAGACGGTCCGGCTCCGGCATCGCTACATCGACCTGCGCAAGGCCCGACTCCAGCGCAACCTCATGACCCGCGCCAAGGTCAACGCCGCGTTGCGCAACACGATGGACGCGCAGGGATTCGTCGAGATCGAGACTCCGATGCTGGTCGCGTCGACACCGGAAGGTGCCCGCGACTTCGTGGTCCCGAGTCGGCTCAAGCCGGGCACTTTCTACGCCTTGCCGCAGAGCCCGCAGCTGTTCAAGCAGCTGTGCATGGTCGGTGGCCTCGACCGGTACTACCAGATCGCCCGATGCCTCCGCGACGAGGACCTGCGTGCCGACCGCCAGTTCGAGTTCATGCAGCTCGACGTCGAGATGAGCTTCGTCAGCCAACAAGATGTGCTCGACGCCGTCACCGAGGCCATTCGTGCTGCGGTGCGGGCGGTCGGCGGCGAGCCGGTCGGCGAGGTCCCACGGATGACCTGGCGCGACGCCATGGAGCGCTTCGGTTCGGACAAGCCCGACGTGCGGTTCGGGATGGAGCTGCAGGACCTGACAGATCTGTTCGCGGGCACCGAGGCCAAGGTGTTCCAGGTCGAATGCGTGAAGGGCATCGTGTTGGCCGGCGGGGCCACGGCACTCGGGCGCAATCAGATCGACGACCTCACCGACAAGTGCAAGCGATGGGGCGCCAAGGGCTTGGCCTGGTTCCGGGTCGGCGAGGGCCTGGTCCTCGACGGCGCGCTCACCAAGTTCATGTCCGAGCACGAGGTCGCCGAGTTGCCTCGCCGTCTTGAAGCATCGGTGGGCGACTTGCTGTTGCTCATCGCTGATCGGCGACGGGTCGCCAACCACGTGCTCGGCTTGCTGCGCATCGAGCTCGGGCGCCCACCGGTCAACGAGGGCGGGCTCAATTTCTTGTGGGTGGTCGACTTCCCGCTGTTCGAGGGTCTCGGCGACGACGGCAGCCCAATCCCGGCCCACCACCCGTTCACGATGCCTCACGCCGACGACGTGCACCTGCTCGACGAGGGCGGCGAGGCCCTGCTGGAAGTGCGCTCGCAGGCCTACGACCTGGTTCTGAACGGTTGGGAGCTCGGTTCGGGCAGCGTCCGTATCCATCGCCGCGACGTGCAGAGCCGCATCTTCGAGCTGCTCGGCATCGGGGCCGAAGAAGCGCAGAGCAAATTCGGTTTCCTGCTCGACGCCTTCCGTTATGGCGCGCCGCCCCACGCTGGGTTCGCGTTCGGGATAGACCGGCTCGTCGCGCTGCTGGTGGGCGAGGAGAACATCCGCGAGGTGATCGCTTTCCCCAAGACCCAGTCCGGCAACGACCCTCTCACCTCGGCGCCCACGCCCATCGACCCCCGGCATCTCACCGAACTCGGCCTGAAGGCAATCCCTCAAGCGTGATTTGTTTGCCTCGCCGCCGCGGCCCGGCTTGCGCTGGCTTCGACGTCGGAGTCCCCGATGATCGGTGAATACCTAGACCCGACCGTGGTGGCGGTTCCCGGGTTTCTCGTGCTGCTGTGGTGGGAGGTTGGCGTTGCCCGGCGGCGTAAGGCGGCCGGCGATGACGTGCTCGGGTATTCGGGGCCCGACACGCGGGCCAGCGTGTTGATGGGTCTCGGGTCCATCCTCACTGTGGGGCTGTTGAACCTGGCCGTGTTCGCGCTGGCCGAGTGGTTGTGGCAGTGGCGGGTGACCGATCTAGGCAACGGCGTGCTCGGATGGGTCGTCGCGATGATCGGTTGGGATCTCGCGTACTACTGGCTCCACCGGTTCGAGCACGTCGTTCGCATCCTGTGGGCGGCCCACGAGAACCACCACTCGAGCCAGCTGTTCAACCTGTCGACGGCGCTGCGCCAGCCATGGACGCCGGTCGGGGTGCTCGTGGCGTTCCCTTCGCTCGCCCTTCTGGGCGTGCGGCCCTGGATGATCATGGTGGCCGGCGGCTTCAACCTGATCTACCAGTACTGGGTCCACACCGAGTTGATCGGGCGGCTGCCGCGCTGGTTCGAGGCGGTGTTCAACACCCCGTCGCATCATCGGGTGCACCACGGGTCGAACCCGCAGTACCTCGACCGTAACTACGGCGGGATCCTGATCCTGTGGGACCGGCTGTTCGGGTCTTTCGAGCCCGAGGATGAGCGGGTGCGCTACGGGCTCACCAAGAACATCGAGCGGTACGACGTGTGGCACGTGGCCTTCCACGAGTACGGCGACATCGCCGGTGACTTGGTCTCGGCCGAGCGGTGGCGGGATCGGATCGGATTTCTCGTGGCGCATCCCGGTTGGCTGCCACCGGGGGCTACGCGTCAATGAACCGACATCTCGACCGCGACGGCGTCGGGTAGGGCGCCCTCGAACGCGCGGAGGCCGGCACTGGTGGCGACGGTCACGGATCGATGGACCCGCACTTCGACCTCGCCGAGCCGCCCGGCGGCGATGAAACCGGTCGACGTGTCGCGGATGTCGGACATGCCGAGTCGAGCGAGCTCGGCGCGCAATCCGGCCTCCACCTCACCAGGCTCAGACCGGTCGGTCGTGAACGCGGCTCGGTCGGGGGTCAAGATGCCCGCGCCCAGATGGGGTGTGAGCCCGCACGGCATCGAGATACCCCTCACCAGATCGGCGAGGCCGACCAGGCTGGGGAGCCGGGGGAGCGGCGCGGCCGCAACGCCGTCGATGTGGGTCGCGGGCGGTGTCGGGGTCGGCGCCTCCGCCGCGAGCCGGGCCAGCACCGCCTGCGAGGTGTCGGTGATCGGTCGGGCATCGGTCGGGTCCGAGCCCTTCGGCCTCGTCGACTTGCGCCAGATTCGCCGACCGAGGATCACGAGTGAAACGGCCAACCATGGATAGAAGATGAGAGGGACGATCGCCTTCATCATCATATTTTCGGCCCGACGGCGCCATCCTTGAGCACCCAAGGCCACGGCGACCAGGTCAGCTCGGATGGACGAGGACGGCGACGAGAGCCAGGACAATCGTGCGCGTCTACAGAACGGAGATTCGTCCCATGGTGCCCCGCCTTGGAAGCCGAACGAGCGGCAGACGGTAGCCTCGGGCCCGTGAGTCGTGGGGGAGGCGGTGATGACCTGTTCTCGGCGGCGGCGGCCGAGCAGTTGAGGGCCAAGGCTCCGCTAGCCGCCCGGCTGCGGCCTCGGACGCTCGACGAGGTGGTGGGGCAGCCGCACCTGCTCGGACCGGGACAACCGCTGCGGGCGCTGATCGACACCGACACGCTGTCGTCGGTGATCCTGTGGGGGCCGCCGGGGACGGGCAAGACGTCGCTCGCCAAGCTGATCGCCTCGACCACCGCCAAGGCGTTCGAGGAGCTTTCGGCGGTGAGCGCCAGCGTCAAGGACGTCCGCGAGGTGATAGAGCGGGCTCGCCAGCGCCTCGGCGAACGGACTCGGGGCACGATCTTGTTCCTCGACGAGGTCCACCGGTTCAACAAGGCGCAGCAGGACGCCCTACTCCCGTCGGTCGAGTCGGGACTCCTCGTGCTCATCGGCGCGACCACCGAGAACCCGTTCTTCGAGGTCAACCCGCCACTGCTCAGCCGGTCGACCCTGTTCCGGCTCCATCTGCTCGACGACGAGGCGATCCGCCAGCTGCTCGAACGGGGCCTCGCCCACGAGCACGCCGAGGCCGACCACGAGGCGCTCGAACACCTGGCTGCCGACGCCGGTGGCGACGGTCGTCACGCGCTCACGTCGCTCGAGGTGGCGATCGCCATCTCCCGGTCGCGGGGCGCGGGCGAGCGGGTCACTCTGGCCGACGCCGAGTCGGCGTCGGGAACCAAGGCCCTTCGCTACGGGCGCGACGACCACTACGACGTGATCAGCGCGTTCATCAAGAGCATCCGGGGCAGCGACGTCGACTCGGGGCTGTACTGGTTGGCCCGGATGATCGACGCGGGCGAGGACCCACGCTTCATCGCCCGGCGACTGGTGATCCTGGCCAGCGAGGACGTTGGCATGGCCGATTCCAATGGGCTGCTGATCGCCGAGGCTGCGGCTCGGGCGGTCGATTACGTGGGCTTTCCCGAGGCGCGCCTCAACCTCGCGCACGCCGTCGTGTACCTGGCCCTCGCGCCGAAGTCGAACCGGGTCACCGTGGCCATCGGGGCTGCAACCGAGGATGTTCGACGCCCGGGCGGCGGGGAGGTGCCGATGCATCTTCGAGACGCCCACTACCAGGGCGCCGCCAGCCTCGGCCACGGAGCCAGTTACCAGTACCCGCACGATGCTCAGGACGGGTGGTCGCCCCAGAGCCACCGGCCCGCCGAGCTGGCCGGTCGGCGTTACTACGAACCGTCGCTCCACGGCGATGAAGCCGCGGCGGGTGAGCGCATGGCGCGTATCCGCCACCTCGAAGCTGGCAAGATGGAGGCGTGAGCGCCGGAGATCTCGTTGCCGTCCTGGGAGCGGTAGTAGTGCTGGGCGCGGTGGTGATGCTCGTGCTCGTATCGGCCTCGATGGTCTCGACGATGCGGAGCCTGCGCGAGACCGTCGATGCCCTGCGGTCTGAGACCATCGCCACGGTCACCGAGCTCCGCCGCACCGTCGAGCTCGCGACCGGCGAGCTCGAACGGGTCGACCACATCCTCGACTCGGCCGAGCGGATCACCGGCACGGTCGACTCCACTTCGAGGCTCACCCACCGCGCCCTGGCCCCGCCGCTCATCAAGTCCGTGTCGTTCTTCGCCGGCTCCGCTCGCGCCCTGAGGCGCTTGCGAGGTCGATCCTCTGCTCCGGCGATCGACGTCACGTCGAGTGACGGTCGATCGGCCGAACGAAAGGACCGAGCATGATCCGACGCGCCATGTGGACGGCAGTCACCTATGCCGCCGGGATGACCACTTCGGTGTACCTGCAGCGCAAACTCCGGCGGCGCGTGAAGCGGGTCGCGGTGCGCTACGGCTCCAACGCCGTGATCGCAAAAGGCAAGGACGTCGCCGGGTCGGCTCGCTACGCCGGTCGAGAGGTCAAAGCGGCTCTCCGCGAGGGTCGCGAGACCATGAGGGAGACCGAAGGCCGGCTGCGGCACGAGCACGGTCTGCCCGCCGCCGAGATCCCGGCCAAGCCGAGCCCGCCGGCGCCGAGCGATCACCGCTCCCCCCGCGCCCGTGGTCGCCACCGACGATCTCGTCGCTGAGAACCCCGATTCGCCCCGCTCGACCGGCCGGTACGCTGGCCGGTCGATGGGTATGAACGCGAACCAGGTGCGGCGAACATTCGTGGACTACTTCGTGGGGCGGGGGCATCTGCACGTCCCCTCGGCCAGCCTCATCCCGCACGACCCGACCCTGCTGTTCAGCAACTCCGGCATGGTGCCGTTCAAGCCGTACTTCCTGGGCGAGGAGACCCCGCCCCGCTCACGGGCGGTGTCGATCCAGAAATGCGTCCGCGCCGGCGGCAAACACAACGATCTCGAGGAGGTCGGTCGCACCTCGCGCCATCTCACGTTCTTCGAGATGCTCGGCAACTTCTCCTTCGGCGACTACTTCAAGCACGACGCGATCCCGTGGGCGTGGGAGTTGGTGACGGAGGGTTTCGGTTTCGACCCGGACCGCTTGTGGGTCACGGTGCATCTGACCGACGACGAGGCGGCCGACATCTGGCGTGACACCGTCGGTGTGTCCGCCGACCGGATCCAGCGCCTCGACGACGACAACTGGTGGCGGATGGCCGACACCGGTCCCAACGGACCGTGCTCGGAGATCTTCTTCGACAAGGGGCCCGAGTACGGCCACGACGGCGGCCCCGCGCACGGCGGCGACGAGCGGTTCCTCGAATTCTGGAACCTCGTGTTCATGCAGTTCGAGCAACAGGCCGACGGCACACAGGTGCCGCTGCCCAAGCCGAGCATCGACACCGGAATGGGGCTCGAGCGCACGGTCTCGTTGCTCCAGGGCGTCGACTCGGTGTGGGGAACCGACGAGTTCCAGCGCCTTCTCGATCACGCCACGCGAGCCACCGGGATCCGCGACGGTGCCGACGCCCGCACCGACGTGAGCTTGCGAATCTTCGCCGACCACGCCCGGTCGACGACGTTCCTGGTGAACGACGGCGTCTTCCCTTCGAACGAGGGTCGCGGATTCGTGCTGCGCCGGATAATCCGGCGTGCGGTACGACACGCCTACCTGCTCGGTGTCGAGACGCCGGTCATGCCGGCCATGGTCGACGGCGTCGTCGAGGTGATGGGCGAGGCCTACCCGGAGCTGGCGGCCAGCCACGACTTCGTGCGGGGCGTCATCGAGCGCGAGGAAGCGAAGTTCCGCCAGACTCTGAAGAGCGGCTCGTCGCTGCTCGACGCCGAGCTCGACTCGGTCCCCGCCAGGCAGCCGTTGCCGGGTGCGGTGGCGTTCCAGCTCCACGACACCTACGGCTTTCCGCTCGAGCTCACCCGCGAGATCGCGAACGAGCGCGGGGTCGAGGTAGACCAGGCGGGCTTCGACACGGCGATGGCTGAGCAGCGCCGCCGGGCCAAAGCGGCCCGCAGAGTCGGCGACGGTGACGTCGACCACGAGGCCTACCGCGAGCTCCTGGACCAGTTTGGCGAGACCGACTTCGTCCGCGACGCCGACTCCACCACCGGCCGGGTCATCGCGGTCCTGCCGGGGGCGGCACCCGACACCGCCGAGGTCTTCGTCACCCGCACCACGTTCTACGCCGAGTCCGGCGGCCAAGTCGGCGACACGGGCTGGATCCGCTGGGGCAACGTCGGCACCGCGGTGATCGACACCACGCTCGCTGGGCCCGCACTGCATCGCCACGTCGTGAGTTCACGGGGCCCCACGCCCACGGTCGGCGACGAGGTCACCGCCGAGATCGACGCCGAACGCCGAGCAGCGATCCGGCGCAACCACACCGGAACCCACGTGCTGCACTGGGCATTGCGCACGGTGCTCGGCGATCACGTGAAGCAGCAGGGCTCCTGGGTCGGCGCCGATCGGCTGCGATTCGACTTCAGTCACTACGACGCCTTGACCGCCGAGCAGATCGCCGAGATAGAGAATCTGAGCAACCGGGAGATCCTCGACAATGCCCGCGTGCGGCACTTCGAGACCACCATGGACGAAGCCCGCGACCTCGGCGCCATGATGTTCTTCGGCGACAAGTACGGCGACGTGGTCAAGGTGCTCGAGGCGGGCCGGAACTCCACCGAGTTGTGCGGCGGGACTCACGTAGGCGCTCTCGGTGACATCGGGTCGATCAAGATCGTCACCGAGGGATCGATCGGGTCCAACCTGCGCCGGGTCGAGGCCGTCACCGGGCTCGGCACCATCGCGCGGCTACGCCACGACGAGCGGTTGCTCGCCGAGCTCGCTGGTCTGCTGAGCGTGCCCGTCGACGAACTGATCGACGGCGTCGCCAAGCGGCTGGTCGAAGCCAAGGAGTTGCGCAACCAGCTCGCTTCAGTGCGCCGCCAGGGTGCGGTCGGGCGAGCCGACGAGCTGGCCCGGGGCGCCGTCGACGGCGTGGTGGTAGCCCGGGTCGATGGGATCGAGCGCGACACGCTTCGCGACCTGGCCGTGGCGGTCCGGGACCGGGGTGTTGCCCTCGTCGTGCTCGGTGCGGCATTCGACGGCGGAGGCGTCGGGTTGGTCGCGGCATCGGTACCGGGCGGGGTCGATGCGGGTGCTGCGCTCGACAACGCTGCCAAGCTCGTCCAAGGTGGCGGTCGCAAGAATCCCGAGCTCACGGTGATCGGTGGCCGCAATGTGGACCAGCTCGACGCGGCCCTCGACGCCGCCCGCGCCGCGGTTGTCGGCGGCTGATGCGGGTTCTGGCCCTCGACCTGGGATCGAAACGCATCGGGGTGGCCCTCAGCAATAGCGACCGTACCGTCGCTACTCCGTTAGTGGTGCTGCACCGAAGCGGTGATCGGGAGCGAGATCACCGTGCGGTGAGCGACCTCGTCCAAGAGTGGGAAATCGGCGACGTACTCGTCGGTCTACCGCTGTCGCTCGACGGCTCGATCGGCCCGGCGGCCCGCGGCGTGCTCGAGGAGGTGACCGTCCTTGCCGCTCGGCTTCCGGTACCGGTTACGACCTACGATGAGCGCCTAACCACCGTCACCGCGGAACGGAGTCTGATGGAGCAAGGCAAGCGCAGCCGTGATCGCCGGACGGTGGTCGACATGGTCGCGGCGACGGTGTTACTTCAGTCCTGGCTCGACGGCGGAAGTCTCAAACGGGGCGATTCCGGTGAGTGATCTGCCGACTTCGTCGGATCCGTCCGCGCTGGGCGATGATCGGCCCCGGCCGCCCCGCCCGCCTCGCCCCGGCGGCGCGGGCGAGCGACCGGCCCGACCGCCTCGCCCGATCGATGCCGATGCCGAGCTCAGACCGCGCCGGCCCCGGCCCGACGGCCCGCCCGTCGGTGACGCCAAACGGCCCGGCCGGCCCCGGCCCGTCGCTTCGGACGGCGCGCCCGCGGCCGAACGTGCGCGGCAACCCCGCCCCGACGAGCCCGCGCCGGGAAGCCCGCGAACCGTCGGTCCGCCCGACGCCGGCCCGCCCCCGGAGGCTGACCGGCGGGCGCACTCTCGCGTTGCGACCAAGCGCGCCAACCCACCGCTGCGGCGGTCAGGCGCCGATCCGTGGCGGGGCCGCCCCGAAGGGGCCGATTGGACCTCCGACGAGTGGACGTCCCCGCGTGGTCCCGAGCGCGATGAGCTTCCCGCCGGGTCCTGGGCGGGCCAGAGCGCGCGGGCCGACGAGTTGGCCCGCGAGACGGCGCCGCATGCCACGGCCGGCGACTGGACCGGCTGGTCGCGCGGCCCAGCCCCCGTCATCGACGACGAGTTCGATTCACCGGCGAAACGACCCCTCCCCGTCGCGCCGACCGTGACCCGCGTCGATCCCGATGCCACAGCACGGTCGTCGAGCGACGAGTCCTGGGACGACGACGGGTGGGACGACGACGGGTGGGATGGCGACGACGACTGGGACGACGGGTGGGGCTACCCGCCTGGCGAGTACGTGCGGCTGCCCCGGCGGGGAGGCTGGGCGATCCGGCTCGGGATCGTGCTGCTCGTGCTCGTGGTCGGCGGCGCGGGCGTGCTCCTGTGGGCGGCCCGCTGGGTCGACGGCCAGGTCAACCCGGCGGGTGGCGCCGGTCCCGAGGTCGCGCTGACCATCGACGAGGGCATGACCACCAACCAGATCGCCGAGGAGCTCAACACGCTCGGCGTGATCGACAACTCGACGGTATTTCGCTACTACCTGCGCTGCCCGAGCGGGCTGTCCTTCGTGCTCGGTTGCGACGATCCCGTCAACGACTCCTTCCAGGCCGGCGAGTACGCGCTCAACGAGAACATGGGCTACGACGAGATCGTCGCCGTGCTCCGCCTGGGACCGATCCCGCCGACGTTCTTCGACATCAACGTGCCCGAGGGCCTGACCCTCGAACAGATCAGGGCCAAGCTCGTCGAGGAGAACGGTCAGTTCTCGGCGGCCGAGATCGACGCGGCGATCCAGTTGGCGCGAAGCGATTTCGAGGCCCTCGAGTTCAACGGGTTCCAGTTCCTCGAAGGTCTGTTGTTCCCGGCGACTTACGAGGTCGACGAGGACAGCATCACCGACGAGGCCGAGCTCATCGATCGCATGCTCGACGAGATGGAGAACCGGTTCGCCGCCGCCGAGACCGACGTGGGCCGAGACCCGGTGATCGACGAGCTCCTCCTCACCGATTACGAGATCTTGATCATCGCGTCGATGATCGAAGAGGAAGCTCGACTCGATGTCGACCGGCCCAAGATCGCGCGGGTCATCTACAACCGGCTGCTCGTAAGCGAAGCCCTGGGAATCGACGCGGTAGCGCGGTACGCCGGGCTCGACCCGGCCGACCGCGAGGCCGACTCGCCGTACAACACCCGCGGCAATGTGGGGCTGCCGCCGACGCCGATCGCCGCGCCGGGCCAGGCGTCGATCGAAGCGGCGCTGGCGCCCGAGGCGGGCGACTGGTTCTACTACGTGCTCACCAACGAGGGCGGCGTCGATGGTGCGCACCGCTTCGTCGTGACCGAGGCCGAGTTCGCCGAGGGTGTCGCCGTGTGCACGGAGCTAGGCCTCGGCTGCGGGTGAGCGGCCTGCCGATCTCGGGGGCGACAAGACTCGCGGCGGTGATAGGTCGACCGGTTGCCCATTCGCGCTCGCCGGCGATCCACAACGCGGCGTTCGCCGCGGCTGGGCTCGACTGGCGGTTCCTGGCCTTCGATGTCGAGCCGGGCGCCGTCGAGTCGGCGCTCGCCGGGGTGCGGGCGCTCGGGATCGCCGGGTTGTCGGTGACGATGCCCCACAAGGAGGCGGTCGCCGCCGCGCTCGACGATCTGAGCCCGGCCGCGGCCAAGCTCGGCGCGGTGAACTGCGTCGTGAATTCCGGCGGTCGACTCGTCGGGCACAACACCGACGGCGAAGGGTTCCTCCGCGGGCTACTCGACGATGCCGGCATCGGTGTCGCCGGCCGACGCTGCGTCGTGATCGGCGCCGGTGGCGCGGCGCGCGCCGTCGTGCTGGCCTGCGCCGACGCCGGTGCGCGCGAGGTGATCGTGGTCAACCGATCGGCGCAGCGGGCTGCGGGAGCCGCCGCGCTCGCCGAAGCGAAGGGCACGGTGGGGACCCTCGCTGATGCCGCGAGGGCTGACCTCGTCGTCAATGCCTCCCCAGCGGGCATGGGCGACGACCGATCCATGCCGGTAGACCCGACGACGATCCGGGCGACCGCAATCGTGGTCGACCTTGTCTACCATCCGGCCGAGACGGCATGGCTCGCGGCGTGCCGGGCCCGCGGGATCGCCGGGCACAACGGGGCCAGCATGCTCCTCCACCAAGCGGCGGTGGCATTCGAGCTGTGGACCGGCGGGCTGGCCCCGGTGGCCGCCATGCGGTCCGCCATGACTGTCTGAGCGACAGGGAAGGATGCTCTCAAGTACCTGGGTGTCGCGCCGATAGATCCCCAACGAAAACTCGGAGGTTGTGGTGGCACTACAGGGCACGCTTGACTCATTCGCCCTTGCCGACGTGCTGCAATTGGTCGGCGGTCCCGGCAAGGTCGGAGCCCTTGAGGTAACGGCTTCGGGACACCGGACGCTGCTGTTCATGCAGGACGGGTCGCTGACGTCGGCGACGGTCGACGACGCACTGTGCGAACCGTCCGACACCGTGCTCTGGCTGTTCCGGCAGGAACAGGGCGTCTTCACGTTCCACAACGAGGCACGAACCGACGAGACCACATGCTCGCTGCCGATCGTGCCTCTCGTCGCCGACACGCAACGCAAGCTCGCAGAGCTCAAGTCGCTGCTCGCCCAGGTCGGGTCGGTCGACTCGTGGATCACCCTGAATCCCGAGCCGCCGACCCGCGAGCTGGTCATCTCGATCGAACGGTGGCACACCATCGTTCTACTCGGCGGTGGTTGCACCGTCAGCCAACTCGCCGCCCTGTTGGGCCTCGACGATCTTGGTTCGTTGCGGATCGTCGCCGACCTGCTCCGCAACCATCTGGTGGTGTGCATCGACAACCCGCAGATCGCGGCCAGTCACGAGACCTACGACGCCGACGCGCCGCGGCGACGCTGGAGCGACGAAGACCCCGTTGCCGTCGAGCCCGGACAGGTCGTGTGGCCGGCCGACGCTCAACCGTCGTTCCCGGAGGGATTCGCTGCACTCGACGAAACATGGGAGGCGCCCGTGCCGGCACTATCGGCCGAGGCGTTCGCCGCATATGCCCCTCTCGGGCAAGTCGTCGCCGACGCTCCGTTCGCTCCGTCGGCAGCGGTGGAGCCGCCGCCGCTCGGCAGCTGGGCTGTCCCGGAACCCGACGGCCCGATGATGCCACAACAGTACTCTCAGCCGTACGCGGAACCGTTCCGGCCGGATCCGGCACCGGCCATGGTGGGCGGCGACGGGGACCTCACGGCCTTCGCGGCCGAACTGGCCAACCTCAGCCCCCGTGCGGCGAGGGCGATGGCCCGCGCGGCTCGCGCCACGAGCGTGCAGGAGCGCGATGAGGCCTTGGCCGAGATCGAGGCCGAGAACGGTCACCTGAACCGAGGGATGCTCCTGCGCTTCCTCGGGACGATGGAACCCTGATCCCGTTCGACTGAAACGGGCGGGAACGTGATCGCAAGCTACGTGCTGTTCGGCTTGCTCGGCCTCGTCGTCGGCAGCGCGTTGACCATGGTCATCGACCGGGTGCCCGACCGCTTGAACCTGATCCACCCCGGTCCGCGCTGCCCGTTCTGCGAACACGCCATCGGTCCGTCCGACCTGGTTCCCGTGGTGTCGTGGCTCCGCCTTCGCGGTCGATGCCGAGATTGCCAGCACCCGATCACCAAGGCCTACCCGGCCGTGGAGTTGCTGACGGCGGCACTGTTTGTGATCGCGGTGTGGCGCTTCGGCGTGAACTTGTCGCTCATTCCGGTGTTCGTGCTGTTCTCGGCGCTGATCGCCCTGTCGGTCGTCGATCTCTACCACTACCGGTTACCGGACCGGATCCTTTTCCCCTCGCTCGGACTGTCGATCGTGGCCATCGTGACCGTGTCGCTCGCGCGCGACCTGACGGGACACATTCCCGGGGCTCTGATCGGGGCCGCGGCGTACTTCCTGCTCCTGTTCATCCCCCACCTGATCTCGCCCCGCGGCATGGGCTTCGGGGACGTGAAGCTGGCGCTGCTCATGGGGTTGTTCCTCGGCTGGCCGTACCAGGGGTTCCGCTACGGCTTCACCTTGATCCTGTACGCCCTGTTCCTCGGGGCGGTACTGGGCGTTGTCGGTGGGTTCGCCCTGAGCGCGACGCGCCGGGTCACCGGTCGCAACGTCATGCCCGACCCCGACCCCGAGTTCGCGGGCATCGACGGAACCGTGTCGCCTCCCCTCCGCGTGTTGGGCCAGACGTTCCCGTTCGGCCCCGCCCTGGCCGCCGGGTGCATCGTGGTGTTTCTGTTCTCCAGCGAGTTGATCCAGTAACACCGAGCACCACGGCGGCGATCGGTAACCTGAGCGGATGCATCCAGCGCCAGCCGTACCCATTGTGCTGGTCGGGCTCATGGGCGCCGGGAAGACCGAGGTCGGGCGGATGCTCGCGGCGCGCCTCGGATGCAGGTTCGTAGACACCGACGCCACCATTGTGGCGGACGCCGGGAAGAGTGTGGCCGAGATCTTCGAGACCGAGGGCGAAGCCGGGTTCCGCGGCCACGAGTCGTGCGCCCTCGCCAAGGTCGTCGCCGGCGACCCCGACGTCGTCGTCGCCACCGGGGGCGGGATCGTCGAGCGCGACACCAACCTCGAGTTGCTCGCCGGTGGACTCGTCGTATGGTTGCGGGCCGACATCGCCACCCTCGTCGGGCGGGTCGGGTCCGAGCGGGATCGACCGCTGCTCCGGGCCGGCGATCCCGCGGCGGTGCTCGGTGAGTTGTCGGCCCGGCGCACGGCCCGGTACGAGGCGATCGCCGATGTCGTCGTCGAGACCGACGACTTGACGATCGCCGAGGTCGTCGAGCGCGTGGCGTCGGCGGTCGGCGTGGCGCAACCATGAGAAGCGCGTCTGACCGCTTGGTGACCGTGTTGGTTCCGGTCGGCGAGGGTCGCGACTATCGGGTGCTCGTCGGAGCCGGTGCCCGGCACCATCTCGCCGATCTGGTACCCCGTGGGGCGCGCCGAGCCGCGATCGTGACCCAAGCGGGCATCGATGTCGAGGTCGAGCCGGGCATCGAGCACCAGGTGTTCACCATCGGCGACGGCGAGCCCGCGAAGTCGATGGCCACCGTCGAGGACCTGTGCCGACGGTTCAGCCAGTGGGGTCTGACGCGGTCCGACGTGGTGGTGGCCGTCGGCGGCGGCGTGGTCAGCGACGTCGCCGGGTTCGCCGCCAGCGTCTATCACCGCGGCATCGCCTACGTGACCGTGTCGACCACGCTGCTCGGCCAGATCGATGCCGCCATCGGTGGCAAGACCGGTGTCAACCTCCCCGAGGGCAAGAACCTGGTCGGCACCTTCTGGCAGCCGTCGGCGGTGATCTGCGACACCGAAACCCTGGTCACGTTGGCGCCGCGTGAGTGGCGTTGTGGGAACGGCGAGATGGCCAAGTACCACTTCCTCGGCGGCGCGGATCTCGACTCACTGCCGCTCGCCGACCGGGTGGCTCGTTGCGTTCAGATCAAGGCCGAGGTGGTGGCTAAAGACGAGCGGGAGTCGGGCCGCCGAGCGATCCTCAACTACGGGCACACGCTCGCCCATGCCCTAGAGACTGCTGGACGGTACGACCTTCGCCATGGTGAGGCCGTGGCGATCGGGCTGGTGTACGCCGCCGAGGTGGCCGCCCGCCTGGGCCGCATCGACGCCGATCGGGTCGACCTCCATCGTCGGGTGGTCGGCGGGTACGACCTGCCCACGGCCGTTCCTCCGGGTCTCGACCCCGCGGATCTTGTCGACCTGTTCGGCCGGGACAAGAAGGCCCTGAACGGCGTGACGTTCGTGCTCGACGGCCCCCGCGGGGTAGAGACCGTCGTCGGTGTCGACCGTTCGATCCTCCTCGACGCCTTGGAGGCTGTCTCGTGAGCGACCTCGTGCTGATGCTCTCGGGCCCGAACCTCAACCTGCTCGGCCAGCGCGAGCCCGCGGTCTACGGGACCGACAGTTTGGCTGACCACGTCGCTCGTGCCGAGGCCGCCGCAGCCCGCCACGGTCTCGTCGTCGAGCACCTCCAGTCCAACCACGAGGGGGAGATCGTCGAGGCCGTACACCGGGGTCGGGGCCGGGCCGCCGCGATCGTGATCAACCCTGGGGCGTTCAGCCATTATGCGTGGTCCATACACGATGCCTTGGCCGCGTTCGACGGCCCGATCATCGAACTCCATCTCTCCAACCCCAACGCCCGCGAGGCCTGGCGTCACAATTCGGTGGTGGCGCCGGTGGCTACGGCGACGATCTGCGGTCTCGGAGGGCTCGGCTACGAGTTGGCGATCGACGCTGTCGCCGGGTTGCTGGGCCGGTGACCGGTCGCCCGCTGCTGCCGCCGATCGAGGTCGCGCCGCGACTTGACCGCCTGCGCCGCGAGATGACCGAGCGGGCGATCGACGCTTTGCTCGTGATCGCCCCGGCGAACGTGCGGTATCTGACCGGGTTCTCGGGTTCGGCGGGCCGGCTGCTCGTCGATTCGACACACGCGCTCCTCGTCACCGATCGGCGCTACGGCGAGCGGGCCGAAACCGAGACCGCGGCCGCGGGGTTCGCCGGCGATGTCGAGATCGTGGGTTCGGTGTTCGACGCCGCCGTGTGGTCCTCATTGGTGGGCGGGCGCCGAGAGGGCGACTCGGGTGAGCTTTTCGTCGAAGCCGAGCACCTGTCGTGGGCCGAGCGGGATGTCCTGGCCGAGCACCTCACCCTTGCGCCGGCGGTCGGAGTGGTCGAGAAGTTGCGCACGATCAAGGAGCCCGCAGAGGTGGCGCGGATCGAGTCGGCGGCCTCGATCACCGATGAGGCATTGTCAACCGTGCTGCCGATGCTCGCCGAGGCGCCCGCCGAGGCCGACGTGGCGTTTGCCCTCGAAGCAGCCATTCGGCGCGGCGGAGCCGACGGGCCGGCGTATGAGCCGATCGTCGCCTCGGGCCCTAACTCGGCGGTACCCCACCACAGTCCCGGCGGGCGCCGGGTACATCCGGGTGATCTGGTCATCATCGATGTTGGAGCGCGCTGCGACGGGTACCGGTCGGACATGACCCGCACCTACCTGGTCGGTGACGCCAGCCCCGAGCAGGTGGCCCTCGTCAAGCTGGTGTCGGACCTGCACGAGCGAGGCGTCGCTGCCGTGCGAGACGGCGTCAGCGCCGAGTTCATCGACGACGTGTGCCGAACCGGAGCCGCCCAGGCCGGGCGGCTCGAGGAGTACCTCCACAGCACCGGTCACGGCGTGGGCCTCGACATCCACGAAACGCCGATTCTGCGCCGTGGGGGCGCTACTCTGCACGCCGGCTACGTCGTCACCGTGGAGCCCGGCGTGTACGTGTCGGGGCTCGGCGGCGCTCGCGTCGAGGACACCGTTCTCGTTACGAGCGACGGGTGCCGGCGACTCACCGGCTCGGCCCGGCAGCCGTTCCTCCCGGTCGGCTGACAGGGCGGTCGGCCGAGCGGTTGCGCCAGACGACGAAGCGAATCGACCACGAAAGGCCGGCGATGCCCGCTATCAGCACCAACGACTTCCGGACCGGAATGACAATCGAGCTCGACAACGGACTGTTCCAGGTCGTCGACTTCCAGCACGTAAAGCCCGGCAAGGGCGGCGCGTTCGTGCGCACCAAGCTGAAGAACGTCCGCACCGGCGCCGTTGTCGACCGCACGTTTCGCGCCGACGAGCGGGTCGAGCGGGCGATCATCGACAAACGCGACATGCAGCTCCTGTACCGGGACGGGGACGACTACGTCGTGATGGACAACTCGACCTACGACCAGCTGAACGTGGCGCCGACGTCGCTCGGCGACGCGACCGACTACATCCTCGAAGGATCGCCGCTCGTGCTGCAGATGTACGGCGACGAAGTCGTCGGCGTCGATCTACCGGCCGCCGTCGACCTCGAGGTGACCGTCACCGAGCCCGGTGTCCAGGGCGACCGGGTCTCCGGAGGCCGAAAGCCGGCGACCTTGATCACCGGCAAGATCGTGCAGGTGCCGCTGTTCGTCAATATCGGTGACGTCGTCCGGGTCGACACCCGGTCGGGCGACTACCTCACCAGGGCGTGACCGGCGGGGTCAGCAGCCGGCGCGTGGCGCGCGAGAGCGCCCTCGCGATCCTCTACGAGGCCGAGATCCGTGGAGAGGCCCTCGCTGACGTGTTGGCCCGCCAGATCATCGACCCGCCGCCTTACGCCGCCGTGGTGTTGGCGGGGCTGGTCGACCAGCTCGACCGGGTCGACGAGTTGGTCGCCTCGGCGCTACACGGCTGGACTCTCGATCGACTGGCCACGATCGACCGATCGGTGCTGCGCATGGCGGTGTACGAGCTGGTTCACCAGCCTGATGTCCCGACCACCGCGATCGTCACCGAGGCGGTCGAGTTGGCGTCGCAGTACTCGACCGAGGATTCGGCGCGGTTCGTGAACGGCGTCGTCGCAGCGCTCGCCGAGCGGGTGCGGCCCGACTGATCGTCGTCAGCGCCCGGTCGTCATCGCCCGGTCGTCATCGCCCGGTCGTCAGGGCGCGATCACCGGCCCGACGACCGCAACATCACCCGACGAGGTGGGATCACCGTCGGCGCGCTCGCGCGTGATCGACATGGTTCCGAAGTGCTCCGGGGAGACGCCGGCCCACAGCACGACATCGGTGCCCTCGTTGAAGGTGCCGAGGGATACCAGGTCGCCATCGACATCCTTCAGCCAGGCTTCGTAGAACTCCCCGTCAGCTCGCCTGATCAGTTGGGCAATGTCCAGTTCGACGCGCCACCCCGACGACGTGCGGATGAAGCCGGCCCGACCTGCCAGGCTCGGCTCCTTCGAGCCGGAGCCGCTCAACTCCGCATGGAAGGTCGGTGCCGCGAGCTCGGGGTCGCCGCCGGTATCGCTGAGGTTGGCCCCGACCACCACCGCCCCAGCGAGGAAGACGACGCTGGCCGCGGCCGCGAGCGGGGTCGCCCTCCGGCGGGTTGGGCGCTCGGATCGGAGGGCGACCAGTTCGGCCAACGGGGGCGGGTTCGAGGCGGCGACCGCGGCGTCGGCGACCAGCATGGCGACGGCTGCTTCGAGCTCGGGTGACGGGTCCGACCACAGCGACGAGTCCGAAAGCAGGACGCGCAGGCTCACCGGCAACTCGTCGCCGCCCATGTGGTCCTCGACTCGGTCACCGGACGATTCGTCGTCGGTCATCTGATCGCCTCCGCGCCCGCAATCCTCGGGTGGTGTACTGGCACTGCCTTCTACGCTGCCGGTCGTCGCGCGGTTCAACAATCGGGTCGAGGACGTAGCCCCCAGCGATAATTCGACTACGCTGCGCTCTCGACCGTGAAGCGGGTCCGGTGAGGCCTGAACGGACGAGGAGCACGCCCAGGTGGCAGAACGTGAGCGTCGACTGACACGCCCCTTCGGGGGCGTATTCGTTGCTCGGGCAAGGATCATGGATACCGGCGCCATGGAACGGGCGGTGCGCCGGATGGCCCACGAGATCCTCGAGCGCAACGGCGGGCTCGCCGACTTGGTGGTGGTCGGGCTGCAGACCGGCGGTGTCGCATTGGCCGGTCAGATCGCCGACGCTCTCGAGCGCATCGAGGGTGGCCGACCGCCGGTCGGGACCCTCGACGTGGCGATGTACCGAGACGACATAGGTTTGCGCCCCGTTCTCCCCGAGGCGGTCACCGACATCCCCATCGACCTCGACGCCAAGGTTGTCGTGCTGGTCGACGACGTGTTGTTCACTGGCCGTACCATCCGCGCCGCGCTCGACGCTCTCACCGACTTCGGGCGACCGCGCTCGGTCCAGCTCGCGGTCATGGTCGATCGCGGGCATCGGGAGTTGCCGATCCGGCCCGATTTCGTCGGCAAGAACGTCCCGACCCGTCGCACCGAGATGGTCGACGTGCACGCCGACGGTGTCGACCTCGGGGAGCTCCACAAGTCATGAGGGAGCGCAGCGACCGAGTGGCAGCCGTGGGAGCGCAGCGACCCGGGTGCCGATGGGGTCTGGGGGCGCGCAGCCCCCAGCGACGACGATGAGCGGCAACTTGCTCTCGGTCGACGACCTCGGTGCCGATGGCATCACCGAGATCTTGGACTTGACCGACCACTTCACCGAGGTGAGCGAGCGGTCCATCCCCAAAGTGCCGGCGCTGCGGGGCAAGACGGTGGCATCGGTGTTCTTCGAGAACTCGACCCGTACCCGACTGTCTTTCGAGAACGCGGCGAAGCGGTTGTCGGCGGACACGATGACGTTCACCGCGGCCACCTCGTCGGTCAGCAAGGGCGAGTCGGTTCGCGACACCGTCGAGACCGTGCAGGCCCTCGGCGCCGACTGCCTGATCGTGCGGCACAAGTCCTCGGGCGTGCCGGCGCAGATCACGCGCTGGGTCGACTGCTCGGTCGTGAACGCCGGCGACGGGTGCCACGAGCACCCCACGCAAGCCCTGCTCGACTGCTACACCCTTCGCGACCGGCTGGGGAGCTTGGCCGGCCGGCGCATCCTCATCGTGGGTGACGTCAAGCACTCGCGGGTGGCCCGGTCCAACGTCGCCGCCTTCGCCGCCCTCGGTGCCGAAGTGGTGCTCGTCGCCCCCCCAACGCTCCTGCCCCCGAGCCTCGCCGGATGGCCGGTACGGGTGTCCCACGACCTCGACGCCGAGCTGGGCGACGCCGACGCTGTCTACATGCTGCGGATGCAGCTCGAACGCCAGGACCAGGGGTTGGTGCCGTCGTTGCGGGAATACGCCTCGTGCTATGGCCTCACACCCGGTCGGGCGGCCCGGCTGCGGTCGAGCGCCCTGGTGATGCATCCGGGGCCGATGAACCGAGGTGTCGAGATCTCGGTGGCCGCCACCGAGCTCGCCAACTCGGTCGTGCTCGACCAGGTGAAAAACGGCGTGGCGGTCCGGATGGCCGTGCTCTTCTTGATCCTAGGCTCGGGGATCGGCCTGCCGGGAGAGCCCGACGAGACAGGAGGCGCGCGCTGATGGGTTCGGTGGTCATCACCGGCGGTGAGGTACTCGACCAGGCCGGTCGGAGGCGAGCCGACGTGCTCGTCGACTCGGCCCTCGGCACGATTCTCGCGGTCGGCGATGGGCTCAACGGCGATCGGACCCTCGACGCCGAAGGATGCCTCGTGACGCCCGGGTTCGTGGATCTCCACGTGCATCTTCGCCAGCCTGGCAACGAGGCGGCTGAGACCGTCGAGTCCGGCAGCCGCGGCGGCGCCCTCGGTGGCTTCACCGCCGTCGTCGCCATGCCCAACACCGACCCGACCATGGACTGCGCGGCCGTGGTGCGCGAGGTGATCGAGCTCGGGCGCGCTGCGCTGTGCGAGGTGGTCCCCTCGGGGGCGATAACCGTCGGGCGCAGAGGTGGTGCGCTGTCCCCGATGGCCGAGCTGGCCGCCCTGGGAGTGCGCTTGTTCACCGACGACGGCACAGGGGTGCAAGATGCGCTGCTGATGCGCCGGGCGCTCGAGTATGCGGGCGGGCTCGGAGCCATGACGGGTGGCCGGCCGGTCGTGCTGGCCCAGCATTGCGAGGTGTCAGCGCTCACGGTGGGGGCGCCGATGAACGAGGGCCATTGGTCGAGCCGGCTCGGGCTGGCCGGCCAGCCCGCCGAAGCCGAGGAGCTGATGGTGATGCGCGACATCGCCTTGGCTCGGCTCACCGGCACGCGGGTGCACTTCCAACACCTTTCCACGGCGGGCTCGGTCGAGCTGGTGCGGGCGGCCAAGGCCCGGCGACTGCCGGTGACCGCCGAGGCGACGCCACACCATTTCACCCTCACCGATGCCTGCTGCGCCGGCTACGACCCGGTGTTCAAGGTCCACCCGCCCTTGCGGACCGACGACGATGTGGCTGCGGTGCGCGCCGGGCTGGCCGACGGCACGATCGACGCCATCGCCACCGATCACGCCCCGCACACCCCGGAATCGAAGGAGCTGCCCTTCGACGAAGCCCCACCGGGGATGCTCGGCCTCGAGACCGCTCTGGCTCTCGCCCTGTCCGAGCTGGGGTTGCCGATCGAGACGGTGGTGGCCCTGATGTCGTGGCAGCCGGCCCGTATCGCGGGCATCGACGACCGCCACGGACGTCCGATCGTGCCCGGGGAGCCGGCGAACCTGGCCGTGTTCGATCCGCTCGACCATTGGTCGGTATCGGGCGCCGCCATGGCGAGCCTCAGCCATAACAGCCCGTTCGAGGGGCGGCTGGTGACCGGGAGAGTGCGCCACACGGTCCTTCGAGGTGAGGTCGTGGTCGACTCCAGGAGCGCCACGAGATGACCGAGCCGAAGCACTCCAGCGGCGTCGTCGAGTCGGCGCTCGTGCTGGCCGACGGCGCGGTGTTCGAAGGCGAGCACATCGGCGCTGGGCCCGCAGGTGGCCTGGTGTCGGGCGAAGTGGTGTTCAACACCGTGCTATCGGGATACCAGGAGGTCATCACCGACCCCTCCTACGCCGGTCAGATCATCACGTTCACCTACCCGCACATCGGCAACTACGGGACGGTCGGTCACGACAACGAAGCCGCCCGGCCGAACTGCCGCGGCGTCGTAGTCCGCGAGCTGGCTCGGCGGCGCAGCAGCTGGCGAGCCGACGACGACCTGTCGGCCTTTCTCCTCTCCCACGGCATCGCCGGCATCGCCGGGATCGACACGCGGCGCCTGACCCGTCACCTCCGCGACCAAGGGGCGATGGCCGGAGCCTTCGGCCCGACCGACGGGCTTTCCGAGGGTGCGTTGCTGGCGGCGGCGCAGGCCGAGCCTGGAACGGCGGGTGTCGACCTCGTCGCTACCGTCACCTGCGCGGTGCCGTACACCGTCGCGTCGACCGGTGGCTCACGCCACATTGTCGCCTATGACTTCGGGATCAAGACGACGATCCTTCGCCACCTGTCGTCGCTCGGCGACGTGACAGTGGTTCCCGCCTCGACGACGGCGGCCGATGTGCTGGCGCTGAAGCCCGACGGGGTGTTCTTGTCCAACGGCCCCGGCGACCCCGCGGAGGTGCCCTACGCCCGCGACGCCATCGGCGAGCTGCTCGGTCAGGTGCCGATCTTCGGCATCTGTCTCGGGCACCAGTTGCTGTGCGGTGCGATCGGTGCCGAGACCTACAAGCTGCCGTTCGGTCACCACGGCGGCAACCACCCGGTACGCAACGAACGCACGGGCGAGGTGGAGATCACCAGCCAGAATCACAACTACGCGGTGTCGGCGGACTCGTTGGCGGCCGCTCGCTACGCGGCCGAGGTCACCCACGTGAACTTGAACGACGGCGTGGTCGAAGGCATCCGCTTGCTCGACGTGGCGGCCTTCAGCGTGCAGCACCACCCCGAGGCGGGCCCGGGACCCCACGACAGCGCCTACCTGTTCGACGAGTTCGCCCGAATGATGGACGACTGATGCCCCGGCGCGACGACCTCCACACCATCATGCTGATCGGCTCCGGGCCGATCGTCATCGGCCAGGCCTGCGAGTTCGACTACTCGGGCACCCAAGCGTGCCGGGTGCTCAAGTCCGAGGGTTACCGGGTCGTGCTCGCCAACTCGAATCCGGCGACGATCATGACCGACCCCGACTTCGCGGACGCGACCTATATCGAGCCGCTCGATGCCGACATCCTGGAGTTGATCATCCGGCGCGAGCGGCCCGACGCGCTGTTGGCGACACTCGGTGGGCAGACGGCGTTGAACCTGGCCATGGAGCTCGTCGAGCGCGGCGTTCTCGCGGCGCACGGAGTCGAGCTGATCGGCGCCGACGCCACCGCCATCGCCACGGCCGAGGACCGCGCCCGGTTCAAGGCGGCGATGATCGAGATCGGTCTCGCCGTGCCCCGATCGGGCACGGCGTCGGGCCACGCCGAAAGTCGCACGCTCAGTCCGGCGGCCAAGGTCGCCGCCGTCGACCGGGGGATGGTAGAGGCCGACCGGGTGTTGGCCGAGATCGGCCTGCCGGTCATCATCCGCCCGGCGTACATCCTCGGCGGCAATGGCACCGGCATTGCCTCTACACACGCCGAGTTCGAGCTGATCGCCCGGCGGGGCCTCGAGGCCAGCCCTATCACCGAGATCCTCATCGAGCAGTCGATCGCCGGGTGGAAGGAGTACGAGCTCGAGGTCATGCGGGACCGGGCCGACAACTGCGTGATCATCTGCTCGATCGAGAACGTCGATGCCATGGGCGTACACACCGGCGACTCGATCACGGTGGCGCCCGCCCAGACCCTCTCCGACGTCGAGTACCAGACGATGCGCGACGCGGCGTTCGCTTGCATCCGCCGCGTCGGTGTCGAGACCGGGGGATCGAACGTGCAATTCGCGGTGAACCCGCGCACCGGCGAACAGGTCGTCATCGAGATGAACCCCCGGGTGAGCCGTAGCTCGGCACTGGCCTCGAAGGCGACCGGCTTCCCGATCGCCAAGATCGCCACCTTGTTGGCCGTCGGTTACACGCTCGACGAAATCCCGAACGACATCACCAAGAAGACCCCGGCCTCGTTCGAGCCGACGATCGACTATGTCGTGACCAAGGTGCCGCGCTGGGCGTTCGAGAAGTTCCCGGGCACGAGCGGTGTCCTCGGCACCCAGATGCAGTCCGTCGGCGAAGCCATGGCGATCGGGCGCACGTTCACCGAGTCACTCCAGAAGGGTCTCCGGTCCCTCGAGCTCGGCCGCTTCGGCCTGAACGCCGACCCGGCGGAGAAGGTGTACGAAGCGCTCGGCGACGACGAGTTGCTGGCCGCGGTCGCCGTGGCGACACCCGAGCGGATCTGGCAGGTCGAGGCCCTGTTGCGCCGCGGCGTGGACCCGGCGTTGGTGGCCGAGCGCACCGGGTACGACCCGTGGTTCTGCGACCAGATGCTGATGATCGTCGAGGAGCGCTTCCACCTCGAGGCGACCGGTCTGGCCAACCTCACCCGACGGGACTGGCGCCGGGCCAAGCGGCTCGGGTTCAGCGACGCCCAGATCGGGTACCTGTTCGGCGTCCCCGAGGGCGAGATCCGAACGCAGCGGATCGCCGCCGGGGTGGTGCCGACCTACAAGACCGTCGACACGTGTGCGGCCGAGTTCGACGCGGCGACGCCGTACCACTACTCGACCTACGAGGACGAGACCGAGGTCCGGCCCTCGACGAAGCCCAAGGTGATGATCCTCGGGTCGGGTCCGAATCGCATCGGTCAGGGAATCGAGTTCGACTACTGCTGCGTCCACGCCAGTTTCGCCCTGCGCGAGGCCGGGTACGAGACGATCATGGTCAACTGCAACCCCGAGACGGTGTCGACCGACTACGACACGAGCGACCGGCTGTACTTCGAACCGTTGACCCTCGAGGACGTGCTCAACGTGATCGACGCCGAGCAGCCGATCGGCGTGGTGGTCTCGCTGGGCGGTCAGACGCCGCTGAAGCTGGCCGGAGACCTGCCTGAGGGCATGGTTCTAGGGACGTCGCCTCGGTCGATCGATCTCGCCGAGGACCGCGAGCACTGGAACGCCCTGTGTGCGCAGCTCGACATTCCCCAGCCCGCCGGCGGCACCGCCACCTCGCTCGCCGATGCCCGCCGGATCGTCGAGCGGGTCGGGTTCCCCGTGCTCGTTCGCCCGTCCTACGTGCTCGGCGGCCGAGCGATGTCGATCGTCTACGACGACGGCGATCTCGTGTCGGCCATGACCGAGATCACCGGCCTCGGTTCGCTCGGTCGTGAGGGTGGGCTGTCGGCCGAGCGGCCGGTGCTGATCGACCGGTTCCTCGAGGACGCCGTCGAGGTCGATGTCGATGCTCTGCGCGATCACACGGGCGCGGTGGTGATCGGCGGGGTCATGGAACACGTCGAGGAAGCGGGCGTGCACTCCGGTGACAGCGCGTGCGTGATCCCGCCGCCCACCCTGTCCGCCGAGACCATCACCGTGATCGAGGATCACACGCGGCGCATCGCCGAACGCCTCGAGGTCATCGGTCTGATCAACGTCCAGTACGCGGTGAAGGCCAACCAGGTGTTCGTCATCGAGGCCAATCCGCGGGCCAGCCGGACCGTACCGTTCGTGGCCAAAGCGACCGGCGTTCCGCTCGCCAAGGTGGCGGCTCGGGTCATGGCCGGCGCGACCCTCGACTCGCTGCGATCCGAGGGGTTGCTCTGTGCCCCGACGATCGGCGATCACGTGGCGGTGAAAGAAGCGGTGCTTCCTTTCAACCGCTTCCCCGACACCGACGCCGTGCTCGGACCGGAGATGCGTTCGACCGGCGAGGTGATGGGCATCGACCTCACCGTCGGCCTGGCGTTCGCCAAGAGCCAGATCGCCGCGGGCGGCCCGCTGCCCCGGTCGGGAACGGTGTTCTTGTCGTTGGCCGATCGCGACAAACCCGTCGGCATCGACACCGCAACCGAGTTGGTCCGGCTCGGTTTCTCGATCGTCGCCACGGCCGGCACCGCCGCCGCGCTTCGCGCCGCGGGTGTCCCGGTCGACCGGGTGGTCGCCAAGGTCGAGGAGGAGGGGCTCGACGCCGTCGACCTGATCGGCGACGGCGACGTGCAGTTGGTGATCAACTCGCCGCGCGGCCGGGGTCCGCGCGCCGACGGGGAACGTATCCGCAACGCCGCTCGGGCCGCCGGTGTTCCACTCCTGACGACCGGGGCGGCCGGTCTGGCCGCCGCACGAGGGATGGCCGACTGGGCTCGTCATCGCATCGCTGTGCGCTCGCTGCAGGAGTATCACAATGGGATAACGACCGATCAGCTCGAACTCGACCTGTGAACGCCGTGGCGCGACGACCTGTGACACCGGAGCTGGCGACCCGGGTGGGGTCAGTCGAGCTCCCGAATCCGGTCATGACGGCGTCGGGCACCGCCGGACACGGAGCGGAGCTGGCTCGCTACATGGACCTCGGGTCGCTGGGTGCGGTGGTCGTCAAGTCCCTGGCCGCGTGGCCGTGGGCCGGCAACCCCTCGCCGCGTGTGCACGAGACGAGAGCCGGCATGATCAACGCCGTCGGCCTACAAGGTCCCGGCGTCGAGGCGTGGCTGACCGACGAGTTGCCAGCGCTCCTGGCCACCGGAGCGCGGGTGGTGGCGAGCATCTGGGGCCGCACCGTCGCCGACTACGAAGCAGCCGCGGCCCTGCTCGCCGACGCCCCGAGCGCGGTGGTTGCCGTCGAGGTGAACGTGTCGTGCCCCAACCTCGAGGACCGGGACCACATCTTCGCCCATTCGGTCGCAGCGACGAGCGAGGTGGTGGCGGCGACCGCGGTGTGCGGTCGGCCGCGCTGGGCGAAGTTGAGCCCCAACGCCGCCAACCTGACCGAGATCGCCGCGGCCGCGGTCGATGCCGGCGCCGAGGCCGTGACCCTGGTCAACACCGTGTTGGGGATGGTCATCGACACCGAGAGCCGCAAGCCGGTGCTCGCCAACCGCGGTGGGGGCCTGTCCGGGCCGGGAATCCACCCGGTCGCTGTACGTGCCGTCTACGACGTGCATGCCGCCCGGCCAGAAACACCTATCGTGGGCGTCGGGGGAGTATCGTCTGGCGCCGACGTGGTCGAGTTCATGCTCGCCGGTGCCAGCGCGGTACAGGTGGGTACGGCGACGTTCGCCGATCCCCGAGCGACCGCTCGGGTGCTCGGGGAGCTGAGCGGTTGGTGCCGTCGGCATCGCGTCGATCGACTAGTGGATCTCATCGGAGGAGCACATGACTGAAGCGGCGCCGGACCGGAAGGCGATCGCCAGCCGGTTGGCCCTGGCGCTCGACGTCGACGACCTCGTCGCCGCGTTGCGGACGGCGAAGGCCCTGAAGCCGTGGTTCGGGGTGGCCAAGATCGGCCTCGAGCTCTACACGGCCGCCGGTCCCACCGCGGTCGGCAAGCTGCGCGAGCTGGGGTATCAGGTATTCGTCGACGTCAAGCTTCACGACATTCCTACCACGGTTCACCGTGCGGCTCGCGTTCTCGGAGCGCTCGGCGCCGAGTACGTCACGCTCCATGCCCAAGGTGGCGGCGACATGCTCCGGGCCGGCGTCGAAGGGCTGGCCGAGGGATGCGCGGGGAGCGACGTGACGGCGAAGGGATTGGCCGTCACCGTCCTCACCAGTGATCCCGACGCCCCGGCGCACATCGTGCCCAAGCGCGTGATCCTCGCCGTCGAGAGCGGATGTGCCGGACTCGTGTGCTCGGCCGCCGATCTGCGTGATGCCCACTCCTACGCCCCTCGCCTGATGCGGGTCGTGCCCGGCATCCGGCTCGCCGGAACGGCGGCTGACGACCACGCTCGGGCCGCCACGCCAGGCTCGGCGTTCGAGGCTGGCGCCGACCTACTCGTCATCGGGCGCGCCGTCACGACCGCCGCCGATCCTGTGGCTGCCGCCGAGCAACTCCACGGCGAGCTCGGCGCCTGACCGAGGCGGTCGACATCCTCCCGAGGGAGGATGTCGCCTCATCCTCGGGGGGGACGACGGGCTCGATCGGGCGCCAGTACGGTGGCGCGGTGAATCCGAGCGCTCCGTCAGCGGGCCGATGGGCGGCCGCGGCCGGCTGGTCGAGGGCGCATCCGTACACGGTCGATGTCGCACTGGCCGCGGCCATCACGGCACTGAGTCTGGTGGGGCTGCTGACGGCCGCTCCGTCGGGTTCGGAGCGCGAGGCCGACGCATTGGGCGTGATCCTCGTGCTGCTGGCGTGTGTCGCTTTTGGCTGGCGGCGGCGGGCGGCACTGCGATCGGTGACGGTGATAACCGCCCTCGTCATCGCCTTCTGGGTGCTCGACTACTCGACCAGCGTCGACCCGGTGAGCCTGCTGTCGGTGTACGCGGCCGCCGCCCACGGCGCCAACCGGCGACGGACGTGGCAAGTCGTCGGGTTCTGTGTTGCCGCGCTCACCGTGACGGCGATCCTCGGTGTGATCATCGACGAGGAGGACCTGAGCGCGGCCGAGGCCGTCGGCGTCGGGGTCACCTTCACGACCTCTGCGGTGGTCGGCGAGGTCGTCTACAGCCGGCGCCAGCGATTGATCGAGCTCGAGGCTCGGGCGGAGCGCGCCGAAGCCGAGCGCGAGGCCAATGCTCGCCAAGCCGTGGTCGACGAGCGGTCGCGCATCGCCCGCGAGCTGCACGACGTCGTCGCCCACGGTATGAGCGTGATGGTCGTCCAGGCCGGGGCTGCCCGCCGGGTTCTCCGTAGCGATCCCGACCGCGCGACCGAGGCCCTGGCGACGATCGAGGAGACCGGCCGGACGTCGCTGACCGAGATGCGACGGTTGCTCGGCGTGCTCCGGGGTTCAGGCGACGGTGACACGCGGACACCTCAACCTCGGCTTGCCGACATCGATGCGCTCGTCGCTCAGGCCAAGGAATCCGGTGTCGAGACCGCGCTCGCCATCATCGGCGAGTGCGGCGCGTTGCCGGCCGGTGTGGAGCTGGCCGGCTACCGCCTCGTGCAGGAGGCGCTCACCAACGTCATCAAGCACGCCGGCCGGGCTTCGGCTCATGTCGTGGTCACCCACGAGGTCGATCGCCTCGGGATCGAGATCACCGACGATGGTCTCGGCGGGGCCGCCCCCCCGGGGGCGGCGATCGGGCACGGGTTGATCGGGATGCGCGAGCGGGTGGAGATCTACGGCGGGACCTTCGAGGCCGGTCCCCACCCGGGCGGGGGCTACCGGGTGCGGGCGATGTTGCCGGTCGATCCCTCCTGGCGCCCCGCACGGGTCGCATCGTCGTGAGGTCGATGGTCGACCGTGGTTTGCGCGTGGTGGTGATCGACGACCAGGCCCTCATGCGGACCGGGTTCGCCATGATCCTCGGGTCCGAGCCCGACATCGAGGTCGTCGGCGATGCCGCCAACGGACGAGTCGGCGCCGAGCTGTGCCGGCGGCTTCGGCCCGACGTGGCGTTGATGGACATCCGCATGCCCGAACTCGACGGTATCGAGGCGACGCGCCTCATCGTCGATGATCCGCACTGCACCACGCGCATCCTCGTGCTCACGACGTTCGACCTCGACGAGTACGTGTACTCGGCCGTACGGGCGGGGGCGAGCGGCTTCCTGCTGAAGGACTCACCGCCGGAGGAGCTGATCCGGGCCGTGCGCATCGTCGCTGCCGGCGAGGCTCTGATGTCGCCGTCGGTCACCCGACGCCTGATCGAGGAGTTCGCCCGTCATCCCGAGCACGGCGATCACGGTGGGACCGTCGAGTTCGGAAACCTGACCGACCGTGAGGTCGAGGTACTGCGGCTGATGGCTCGCGGGCAGTCCAACGCCGAGATCGCCGAGACGCTGATCGTCGGTGAGACGACCGTGAAGACCCACGTAAGCCGGGTCTTGATGAAGCTCGGTGTCCGCGATCGGGTCCAAGCCGTCGTTCTCGCCTACGAGGGCGGCCTGGTGCGGCCCGGTCGGGGCTGAGGCCGTCCTCCGTTCGGATGACGGCGGCCGGCGGGCCTCCGTCATGGTGACGATCTGACGATCACCCTGTGGCCCGACGACGACCGAGGCGCCGATTCGTACTGTCCCTAGAGACGAAGGAGACAGCACATGACACTCACCATCACCGCCCCGCTGACCGCTACCGCGCCAACTTCGGTCGCCGCTGCGGCCCGCCAGGCGACCAAGGTCTACGGCCGGGGCGATACCCGAGTCGTGGCCCTCGACTCGGTCGACGTGGACTTCACGGCGGGCGAGTTCACCGCGATCATGGGTCCATCGGGCTCGGGGAAGTCGACGCTCATGCACTGCCTGGCCGGCCTCGATTCGCTCAGCTCCGGCCACGTGTACATCGGCGACACCGATCTGGCTACGGCCAGCGAACGTGACCTCACGCTCTTGCGCCGAGACCGGATCGGGTTCGTGTTCCAATCGTTCAACCTGGTGCCGACGCTGAGCACGATCGAGAACATCACGCTCCCGATGGTGCTGGCCGGTCGCAAGGCCGACCGCGAATGGCTCGACCGGGTCATCGGCACACTCGGCCTGTCGGGCCGACTGAAGCATCGCCCGTCGGAGCTCTCCGGCGGCCAGCAGCAGCGCGTGGCGGTCGCGAGAGCATTGGCGAGCCAGCCCGAGATCGTCTTCGCCGACGAACCGACCGGCAATCTCGACAGCCGCACCGGTGCCGAGATCCTCGAGTTCATGCGCTGGGCGGTACGTGAGCTCGGCCAGACAATCGTGATGGTCACCCATGATCCGGTGGCGGCGGGCTACAGCGACAGGGTTGTGTTCCTCGCCGACGGGCGCGTCACCGACGAGCTGGCCGAACCTGATCCCGCCGCCGTGCTCGCCCGTATCGCCCTCCTGGGGCGCTGACCGCGACCCATCGACACCCACGACCATCGACACCCACGAATCGAGTAGCCATGTTCCGCCTTACCATCCAAGGCCTCCGGGCCAACTGGGTCAGATTCGCCATGACCACCTTTGGGGTGGTCCTGGCGGTCAGCTTCGTCGTCGCCGCGTTCGTGCTCGGTGACGGTCTCCGCGATTCCTTCGGCAACGTGACCGACGAGATCGTGGCCGGTACCGACCTCGAAGTCCGTGCCTCGGACGATTTCGGTGCACCCGGCCGCCTCGCCGACGCCGACGTCGCCGCGGTCGCCGCCATCCCCGGCGTGGCCGAGGCGGTCGGATTCGTCGAGGCGCCCGAGAACTCCGTTCGGCCCATCGACGCCGACGGCGACGAGATCTCCTTGGTCGGGCCGCCCCAGCTCGCGTTCGGGTGGAGTGACAGCGCGATGAACCCGTTCACCATCGTCGAGGGCACACCGCCGACGGGTGACGACCAGTTTGCGATGGACGTCGACAGCGCGGACCGTCACGGTTTCGAGATCGGCTCCATCTACACGGTTGTCTCCGCGACGGGCCGGCACGAGCTCGAGCTGAGCGGCACAACCTCGTTCGGCTCGGAGAACGAGACGCTCGGCGCCGTACTGATGCACATCGACGTAGCTGCGGCACCGGCCGTGTTCGGCCTCGACGGCTACGACGCGGTATCGGTCGCACTCGACCTTACGTCGTCGCCGGCCGAAGTCTCCGCCGCCATCGGTGGTGCGCTCCCCGAATCGGAGGTGTTCGATCGAACCGATCTCGGTCGCGAGCAAGACGCCGAGTTCAACGAGGGCATCTCGATCCTGCAGAACGTCCTGCTGGCCTTCGCGGGCATCGCGTTGTTCGTGTCGGTCTTCATCATCTACAACACCTTCGCCATCGTGCTCGGTCAGCGCAGCCGCGAGCTCGCCTTGTTGCGGGCGATCGGAGCCGATCCCCGCCAGCTGCGCCGGTCGGTGATCGGCGAGGCGCTGTTCGTCGGATCGGTCGCGGCCGTGCTCGGTCTTGGTCTCGGCGTGGGGGTGTCGCTCGTGCTGCGGGTCGCCTTCGGCGCGATCGGTGCGGATCTTCCCGACGCGCCGCTGATCGTGTCGGTTCGCACCGTTCTGGCCGCCTTTGGTGTGGCACTCGTTGTCACGCTCGTCGCCGCGGTCGGTCCGGCCCGCCGGGCGGCCAGGGTTCCGGTGATGGCGGCCCTCCGAGATGGTGTCGGCGCCGACGCGCCGATTGCCCGCCGGCGGTTGGTCGCGGGCACGGTCGCCCTGGCGTTCGGCGCCGTTGTCGGGTCGGCTGGACTGGCCGGCATCGGTGGCATCGCCACGACCCTCGCGTTGCTCGGCTCGGGTGCTGCCCTCGTCTTCGTGGGCCTGGCCATGGTCAGCCCGGTGGTGGCTCGACCGGTCACCGCGTTGCTCGGCTGGCCAGCCGGCCGCCTGTGCGGGATCAGCGGTCGCCTGGCCAAGAGCAACGCCGGCCGCAACCCGACCCGCACGGCAACGACGGCCGCGGCGTTGATGATCGGTCTGGCGTTGGTGAGCATGGCTCTGGTCGTCGGGCAGTCGCTCAAGACCGACCTGCGGGCAACGCTC
>CAYMJU010000122.1:0-11118 GCA_964390555.1 uncultured Acidimicrobiales bacterium | reverse complement strand
AGCGACCCGAGATCAGCTACCGGCACCGCTGGCACGACGGCGACATGATCATCTGGGACAACCGCTGCGCCCAGCACCGGGTCGTCGGCGACACCGGCGGCCAGGAACGGTCGCTGCACCGCCTCACCGTTGCCGACGTCGTCACGGCGTAGATCCGCCCCGACCGGTCACGAGCCCTCGCGGACTCCCGGCGTGAAACGGACCGGTAGGTAACGCACGGCCCACACGTCGCCGCCGTCGGCGAAGCGCTCGGGCTTGCCGTCGAGCTCGTAGTCCGGCAGTCGACGCAGCACCTCCTCGAGCATGACCTTGGCCATCAGGCGGGCGTGGTTCGAGCCCAGGCAGCGATGGGGACCGAGCCCGAACGCCACGTGGCGGTTCTCGGTGCGCCGGAAGTCGATGGTGTCCGGATCGTCGAACTTGGCGGGGTCGCGGCTGGCGCCGGGGAACAGGAGGATCACACTGTCGCCGGCCTTCATCTCCTGGCCGTGAAAGGTGATGTCCCTGGTCACGCGCCGGTACAGGCCCATCGACGGGCTGTCGTGGCGCAGGAACTCCTCGACCGCGTCGTCGATGAGGTCCGGATGGTCGAGCAGATCTCGACGCAGCTCGGGAAAGCTGGCCAATTGGACAGCGGCATTGCCAGTCAAACCGGCCGTGGTGTCCATCCCGGCGATCACCTGGAGGAACGCCGCACCGAAAAGCTGCCCGTCGTCGAGCTTGGTGCCGGCGGGGCCGCCGCGCATGATGTCGCTCATCAGGTCGTCGGTGAGCTCCTCTCGGCGCTTGGCGATCTCGGCGCCGATCTGGCCGGCGATCTTGCCGATGGCCGCTTCGGTCTTCTCGGGAGCCGAGGTCCGGTCGTGGACGATCGAATGGATGCCATGGACCCAGTCTTCCCAGGTCGACTCGTCGAAGCCCAGCATGCGCATGATCAGCCGGGCCGGCAGGGGAGTGAAGAGCTGCTGGCTGAGATCGGCGGTGCCAGCTTCGATGAACTCGTCGATGAGCTCAGTGGCGAGCTCGCGGATGTCGCCCTCCAAGGCGAGGGCGGCGCCGGGCGAGAACCACGACAGCATGATCCGCCGGTACTCCTGGGTGTAGGGCGGGTCGTAGTCGATCGGCAGGTACGGGTCGGGTGTGTTGCTCTCGGGCACCCCCTTGGGCGGCGCCGAGCTGAACGTGTCGGTGTCGTGCACCGCATCGTGAATGGCGTCGAATCCGTAGATCAGCCAGTAACCGTTCCAGTGGGGCGACCACGCGACCGGGCAGCCGGTCGCGTGGAGGTCGGCGAACACCTGCGGCAGGTTGTCGCGCCAGTACGGCGTGTGGTGGTCGATGTCGACCTCGTTGCGGGGGCACGACTGCACGTCGGTCATTGCGACTCCTCGATCTCGATGGCGCCTTCGGGGCACAAGCCGGCTACCTTCAACAACAGCTCCCGCGGCACTCGAAGGCCGGCGTCGGGTCGGGCGACGGCTCGGTCCTCGAGGTCGAGGAACTCGAACGCCTCGGGCGCCAAGCTCACGCATCGGGCATGACCATGGCACCTGTCGTTGACGGTCACACGGACCGATGGCGAGCCGGACATTTCGACGAGTGTTGTCGAACAGGTCCCGACGACGCAACCGGAGTCGGTGGGCGGCTGTCGCCTGGCCTAGCGTCGGAGGCCATGCAGACGACCGCCGACGAGGCCCGCCACGACACCCCCGAACAGGCCGAGTTCCGGGCCGAGGTCGCGTCCTTCCTGAGTGCCAACGCCACCTTGAAGCAGCAGGCGAGCCCGTTCGCGATCCTCCAGGCGCTCACCGGGGAGCAAGCTCGCCGGTATTTCGAGACCGGTCGGGCGTGGCAGCGAACCCGATTCGAGAATCGTCTCGCCGGGCTCACCTATCCGGTCGAGTACGGCGGGCGCGGCGGGCAGGCCTGGCACGAGACCATCTACAGAGAAGTTGCTGACGCTTACGACATGTCGTCGGGGTTCATCGCCTCGACGATCGACATGCTCGGTCCGACGCTGCTTCGCCACGCCACCGACGAGCAGAAGGCGACGTACGTACCGAAGCTCCTCTCGGGTGAGTGGGCGTTCTGCCAGCTGTTCAGCGAGCCCGGCGCCGGCTCCGATCTCGCCGGTTTGGGTTGTCGAGCCGAGCGCGACGGCGACGAGTTCGTGGTGACGGGGCAGAAGGTGTGGAACTCGGCGGCTCAGTTCTGCGAGTGGGGCATGCTCCTCACCCGCACCGACCCCGACGCCCCGAAGCACCAGGGGATCACGTTCGTGCTCGTGGACATGGCGAGCCCCGGCATCGAGGTCCGTCCGCTCGTGCAGCCCACCGGCACGTCTCACTTCAACGAGGTGTTCCTGACCGACGTGCGGATCCCGGTCGCCAACGTGATCGGCACGATCGACGCCGGCTGGGGGCCGGCGCGCACCGTGCTGTCGAACGAGGCGGCGTTCATCGGCGGCGGCCACGGTGGCAGCACCTACGAACGGCTGGTGTTGCTCGCCCGCGCCTTCGGGAAGGCCGACGATCCCACCATCCGCCAGGAGCTGGCGGCCATCCACTCGCGCGAGCGGGCGCAGTCGTTCATGGGAGCCCGCATCCTTGCCGCGGTGCGCCGACGCGAGACTCCGCCGGTCGATCCGTCCATCCTCAAGCTCTTCGCGACCGACACTCGCATTCGAACCGGCAACCTGGCCATGGCGATCTCCGGCGCAGCCGGCATGGCCGGCGACAGCGAGAAGACGCGCTGGGCACAGTTCGAGGTCATGGGACGCTACGGCATCTCCATCGGTGGCGGTACGAGCGAGGTCCAGCGCAACAACCTGGCCGAACGCTCCCTGGGTCTGCCCCGCGAGCCCGGCTTCACCAAGGACACGCCCTGGCGCGACATCCCCCGCAACTGAGATCTGGCCGTTGACGCGAACCGATCTGGCGGTGGTGCGCGACAGGGGGGACGATGGACCTCGTGGGCACCGACGCCGAACTGCTGCGCTCTGTCGCCTCTGGTGACCGGTACGCGCTGGCCGAGCTCCACGCGCGGCATGCCCCGTGGATCCGCTCACGCCTGGTGCGGCGGTGCAGCGACCCTGACACCGTTGCCGAAGCTCTGCAGGACACGTTTGTCGCGGTGTGGAAGTCGGCCGGCAAGTGGGATGGCCGCGGGGAGCCGGCGGCATGGATGTGGGGAATCGCCATCCGCCGCCTGATCGGTGTCCTGCGCAAGCGCAGCCGTTGGGCGCCCGTTCGCCAGTTGGCCGACGACGACACGACCGTTGCCGCCGAGGAACTGGTGCTCGAAGGTATCGAGCACGGCGACCTCGCGACCGCGCTCGGGCGACTGTCGCCCGAGCTTCGGGCCGTCTTGCAGGCGACCGTGCTCGACGGGCTGACGACCCGCGAGGCGGGCCACCTGCTCGGCATCCCGCCGGGCACCGTCAAGACACGCGCCATGCGAGCGCGTGCTGAGCTTCGAGGAGCGCTCACGTCATGAGCTGGCACGCCCCACCCGACATGCTGACCCGGTTCGCCACCGAACCCCAGTCCCTTAGCGACGCGGTCGCATCGTCGATCGAGCAACACATGCTCTCGTGCGCAGAATGCCGAAGGGCGGTGGCGTCGGCCATCTCTGATGCCGAACCCCGATGGCTCGCCGACTCCTGGGCCGCGGTCGTCGATGGCGTGGACCAGCCGCGCGCCGGTCTGCTGGAGCGGTGCCTGGTGCGTCTCGGCGTTCCCATCGAGTCGGCTCGGCTGGCCGCCGCAAGCGGCCCGATGCGGTTGGCGCTGTTCGTGTCGGTCGTCATGTTGGCGACCGTCGCGGTGCTCGCATCGCGATCGGAGGACTCGGTCGGGCCGTTCCTCGGCGTCGCGCCGCTCGTCCCGCTGGTGGGGGTGGCGATGGCGTTCTCGCCAATCGCGGACCCGGGTGGCGAGGCCGGCCGGGCGGCGCCGCTCGGTGGGTTCAAGGTGCTGGCGCACCGAACTGTGGCGGCCACCGTTCCGTCGGTGCTCGTCACGATCCTCGCTTCGTTCACCGTTCCCGACGTAGGAGTGGCGTGGCGGTGGCTCCTGCCCGGACTGGCACTCGCGGGAGTGGTGGCGGCGCTCGCGACCTGGATCCGGGTGCATGTCGCCGTCGGGATCGCCGCCATCGGGTGGCCCCTCCTCCTGATCGTGTTCGCCCGGCTCGACGCCCGACGCGACGTCGTCGACACGGCGCCGTTCTCCGGCACCGGCCAGATCGTCGCCGGGCTGCTCGTAGCCGCGACCGCCGCCATGGTGTTCGCTCGGCGGGATCGATTCTCGACCGTGGAGGTCTCGTGGTGACATCGGTGATCATCGAAGGTGTCCGCAAGCAGTTCGGCTCGACGTTGGCGCTCGCCGGCGTGGATCTAGAACTGGATCGCGGCGTGTGTGGCCTGCTCGGACCGAACGGTGCCGGCAAGACGACGCTCTTGCGCATCCTCGCCACCGTGCTACCACCCGACACCGGCCGCGTTACGTCTCTCGGGTTCGACCCGACCGACCGGGACCAGCGGGTCGAGATCCGGCGGCGGCTCGGGTACCTGCCTCAGGAGCCTGGCTTCCACCGCAGCTTCACGGCGTTCGAGTTCGTGGATTACGTCGCGATCCTGAAGGAGTGGGGCCAGCGCCGGGAACGGCACGACGAGGTCCGGCGGGTGCTCGGGCTCGTCGGCCTGGAAGCCACAGCGGGTACCGCGATCAAGAAGCTGTCCGGCGGCATGCGGCGTCGCGTTGCCATCGCCCAGGCGATGCTCGGTGACCCCGAGTTGCTCGTGCTCGACGAACCGACCGCCGGGCTCGACCCCGAGCAACGCCTGCGGTTCCGCGAGCTGCTCTCCGCCGTTGCCGAACGCTCGACGGTCCTGCTGTCGACGCATCAGACCGACGATGTGGCCGCGCTGTGCAGCCGCGTGGTGGTACTTCTCGGTGGCCGGGTCTGTTTTAACGGCACCGCCCTGGAGCTGGCCACCCTGGCCGCTGACCGGGTCTGGATGGCGTCGACTCGCGACCCGCAGGCCGACCTGGCTTGGGTGACCGGCACGGGGCAGGTTCGACACATCGGTGATCCTCCGCCGGGCGCCGAGTTGGTCGCACCCGCGGTGGAGGACGGCTACTTGACCCTCGCGACCCGGATCGGCGCACCCGTGTTCACCGAGTCGGCGTCATGAGCGATCGCTGGAAGACGATGGTGCTCAGCGTGGCCGGCGTCGCGGTCGTGTTCAGCATCAATACCGGCGTGGGTGGCGGGATACCGCTGGTGCTCGGAGCGGCGCTCGTCGTGTTCGTGGTGGCTTCACGCTCGGCCCCTTCGGGTGTGCACCGGCGTAGCGAGGAGCGAGTGTGGGCAGCGGCTGGACCCTTCGTGTTCACCCCCGCGACCACTGCGGCGCCGAGCTCGGTCGGGGCGATCGTCCGGTCACTGGCGAGGGCCGAGGGTCGTCAGCTCTTCCCCGGTTCGGCCGCGTTCGGAGTGGGTGTCGGATTCTGTGTCGTCGTGATCGTGTTTCTCGGTTTCGTGTGGACCGAAGATCACAACGGCGAGCTCGCCGAGGCGGTGTCGATCGCGCCGTTCGTCGTGCACCCGCTCGTCGGGATGACGATCGTCGCCGTTCACCGGGCCCGCACGCGTGCGCGGCGCGACGAGACCGCCGAGCTGTTCGACTCATGCCCGGTGTCGGCCACGGCGCGCGACCGGGGACATCTGTGGACGGCAATGGTGCCGGCGGCGGTGGCTGCGATCACCGTCGGCGTCGTCACGATCGCCCTTGCCCTCCAGACCGATTCGTTGTGGGGTCCGTTCGGCGCCGAGCAGGTAGCGAACCTCCTCGGGGCACCGGTCCTGGCGGTGGGCGGAACCGCATTGGGTGTGCTCCTCGCCCGGTGGGCACCGTGGCAACTGGTCCCGGTGGCCGCGGTCGTCGCGGTCGCCATGGTGTCGTTGCGGCTCCAGGACGTTCGCGGTGGCGACGCCGACGGCGCCGCCCAACTGTCGACGCTCGGCGCCGCCGAGGACGTCGAGGCCCGCTTCACTGCGGTGCGGTGGGTGGAGCACCACCTGTGGATCGTGGGTCTGGTGCTCGTCGTGTTGCTGCTGGCCGGGCTCGGCGAGCGTGGCGCACGGCGCGCCCGGGTGGCGGTGTTGGCCGTCGCCGCGGTGGCGACAGCGGGAGCGGGGCTCGCCGCGACCCGAGACATCGACAACGACGATGCCCGGCACATAGCGTCGCTGATCATCGAGCCCGAGCGTCACCAGACGTGCGCCGATGTCGGCTCCGGCGAGCACACGATTCCGGTGTGTGTGTATCGAGGTGATGACGAGTTGGTGGCCAATACATCAAGCCATCTCGAGCCGGTGCTGGCCGCAGTCCCCGCAATGGCGCGGCTCGATGCCATCACCTTCCGGCAAGGCTCCGACGTTCACGTGCGCCTCGAGAACCTCGACAACGAGGTCCGTCGGCTCGTGACCGGGCACGACCTCGCCGCCGACGTGGTGCCGGTCCGGCTCGCCGACGAGGCCCGTTCGCACGAGGCCGCCCGCTTCTGGGCCGCCCTCGCGGCGATCGGTGTCGCTGAACCAGCTCGTGCTGGGGCGATCATCGACCTGTCCGGGCAGTCCCGCGGGGTCGTCGCGATCTGGCTCGCCACCCGCGGTCTGCCGGTCGAGCGGGCGATCGAGCGGATGGCGTCGGTCGACACCAACACGCCCGACAACCACGACTTCGATCCGGGCCGCCCCTGGCCTGGAGTCTGCGAAGGTGGGGCAACTCCCGTGGTCTGGGCATTGAGCGATCTCGAAGCGGCGCGCCAGTTGATCCGTACCGACGACGCGACCGTGCGGGCGCTCGTCGCCGACCGCTGGGCCGAGTGGGTCGATCCGAGCACGACGACCGCCGAACTGCTCGAAGCGTTGTCGCTGGCACCGGTCGAGCCATCATCCCGGACGACCCGGGCCTCCAGCACGTGTTGACCACCACTGCTCGGGTGTTGCCGTGGGGCCGCATCGGCGCGCTGTCGTCGCTCGCCGCCGGGATCGTGCTGGTGCCGTTGATGACCGGCCGCGAGGACCTCACCGGGCCGACGGTTGCCGCGGGGTTGATAGTGGGAGCGACCGTCGCGTTGGCGTTCGACGAGCCGGCGCGAGCGATCACCGACGCCGCGCCGATCGGGCCGCCACGGCGCCGCGTCCACCACCTCGGCGTGATCGTCGGAGTCGTGGTGGTTGTGGCCAGTGGGCTCGCGCTGGTCGTCGCAGCCGCCGGGGAGGCAGTCGATGACGTCGACCTGCGCCTCGCCGAGATGGCCGCGGCGTCGGGCGTGAGCGCGGCCGTGGCATCGGGCCGCCACCGTCGCGGCGCGGCCAGCGTGAGCGTCGATGTCGCGCTCGCCGGCCCGCTCGCCGTGCTGTTCGTGTCGGCGCTCGCGCAGCGTCTCACCTGGCTTCCCTCGGTCGGGCGACCCGAACGCTCCTCGCTGTGGTGGCTCGTGGCCGCCCTCACGTGGGCCACCGCCCTATGGTCTGCCCGCGACCTGTACCACCACCACCAACGGTGGCGCAGGGGGTCGGGGTACTCTGGTGGCTGACGTCACCTAGCTGGAGGCCCGCGTGTACGACCTGGTGATCAAGAACGGCACGATCGTCGATGGCACCGGTGGCCCTAGTCAGGTGGGCGATGTCGCAGTGTCCGGCGGTGCGCTCGTCCAAGTCGGCGGCACGGTCGTCGGTGATGCCCGCGAGACGATCGACGCCACGGGGCTGATCGTCACCCCGGGCTTCGTCGACCACCACACCCACTACGACGGCCAGGCGACGTGGGACGAGCTGCTCGAACCGTCGTCGGCCCACGGAGTGACCACGATCGTGATGGGCAACTGCGGCGTGGGGTTCGCTCCGGCCCGGCCCGAGTCGCATCAGCAACTCATCGAGTTGATGGAAGGCGTCGAGGACATCCCCGGCGTGGCGCTCGCCGAGGGTCTCACGTGGGACTGGGAGACGTTCCCCGACTACCTCGACCTGCTCGACGGCCGCCGCTGGTCGATCGACGTGGCCACCATGATCACCCACGGTGCGCTCCGGGTGTACGTGATGGGCGACCGTGGTGCCCGCAACGAGGCATCGTCGGCGGCCGACATCGATGCCATGGGTCGCTTGGTCACCGAGGCGATCGACGCTGGCGCCCTCGGTTTCTCCACGTCACGCACACTCGGTCACACCGCCCTCGACGGCGAGCCTGTTCCGGGTACGTTCGCCAATGAAGACGAGTTGTTCGGCATCGCCGGCGCGCTCGCGAGCGCATCGCGGCCGGCTCTGGTCGAGATCGCCTCGGTCGGGGCCGCGGGCGAGGATCCCGAAGGGATGCTCAAGGAGCTCGACTGGATGCGCCGCATGTCCCTCGAGTTCGACCTTCGCGTGACGTACCTGTTGTTGCAGTTCGCCTCCGCGCCCGACAACTGGCGCACGATGCTGGAGCGGACCGCCGAGGCGCGCGACGATGGCGCCGACATCGTCGCCCAGGTCGCGAACCGGCCCTTCGGTGTGCTGGTCGGGTTCCCGAGCTACCACCCGTTCCAGAAGCGTCCCACGTTCCGGCGCCTCGCCGACTCGGGCTTGACCGGAGCGGACCTCGTCGCCGAGCTGGTCCGTCCTGAAGTGAAGGCCGCGATCCTCGCCGAGGACGACACCGCGGACAGCGGAACCCACTTCGACTCGTTCGGTGCCATGGTGGTTCGTCAACTCGGCAATCTCTTCCCTCTCGGGGACGACTGCGATTACGAACCCTCGGCCGCCCGCAGCGTCGCCGCGCTGGCCGCGGCTGCCGGTCGCGACCCGTTGGAGCTCTGCTACGACCTGATGTGCCAAGACGACGCCGGCAACCTGTTGATGCTGCCCCTGTTCGGGTACGTTCACGGGAACCACGACGCCTTGCGCGAGATGATGGTGCACCCCACGACGGTGCTCGGCCTCGGCGACGGCGGTGCGCACTGCGCCATGATCTGCGACGCGTCGATGCCGACCTACCAGCTCGCCCACTGGGTCCGCGACCGGTCACGCGGCGAGCGGCTCGGCCTCGAGGAGTCGATCCGGATGCTGACACGCGACGGCGCCGAGCTGTTCGGGCTCGGCGACCGCGGCACGCTCGCGGTCGGCAAGCGGGCCGACATCAACGTGATCGACCTCGACGCCATCGCCCTCGAACGGCCCCGCTCGGTCGCCGATCTCCCCGCCGGCGGGCGGCGACTGCTGCAAGGCGGCCGCGGTTACGCAGCCACGGTCGTCGCCGGCGAAGTCACCCGCCGCCACGGCGTCGACACCGGCGCCCGCCCCGGCCGCCTGATCCGCGGCCAACGCTGACCGACAGACGCCGTGATCCCGTGATCCCGTGATCCCGTAATGCCGTGAGTGTGATACGCTCACGACATGGCGTCCCGGAACTTCACCATCTCGCTTCCCGAGGAACTCATCCGCAAGGCGCGCATCCTCGCCGCTCGCCGGGATATCTCGGTGTCGGCGCTGGTTGGCTCGCTACTCAACGACGTTGTCGACCACGACGACGACTATTCGACCGCGTGGGAGCGCGAACTCGAACTGATGTCATCGGGTGCGATTCGTGTCGGCCCGATCACGTGGACGCGCGACGGACTGCACGAGCGCTGACGTCGTGCAGTTCGTCGATACGAACATCTTGCTCTATGCCTACGACGCCGCGGCCGGCGAACGCCACGAGAAGGCGCTCGCCGTGATCACGAGTCTCGCCCGTGAACGGACAGGTGCCCTCAGCGCGCAGGTGCTTCAGGAGTTCTACGTCAACGCGACGAGGAAGTTCGTTGTTCCGCTGACTCCAGACGAAGCGCGCTCGCGGGTTCGGGTGCTCAGCCGGTGGACAACACACTCACCGACCGCGGGGGATGTCGTCGCGGCGTCGGAGATCGCCGAGAGGAATCACGTCTCGTTCTGGGACGCCATGATCGTCCGAAGTGCGTCGGAACTCGGCTGTGACACGCTGTTCAGCGAGGATCTGTCACCCGGTCAGCTGATCGAGGGAGTTCGAGTCGTGAACCCTCTGGCGGTCGGGGATTCGTCACCTGGATGATCGGCGGCGCGCCCGCTACATGCCATGATGCCGGGCCATGGGGACACATGAGGCGCGCAACAAGCAGGTGGTCGAGCGGTACTGGGATGCGCTGGCGCGGCGCGACTGGGACCGGATGGCGTCGATGCTCACCGACGACTGCCACTACACCGACGTCGGCGCCCCGGGCGCGGGTGGATTCGGGCCCGAGGGCGTCATCCGCCGGCTGAAGATCGGCCTCGAACCGCTCGAGGGCTACTACCACTTCCCCGGCCACATCGTCGCCGAGGGCGACCTGGTGATGACCGAGCACGTGGAGCAGTGGCGGTTCCACACGGGTGAGGTGATCGACCACGGCTTCGTGTCGGTGATCGAGTTGCGCGACGGCAAGATCTGCCGCTGGCACGACTACTCGAACCTGGCCAACATCATCGACAATGCCCCGGCGTGGTGGCTGGAACGTCTTGCTGGAGCGTCGATGTCGGGAGACGCCGGGGCGTGACCGAGGCCCGCAACCCGCACGCAGGTCTCCCGTTCACCGACGACGACGCGTCGATCGAGTGCTTCCTGCGCGACGTCAGCATCCCCGCGCTGATGTGCTCGCTCGTCCACATCACCGGTGACCCTTCGTGGATCCGGGGCGACATCAGGCCGCTCGGTTGCATGCTCAACGAGTACCAGGGTTACATGCACGAGGACACCAAGGCTGACGTCCGACGCCGGGCGCTGCCGGTCCTGCGCGACTACCGGGACCGGGGCTGTCCAGTACCGCCGGTGCCCGACGAGGCGCTGCTTCACGAGATGATGTCGTGGCTGGCCGCCGGCCCGGTCGATGACGAGTTCGTCCCGATGTTCCTCGAAGACCTGCACCTCGACGGATCGGACTCGCGTGCGATCACGTGGGGTGCCGACATCCCCGACGACGTCAAGGCATGGTCCCACGTGGTCGTCATAGGGTGCGGCGAGGCCGGGCTGCTCGCTGGAATCAGGTTGGCCCAGGCCGGGCTGCCGTTCACGATCGT
>CAYMJU010000121.1:0-5873 GCA_964390555.1 uncultured Acidimicrobiales bacterium | reverse complement strand
GGTCGTCGCCGCGTCGGTCGGCTGCGTGACGGTGCTCGACGTGGCCGGCGACAGCGAGCCTCCACCGTTCGCGTCGTCGTGGGAATCTGTCGTGCCGGGCGCGGCCGAGGCGGTACTCGGGTGGTACGCGCGCGCTGGCCGCCAGTTGCCGGTCGGTTCGGTGCTCGAACTGGTCCGCGCCCTCGATCCGACATCCATCCCGTCCGACGCGGCGATCGTGCCCGAGGAGTTCGTCGAGCTCGTCGAGGCCCGACTGCGGGCGCAGGGCAGCATCGCCATGGTCGGCCGTCCGACCGAGGTCGGGTCGGTCTCGGTGACCCCGTCGTCGCCGAGCTTCAAGCTGCCGATGAGGCTTGCGACCCAGGTGCCCACCAGCGCGGCGGCGGCCTCGGTGCTCGCGGAGGTGGTCGTCGTGGTCCGGCGGGCCGCCGATGATCTGTCTCGATTCGCCCGGTGGGTCGAGGCGGGGCGGGCGGGCGACGGCGATCAAGCTCGGTTGCTGCTGCTCCCCGCGGAGCTGGGCGGTGAGGCGACCGCTGGAGGCGTCGAGTTGCGTGCCCACGTCGAATCGGTGTGCGCAGGCGACGCGATCGTCGATCTCGATCTGACCGAGATCCGGTCGCGGTGGCCCCTCGCCGCGCTCGGCGCCGACGAACCCGGCGGGTACACCGAACTCGTACGGTTTCTCGAGGGCGTCGGCTTCGGGATCGTGCCGGATCCGCGGGCCGGCGACGAGGTCGTCGGCGACCATGCCACCGTCTTTCGGTCGTCGCCGATGTCGGTGCTCGGGCCCGAGGCCGCGCTGCGGATCGAGTCCGTTCGCCTGGCTTGGGACGTGATCGTCGCCGACGGGTTGGTCACCGAGGCCGAACGGTGGCGGCTCGAGGATCGACTTGCCGGCCAGGTCTTTGACAGCGCGGACGAGCGGCGCCGAGTGCTGGCCACGCACCAATGGAACGTCGCCCACCACCGCCAAGTTGGACCGGAGCGCGGCAAGTTGGCCGCGCTCGACGTCGGTGCGCTCGACGTCGGTGCCCGTGAGGACGTCGGCCTCCTCCTCGTTGCCATCGCCTGTAGCGATGGCAACGTCGTGCCCCGCGAGGTCGATGCCTTGCACCGTGCGTTCCGGGCGCTCGATCTGCCGGTGGAGACCGTCGGCGCCAACCTTCATGCCCTCACCGGCGGTCAGGTCGTGGTGCCGCCGATCCTCGACCTCACCGACGAGCCCTCTCCGCCGGCCACGGCCGTCCGGCGTGGCTCGGTGCGGACCTGACGTCGAGAGACCGCCACTGTCACACTGGAAGGCTCGCCTATCGGCTCTCCTACCGGTGTCACCATGGGAGGCCCCGGTCGAGACTTCCCGCATCCCACGGGTAGGGTCGGGGGATGGCGAATCTTCCGCAGATGTCCTCTGAGCAGCGCGACGCAGCCCTGGCCAAGGCCGGCGAGGTTCGCCGGGCCCGATCCGAGCTGAAGAGCCTCGTCAAGATGGGTTCGATCTCCCTCGTCGAGCTGTTCGAACGCGCCGAGACCGACGATGTCGTCGGCAAGACCAAGGTGCTGGCCGCGGCGGAGTCGCTCCCCGGTGTGGGCAAGGTCAGGGCTCGCCGCGCGCTCGAGGAGGCGGGGATCGCCGACAACCGTCGACTTGCCGGGCTCGGTCGCAATCAGCGCGCCAAGCTGCTCGAACTGCTCGGTTGATCGCGCCCGGTACTCCTGTGTCGTTGGTGATCGTGGTGTCGGGCCCCGGCGGTGTGGGCAAGGGTGTGATCGTCGAGCGCCTGGTCGCCGCTGACGACCGGCTCTGGCTCAGCCGGTCCTGGACCACCCGCGCCCAGCGGCCCGGCGAGCCCGACGACGCCTACGTCTTTGTCGATGTCCGCACCTTTGAAGCGGCGATCGAAGCCGGACAGCTCCTCGAGTGGGACCACCACTTCGGCAACTGGTACGGCACGCCGATGCCGACGGCAGCCGGAGACAGCGACGTGTTGCTCGAGATCGACGTGAACGGCGCCGCTCAGGTCATGGCCTCTGTCGCCGAGCCGCTGCTGGTGTTCGTCGATGCGCCGTCGCGCGACGATCAGCGTCGCCGTATGCAAACCCGGGGAGACCAGGGCGAGCTGATCACCGAGAGGCTCGCGGCGGCCGACCGAGAACGGGGCCGGGCCGAGACGCTGGGTTACACCATGGTCGTCAACGATGACGTCGATCGGGCCGTGGCCGAGATCGCCGCCCTCGTCGACCTGGCCCGCGGCGACCGTGGGTGCAAGGACTAGGCGACCGGGTCCGATAACCTAATCAGTTGGCCAAGAGGAGCGTCCATGCTGCTGCACGAACACGACACGATGATGCAACCGCCGGTAGAGGGGTTGCTCGAGCGTGCCGACTCGAAGTTCCGGCTGGTCACCTTGAGTGCCAAGCGGGCCCGCCAGATCAACGCCTACTTCGTGCACCTCGGTGAAGGCCTCGGCGCGTCGGTGCCGCCGCAGGTTACGAGCACGGCTCGCAAGCCGCTGTCGATCGCGTTTGCCGAGATCGCTGCCGACAAGATCGTGGCGGGCGAGCCGCCGCCCGAGCCCGACGTCGACCTGACCGAGCTGGCCCGCGAACCCGCCACCGACGACGGGGCCTGAGTTCCGCTCGCGATTCGGCCGCTGCGACGATGTCCGGGTCACTCGCGGGGAAGCGAATCGTTCTCGGCGTCTGCGGCGGTATCGCGGCCTACAAGGCCGTCGAGGTCTGCCGGCGCCTGGTCGATGCCGGCGCACACGTCGTGCCCGTCCTCACGTCGGGAGCGCGGCACTTCATCGGCGACTCCACGTTCTCGGCCCTGGCCTCCGAACCGGTGAGGTCGAGCCTCTGGAACGACGCCGATCCCATTCCCCACACCCGGCTGGGTCAAGGCGCCGACCTGGTCCTCGTCTGCCCGGCCACCGCTCGGCTGCTGTCGGACCTGCGCACCGGCCGATCGGCCGACCTGCTCACCGCCACTCTCGTGGCGACACGCGCGCCGGTGGTCGTCGCGCCGGCGATGCACACCGAGATGTGGGAGCACCCATCGGTTCAGGACAACATGGCGGTCCTGGTGTCGCGCGGCGTGCACGTCGTGCCGCCCGAATCGGGTCGCCTGGCGGGCGGCGACATGGGCCACGGACGCTTGGCCGACCCCGCCACGGTGGTCGCGGCCGTCGAGCGAGTGCTCGGTGAAGGTCGTGACGACCTGGTCGGCCAGCACGTCGTCGTCACCGCCGGCGGCACCCGAGAACCAATCGACCCGGTGCGCTACATCGGCAACCGGTCGTCGGGCAAGCAGGGCCTGGCCATCGCCGCCGAGGCCGCGGCCCGGGGTGCACGGGTGACGCTCGTCGCCACCGTTCCGGCGGCCCTTCCGGGTCCCCACACGGTCATAGCGGTCGAGACCGCGGCCGAGATGCACGCCGCAGTCACCGCCGCGGCGATCGATGCCGACATGTTGGTGATGGCCGCCGCCGTCGCCGACTTCCGTCCAGCGTCGGTCGCGCAGCACAAGTTGAAAAAGCACCAGGGTGCACCCGAGATCGTGCTGGTTCCGACGTTGGACATACTCGCCGACGTCGGGCGGACCAAGCCCGAGCGCCTGACCGTGGTCGGGTTCGCCGCCGAGACCGACGACGTGCTCGACAACGCTGCGGCCAAGCTGCACAGCAAGGGCGCCGACCTCATCGTGGCCAACGACGTGTCGGCCCCCGGCGTCGGCTTCGCCCACGAAACCAACGCCGTGACGATCCTGTCAGCCGATGGGGTGATTGAGACCGTCGGGTTGGCCGACAAACGGGCGGTGGCGGCGGCAGTGTTCGACGCTGTCGCGGCCTATCGTGCACGCCGGGACCGCGGCTGAGTGGCCCGCCGCTCGAGTCTCGACACCCGATTCGATACCGAACCACCAGGAGCGTGCCGTGAGACGCTGGACCTTCACCTCCGAGTCTGTCACCGAGGGCCATCCCGACAAGATGGCCGACCAGATCTCGGACTCGGTGCTCGACGCGTTGCTCGCCGAGGACCCGACCAGCCGGGTTGCCTGCGAGACGCTCGTCACCACGGGCCTGGCCGTGGTGGCCGGTGAGATCACCACAAAGGCCTATGTAGATATCCCGCGCATCGTGCGCGAGACGATCTGTCGGATCGGCTACGACCGCGAGTCGTTCGGCTACGACGGCAACACGTGCGGCGTGATGGTGTCGATCGACGAGCAGTCGCCCGACATCTCCCAAGGTGTCACCGACTCCGAGGAAGTCCGCTCCGGATCCTCGGGCGAGCTCGACGAACTCGACAAGCAGGGCGCCGGCGACCAGGGGATGATGTTCGGCTACGCGTGCGAGGAGACCGACGTCCTCATGCCGTTGCCCATCCACGTGGCGCACCGGCTCGCCGAGCGGCTAGCCGAGGTCCGCAAGGCCGGGACCGTGCCCTACCTGCGCCCCGACGGCAAGACCCAGGTCACCTTCGAGTACGAGGGCAACCGCGCCGTACGGCTGAAGACCGTGCTGATCTCGACCCAGCACAACGACGGCATCGACCGTGACTCGATGATCCGACCCGACCTGATCGACCAGGTCATCCGTCCCGTCGTGCCGGCCGAGTTCGCCGACGACGACTACGACGTGTTCGTCAACCCGACCGGCCGGTTCGTGATCGGTGGCCCGGTGGGCGACGCCGGGCTGACCGGCCGCAAGATCATCGTCGACACCTACGGTGGCGCGGCCCGCCACGGAGGCGGGGCGTTCTCGGGCAAGGATCCATCCAAGGTCGACCGGTCCGCCGCCTACGCGGCGCGGTGGGTGGCCAAAAACGTCGTCGCTTCGGGCGCCGCGTCGCGCTGCGAGGTGCAGGTCGCGTACGCCATCGGCATGGCCCGGCCGGTGTCGGTGCTGGTCGAGACGTTCGGCACCGAACGGGTGTCCGTCGATGCGATCGAGACCGCCGTGAGCGACATCTTCGATCTCCGCCCGGCCGCGATCCTGCGCGACCTCGATCTGCGTCGCCCGATGTATCGGGCGACGTCGGCGTACGGTCACTTCGGCCGCCCGGCGTCGGACGACGCGTTCACGTGGGAGCGAACCGACCGGGTCGGCGACCTGAAGAGCGCCCTCGGCCTGTGACGTCCGCGGGCGTCGCGCCCGCGGGTGAGGCGTCGCCTGTGGTCGTCACGGTCCGGCCGGATCAGGCGGCGATACGGCGCGTTTTCGACTATCTGGTGCCCGAGGAGTGGCCGGCCGACGACCGCCGCCTGGCCGCCACGGTAGGCACTCGGGTCCGGGTGGTGCTGCACGGTCGTCGCGTCGGCGGGTGGGTGGTCGCCGCGGGAGTCGAGCCGCCTCCGGGGGTGACGCTACGGCCGCTGGCCAAGTTGAGTGGCTGGGGTCCGCCGGCTGAGTTGATCGAGCTGGCGGAGTGGGCGGCTTGGCGGTGGGTCGGCTCCTCGGTGTCGATCTTGGCGGCGGCATCACCGCCGACGGTGGTGCGCCACCTGCCCGGAACGCCCCGCCCGGGTCTGGTACCCCAACCGATCGACGAGGTCGGCCGCTTGGTGGCCGACGCCCTCGCCCGCTGGCGGGTAGGCGACGAACCGATCGTCGTTCGAGTCCCACCGGCCGTCGACGAGACGTCGATCGCCATGGCCGCCGCGGCGCTCGGCCCGGTACTCGTTGTCTCGCCGTCGGTCGACCGGGCCCGAACGGTCGGTGTGGCCATGCGCCGCGCCGGGGTCGGGGTCGGTTTGGCGCCTCGCGACTGGGCCCGCGGTCGAGCCGGTTTCTCGATGGTTGGTGCCCGGCATTCGGTATGGGCTCCCGTCGATGGACTGGCCGCGGTGGTCGTGATCGACGAGAACGACG